>NZ_JASGBY010000004.1:0-414106 GCF_030053355.1 Pantoea sp. EA-12 | reverse complement strand
TCAGCGCTGCGGATGCCTGCCCCGGTGCGGCCCCAGCCAGCTAGTTAACTTCAGTGCGTGTTGTCAAAAAGGGCACACAGTTTGAAGCTATGACGCCTCTGCTGCCCCCTCAGGGTTATCCGCAGCGCTGAGACTTTTACGTTGGGCCAGGAGCCCCACGCGGGGAGGCGTGGGGCAGTTCGCGGCCGACCATGGATGGTCATCCGCGAACGGTCCGTCCGGCACGACGTGGAAGTCGAAGGTACCGCTTTAGCGGCGCGAGGACGGCCCAGAGGGGGCAGTAGTGGCGGCAGAGCCCGCACTGAAAAGAAAGGCCACTTATCAATAAGTAGCCTGAGTTTTAACTGACAAGCATTGCACCATTAATGGCGACCGCCATCATTAAACCGGTTTTCCGGCCTCAAGAAATGCCTGAATAAACGGTTTCAACACCTTCTGCAACTGCGCAGCGCGCGCCTGTTGCCAGGCGAAAGGTGGCGTCTCGTCCATATAATTTAGCTGCGCCAGCTCCAGCTGCACCGCTTGCACGCCCTGCTCCGGCTGACCATAGGCACGAGTAATATAGCCACCTTTAAAGCGGCCATTCACCACCCAGCTGTAATCGCTTTGCGCGGCGCAGACGTTCTGAATCGCTTCAATCACCGCTGTGGAGCAACTCGCGCCCTCGTTGGTTCCGATGTTGATGTCAGGCAGTTGGCCGTCAAACAGACGCGGGATCACTGAGGCAATGGAGTGGGCATCGAACAACAGCGCATAACCATGCTCGGCTTTCAGCCGCGCCAGCTCTTGCTGAATCTGTTGGTGATAAGGCTGCCAGATATTATCAAGGTAGCCCTGACGCGCACTGGCACTCGGGGTTTTGCCCTCGGCAAAGGTCGGGGTACCGTCAAACAACGTCTCAGGATAAAGCCCGGTGGTGGCAGTGGTGTAAAGCGGCTGGTTATCCGCTGGGCGATTAAGATCGATAACAAAGCGCGAGTAGTGGCCAATCAGCACGCTGGCACCCAGATCGCGCACAAAATCATACAACAACGGAATATGCCAGTCGGTATCCGGCAGACCGCGTGCGGCATCGCTCAAGCCAGCGTCCACTTCCGGTGTTAATTGGGTACCCGCATGCGGAATACTGACCAGCAGCGGCAGCCTACCTGCAGTAAAATGAAAAGGGGTCATTGCGCTTCTCCACGATAAATAACCTGACACGGCAGTTCGCCGCCCAGCCAGTAAACCAGCTCAGCTGGACGAGCCAGCGGCCAGTGCACAAAATTCGCCACCTTGCCCGGCTCCAGCGAGCCGTGCGTGCGTTGTAATCCCAGCGCCTTTGCTCCCCATAAGGTCACACCTGCCAGCGCTTCCTCCGGAGTCAGGCCAAACAAGGTGCAGCCCATGTTCAGCATCAAACGCAGTGAAAGCGCGGGAGAGGTGCCGGGGTTAGCATCGCTGGCCAGCGCCATCGGCACACCATGTTTGCGGAACAGTTCCACTGGCGGGCGTTGCGTTTCACGCAGCAGATAAAAAGCGCCCGGCAGCAATACCGCCACCGTGCCATGCTGCGCCATCGCTTTAGCATCGTCTTCGGTCGCATACTCAAGATGATCGGCTGACAGCGCACCGTACTGAGCTGCGAGCGTGGCACCGCCAAGCGCAGAGAGCTGCTCGGCATGCAGTTTCACCGGCAAATCCAGCGCTTTGGCGGCATCAAACACCGCGCGGACCTGTTCAGGGGAAAACGCCAGATGTTCGCAGAAGGCATCGACCGCATCCGCCAGCCCCTCGGCCTTGACCTGCGGCAACAGGCTATTACAGATGATATCGATCCAGCCCTGCGGATTCTGTTTAAACTCCGGCGGAAAACCGTGGGCCGCCAGGCAGGTAGCGAGCACGTCAGCAGGCACTGTTTCTGCCAGCTCGCGGATGGCGCGCAGCAGGGTCAATTCACTGGTTTCATCGAGGCCGTAACCGGATTTGATCTCTACCGTGGTAACCCCTTCGGCCAGCAAACGATCGAGCCGCCAGCGCGCCGATGCCACCAGTTCAGCCTGCGTAGCCGCGCGTGTAGCACGCACCGTCGAGAGGATACCGCCACCCTGCGCGGCGATCTCGGCATAGCTGACGCCATTCAGGCGCTGTTCAAACTCCTGGCTGCGGTCGCCGCCAAATACCAGATGGGTATGGCAATCCACCAGCCCAGGCGTGATGATGCCGCCATCAAACTGATGCTGCTCACGGGACGTAAAATCCGGTAACGCGCTGCGCGGCCCTACCCAAATCAGTTCACCGTTATCCACTGCCACGGCGCCGTCGGCAATCAGGTTATAGTGACCATCTCGCATCGTCACGATATCGGCCCCCAGCCACAGGCTGTCGATCTGCTTCGTTTCTGCCATCCCACTCCCCTTCACGTCTGACGATTTACACTGCGCATTAAAGTATGTATATGTATATACAACTATCCACCCTTAAGGATCAACCATGGCCGTGTTTTTTGCCCCACGCGCGCTGCTGGCCGACGGCTGGCATGAAGACGTTATCATCACCACCGATGCCTCCGGGCAGATTACCGAACTCACGCCCAACAGCGCTTGCGGCAGTGCAACGCGCCTGGCAGGCCCGGTGATCCCGGCAATCGCTAACCTGCATTCACACGCCTTCCAGCGCGCCATGGCCGGGCTGGCAGAAGTGGCGGGTGACCCCCAGGACAGTTTTTGGACCTGGCGCGATCTGATGTATCGCATGGTGCAACGCCTGTCACCCGAACAGGTGGGTGATATCGCCACGCACCTGTATATCGATATGCTGAAAGGTGGCTACAGCCAGGTGGCGGAGTTCCACTATTTGCATCACGACCCGCACGGGAAACCTTATGCCGATGATGCGATGCTCCAGCAGCTAATCGCCGCTGCCGACACTGCCGGCATTGGTCAGACACTGCTGCCCGTGCTCTACAGTTACAGCGGCTTTGGTGCTCAGCCAGCCAGCGAAGGACAACGTCGCTTTATCCAGCAGACTGACGTCTATCTGCAACAACAGCAACGCGTAGCCCAGTGGAGCATGCACAAGCCGTTACTTAATCATGGCATCTGTTTCCACTCGCTGCGCGCGGTGAGTGAAGCACAAATGCGTGATGTGCTCGCCGCCAGCCACGCAGAGGTGCCGGTGCATATTCACGTCGCAGAGCAGGAAAAAGAGGTCAATGACAGCCTGGCCTGGAGCGGTGAGCGCCCCGTTGCCTGGCTCTACAATCGCTTTGAGGTGGATAAACGTTGGTGCCTGATCCATGCCACGCACCTTGATGACAGCGAGATTCAGCGCATGGCGGCCAGCGGCGCCATCGCCGGATTATGCCCCACGACCGAAGCCAACCTCGGTGACGGTATTTTCCCCGCAGTGGAATACATCGCACGCGGCGGGCGTTGGGGCATCGGCTCCGACAGCCATGTCTCGCTCAGTGCGTTAGAAGAGCTGCGCTGGCTGGAGTATGGTCAGCGTCTGCGCGACCGTCGCCGCAATCGCATCACCTTGCCGCATCAACCTTCGGTGGGCGATCTGCTCTGGCAGCAGGCGGCGCAAGGTGGTGCCCAGGCATGCGCCATTGCCACCGGTGAACTGGCGGTGGGCAAACGCGCCGACTGGCTGGTACTGGATAACGATGCCTTCCTCGGCAGCGTCAACTCCGCTTCCCTGCTCAACCGCTGGTTGTTTGGTGGCACGCAGCGCCAGATTCGCGATGTGTTTGTCGCCGGAAACCAGGTGATCAGCGAAGGCCATCATCCCGCCGAAGAAGCCGCGGCGGCACGCTTCGCTCAAGCCATGAGTGCACTGCAATGAGAACGCATTTTGATTATGGCCAGTTGCCGGTGAGCCGCTGGCGCAATGGCGGGGGAGAAACCCGTGAAATCGTCAGCTTCCCGCCAGGTGACGCACAATTTGGCTGGCGCGCCAGTATCGCCACCATTGACGCCGATGGCCCCTTCTCCCCTTTCCCCGGTATTGACCGGGTGATCACGCTGCTGCACGGTGACAGTGTGCTGCTGCGCAGCGAGCAGGTGCAGCAGCGCTTGCTGCCGCATCAGCCATGGGCATTTCCTGGGGAATGGGCGGTTGAGGCGCAGATCAGCGGAAGCTGTCAGGATTTCAACATCATGACGCGCCGCGACAGTTGGCTTTCTCAGGTTGAGGTGGTTCAGCAGCCTGTTACCAGCACGCATGGCGTTGCCTGGGTGTTGAGCGGAGAGTGGCAAACCGCAGACCGGGAGAGGCTGACGGTGGATCAGGGTATGTGGTGGCTGGATGAAGAGACGACGCTGGCTCCGCTCTCGGCAGAAGCCAGCCTGCTGTTTGTGACGCTTAACCGTGTCCCCTGAAACGACCGAGTAACTTATAGCGCGAGCCTGGGTAGAGCAGGCGCGCGTAAGTCACTATCTTGTTGTCACTCCAGGTTTGGCGGCGGATCAACAAGCAAGGTTCATGTTCATCCAGCGCCAGATGCTTACGCTGGCGCAGATCCGGCAGCACCGCTTCCACAATATGCTCACCGGCGGTCAAAGGCGCGACACGCATCAGATAGGTATAAGGCGTGAGTTGATGATAATCCTGACTAAGGTAATCCGGTGCCACCAGTGGGTTAACCAGACGATCTTCCAGCTGAACCGGCAACTCGTTTTCATAATGGACGATCAGTGAATGGTAGAGCGTTTGCCCGGTCGATAATCCCAGCACCGCCGCCTGTTCAGGATCGGCCTTCATCTGACCAATGGATAAAATTTTGCAGCTGTGACGATGGCCGCGCTGAGCAATTTCATCCGCGATATTGTGCACTTCCAGCATCGCGGTGTAGCCCTTCATCTCGGCGACGAAGGTGCCCACGCCCTGCATACGCACCAGAAACCCTTCACTGGTCAGTTCACGCAGCGCACGGTTGATGGTCATACGGCTGACGCCCAACTCATTGACCAGTTCGCTTTCGGATGGCACGCGCTGGTTGGCTTTCCAGTGGCCTTCACGGATCTGGCTGACGATCGCCTGTTTCACGCGTTGATAAATCGGTGCTGGCTCATCGCCCATCGCTGCGGCCAGCTGTGCTATTGCCGTTTGCTCCGCCATATCCTGTTCCTTTTCCGAATAATGCCCAAAGTTTACTGTCTCAGCGCGTAAATGTATATACATCTAATCGTGCAGACAGCACGCCAACAGTGCAGTCCTCTCCCCTTTTCAGTGCAATGCGTTACCGGCTTAGCCAGCGGATGCGCATTGCGGCGCATTTCACAGAATCAGATCAATCTGGCATAGCGCTTGCTACTTGTATAGACAAGATTAGACACTTATGCTTCACTCACAGCATTCCATGGACGTCCGGGCGATTTTATCGCGGTAGCAAAGCGACCGGACAGTGCCAGATCACTTGTATAGACAGGAGTAGACTATGTCAGGTTCGGTTCAGGAAATTCGCCTCGTTCCCGGTGAAGTGGACCTCGCCACCTTGCGAACCATTTATCAAAGCAAGGTGACGCTCACGTTAGCCGATGAGGCGCGTGCGGCCATCTATCGCGCCAACGAAACCGTTGATGCCATCGTCGCATCGGGCAAAGTGGTGTATGGCATTAATACCGGCTTTGGCAAACTGGCGCAGACGCAGATCCCCTCTGAGCGTCTGGCCGAACTGCAACGTAACCTGGTGTTATCCCACAGTGTCGGCCTGGGCGAATTACTGCCGGATAACGTGGCGCGTCTGGTGGTTGCCACCAAAATCATCAGCCTGGCGCGCGGCCATTCCGGCGTGCGCATCGAACTGATCGAGGCGTTACTGGCGCTGTTCAATGCGGGCGTCATGCCTTGCATCCCAGAGAAAGGATCGGTCGGCGCATCGGGTGATTTAGCTCCGCTAGCCCACTTGTCACTGATGCTGCTGGGCGAAGGCCAGGTGCGTGTTGAGGGCAAACTGATCCCCGCCACCGAAGGTCTGGCGCGTGTCGGCCTGCAACCGATTGTGCTGGGACCCAAAGAGGGTCTGGCACTGCTTAACGGCACCCAGGTTTCCAACGCCCTGGCACTGCGCGGTCTGTTCGAAGCCGAAAACCTGTTTGCCGCAGGATTGATGGCAGGTGCACTCTCGCTGGAAGCCATCAAAGGCTCGGTGAAACCTTATGATGCGCGCATCCATCAGGCTCGCGGTCAATCAGGGCAAATCGCCGTGGCTGCTGCAGTCTCAACCCTGCTGGAAGGCAGCGAAATCCTCAGCTCGCATACCAATTGTGGACGCGTACAAGACCCCTACTCTATTCGCTGCGTCCCTCAAGTGATGGGAGCCTGCCTGGATAACCTCAGCCACGCAGCACGCGTATTACAGATTGAAGCTAACGCCGCATCGGATAACCCGTTGGTGTTCAGTGATAGCGGCGATGTCATTTCTGGCGGCAACTTCCACGCCGAGCCAGTGGCCTTCGCCGCCGACATTATCGCGCTGGCGATTGCTGAAATCGGTGCCATCTCCGAGCGCCGGATGGCACTGCTGCTGGATACCGGCCTTTCGGGCTTGCCACCATTCCTGGTGCGTGATGGCGGTGTCAACTCCGGCTTTATGATTGCACAGGTGACGGCGGCCGCGCTGGCCTCGGAAAATAAATCCCTTGCTCATCCGGGCAGCGTTGACAGCCTGCCGACCTCTGCCAACCAGGAAGATCACGTCTCAATGGCGACCTATGCCGCTCGCCGCCTCGGCGATATGTGCTTCAACACTGCCGCCGTGGTCGGTATTGAAGCGATGGCAGCAGCCCAAGGCATTGATTTCCACCGTCCGCTGCAAAGCTCTGCTGCGCTAGAGCAGGAGATGAGCCGAATTCGTGAAAACGTGGCCTTCCTCGATCACGACCGTTTAATGGCGCCGGATATCGAATCCATGCGTCTGTGGGCCAGCAGCCATGCCTGGCCAGAATCCCTTACTGCGCTGCTGCCAAGCCAGCGTTCTACTACCCATTAAGGAACCGATGATGAGCGAAACTTTGTCTCAGGCTGTAGCCCGTGAAATCCGTGCGCCGCGCGGTAATGAACTGCATTGTGCTAACTGGTTAATTGAAGCGGCTTACCGCATGATCCAGAACAACCTCGATCCTGATGTGGCAGAACGCCCGGAAGATCTGGTGGTGTACGGCGGTATCGGTAAAGCAGCCCGTAACTGGGAGTGCTTCGAGCAGATTTTACGATCGCTGCGCGCCCTACAGCCGGAAGAAACGTTATTGATCCAGTCCGGCAAACCGGTGGGCGTATTCCGTACCCATGCGGATGCCCCGCGTGTGCTGCTGGCGAACTCCAACCTGGTGCCACACTGGGCCACCTGGGATCATTTCCACGAGTTGGATAAAGCCGGGTTGATGATGTATGGCCAGATGACCGCAGGTTCATGGATCTACATCGGCGCGCAGGGCATCGTGCAGGGCACCTTTGAAACCTTTGCCGAAGCCGGTCGTCAGCATTACGACAGCGATCTGCGTGGCCGCTGGATCCTTACTGCTGGTCTGGGCGGCATGGGCGGCGCACAACCGCTGGCAGGCGTGCTGGCCGGTGCCAGCGTGCTGGCGATTGAGTGCCAGGAATCACGCATCGATTTCCGTCTGCGTACCCGCTACGTGGACCACAAAGCCTACACGCTGGACGAAGCGCTGGATCTGATTGAAAAAGCCACCAAAGCGAAACAGGCGATCTCTGTTGGCCTGCTGGGAAATGCCGCCGAGATCGTACCGGAACTGGTCAAACGCGCTAAAGCGGGTGGCATGAAACCCGATATCGTGACGGACCAAACCTCTGCACACGACCCGATCAACGGTTATCTGCCGATCGGTTGGGATGTTGAGCGCTGGCAGGCCGAGCGCGTCAGCAACCCGAAAGCGGTAGAACAAGCGGCACGCGCCTCAATGGCCGTACACGTGCAGGCGATGCTGGATTTCCACCACATGGGCGTGCCCACCGTGGACTATGGCAACAATATCCGTCAGGTGGCGCTGGATGAGGGTGTGAAAAACGCCTTCGACTTCCCAGGCTTTGTCCCGGCTTATATTCGTCCGCTGTTCTGTGAAGGCAAAGGCCCGTTCCGTTGGGTGGCGTTATCAGGTGACCCGGAAGATATCTACAAAACCGATGCCAAGCTGAAAGAGCTGTTCCCGGATCATAAGAACCTGCACCGCTGGCTCGATATGGCGCAGGAGCGCATCGCCTTCCAGGGCTTACCCGCGCGCATTTGCTGGCTGGGCCTCGGCGAGCGTCATAAAGCCGCGCTGGCGTTCAACGAAATGGTGCGCAATGGCGAGCTGAAAGCGCCTATCGTGATTGGTCGTGACCATCTGGATTGCGGTTCGGTGGCCTCACCTAACCGTGAAACCGAAGCGATGAAGGATGGCTCTGATGCCGTGTCCGACTGGCCGCTGCTCAATGCCCTGCTGAACACCGCAGGCGGCGCGACCTGGGTGAGCCTGCACCACGGCGGTGGCGTGGGTATGGGCTTTTCGCAGCACTCTGGCGTGGTGATCGTCTGCGACGGCACTGCTGAAGCCGATGCGCGCCTGAGCCGTGTGCTGTGGAACGATCCGGCAACGGGCGTGATGCGCCATGCGGATGCCGGTTACGAGCTGGCACAGAGCTGTGCGAAAAAACATGATTTGAATCTGCCAATGCAGAAATAGATCTACCGGTGCGCAGCAATGCGCACCTTGGCCTGATAACCGTCGCGGCGCGAATTATCGCATCGCGACGGTTAAAATCACTCTGCGACCACATCGTATATTCCATTCCGCTATACCCTATAGCCAAATTATTCCGTTCCGCGATAGACGCCACCCTGCGCTTACCACTACATTGAACACATCACCTCGTGTCAGAGAAATTGCAGCACAAGCTGCTGATGGAGAGCCTAACTTTATGAGCCTGCCTGCCGTCCTGCTGGAAAACGCCCTTAACTGGCGTCGTCAGTTACACCAACATCCTGAACTGGGTTACCAGGAGCAACACACAAGTGAGTTGGTGGCAAAGGTGCTTGCAGAAGCAGGGTTACAGGTGTTTCGTGGGCTGGCAGGAACGGGCGTCATTGGCACGCTGGAAAATGGTCCGGGGCCGGTCATTGGCCTGCGTGCCGACATGGATGCGCTACCGATCACCGAGAAAGGTGCACCCGCGTGGAAATCCAACCGTCCGGGCGTGATGCATGCCTGCGGCCACGATGGTCATACCGCGATTCTGCTGGCGGCCGCCTGCCAGCTGGCTGCGACACGCCATTTCAAAGGCACGGTGCACTTTCTGTTCCAGCCCGCTGAAGAGAACCTTGGCGGCGCGCGCAAAATGGTGGAAGAAGGTTTGTTTACCCGTTTCCCCATGGATGCAGTCTATGCGATGCATAACTGGCCTGGTTTACCGGTGGGTTCGCTGGCGGTAAATCCAGGGGCGATGATGGCCTCGCTCGATTCGTTTGAAATCACGCTCAATGGCAAAAGCTGCCATGCGGCCATGCCGGAAAGCGGAGCCGACCCGATGGTGGTGGCGGCGGAACTGATTCTGGCGTTACAAACCATCCCTTCACGCCGTCTGTCCCCACTGGCTTCTGCGGTGGTCAGCGTGACGCAAATCCACGGCGGTGAAGCGATTAACGTCATTCCAGAGCAGATTGTCTTGCGAGGCACGGTACGATGTTTGCAGACCGACGTGCGCGATCGCGTGCGCGGTCTGATTGAAGATTTCGTCACCACGCTGCCACGCCCGTTTGGCGTCAGCGGTGAGATTCACTGGTATCCTGGTTATCCCGTCACGGCCAACCATCCCGTTCCCGCTGAGCAAGTGCGCGATGTCGCTTACCGCGTGTTGGGGGAATCGCAGGTGCACTGGCAGGTTAACCCTTCCATGGCATCGGAAGATTTCGCCTGTATGCTGGAACATTGCCCCGGCGCTTATTTCTGGTTAGGTGCCGATGGCGCAACGCCTTCTGCCCCGCTGCATAATGCCCATTACGATTTTAATGACGAGCTACTGCCGATTGGTATCACCTTTTGGCAGCAGTTGGTGGAAAGCGTATTGGTGAAAGATTGATTGAGTGACAATTTGATGTGTTCATCCTGGTGCGCATAAATGCGCACCCTACGTAAAACGCGCCAATGCATTGTATGGTCGCCATTTATGGTGACCGAAAGGCGCTTAACTGACGAGCATTACGTGATTAATGGCGACCTTGCTGACGCTAAATCCCAGCCTGCTGCAATCGCGTTTCCGCTTCATCCAGATTGGCAGATTCGCCCGTCGCCACTAAACAGCATGCCAGCTGTAAACGCAGCGCCTGTGGCACCGCGCGCTCACCGGCCAACACCTGTTTAATCCACTCAGCCGTATCCTGCGCGTTTTTACTTTCCGGCAGTGCGACGCTGGTTTCCGGCTGGCGCTCAATCCACACTTCAGCCTCTGCGCCCGCGCCCGCGATGTAACTGATCGCCGGACAGCGCTGCGGATTGGCGTACACCTCACCTTCGGTGCCGTTGAGCAGAATGGCGGGTGCATCGATATCCTGGAAGAACTTGCCGACGCGCGGCACATACTCCGGGTGTGAAACACTCGACAAACGCAGCGCTGCGCGTTCAGCAAACGGCGTCGCCAGCTTCGCCAGCGTATGGGCACTGTTGCGTACGCCCATGCGCCAGCGCAGTGAAAGCTGTTTCGCCATCGGCGCACAGAGATGATCAATGGTGATAAAGGCCAGCTCACCGCTATCGAGTTTGGCCTGCGCCTGCTGCGCGTTTATCACTGAGACAATATCCAGCGCGGCCAGCACCGCTTCGGTGGTGATGCGGGTAGGATCATCACTGACACCGTGCAGTAACACCGGGAAACCGAGCTTGTTGAGCAGCAATGCCAGCAGCGGCGTCAAATTGCCCTGACGACGGGCGCCATTGTAGCTGGGGATGACAATGGGCATCGGGCGATGGGCCGGAGGTTGCAACTGCATCATCTGCTGCTGCATGGCGTGGTAGAAACCGCGCATCTCCTCTTCACCTTCACCTTTGATGCGCAGCGCGATCAGCACACCGCCTAACTCCAGTTCGGGCACTTCGCCCGCCAGCATGGCGCTATACAGCGCCACCGCCGTGTCGAAATCGATATCGCGCGCATGGTTCTTACCGCGCCCAATCTCTTTGATAATTTTGTTCAGTTCCATCAAGGCATTCCCGCTTCCAGGGCGCACCGATACCCGGCTGCCAACATTAATATTCAGGTTTTCTTACGGCGTTTCGCAGGCTTCTTCTCTGCTTCCGGCACGGCCGGTTGTTCAATCGGAAACACCGGCAAGGCGGCCAGCAGTCGGCTACCGTAGCCTTTGCTCAGCAGGCGTCGATCGTAAATCACGATCTCGCCAAAACAGTTGTGGCTGCGAATCAAACGCCCCACCTGCTGAATCAAGGTAAACGAGGCGCTCGGCAAGCTCTGCACCTCGAACGGGTAGCGCTTAAGGCTCTTCAACCACTCCCCTTCGGTCAAAATTACCGGACTGTCCACCGGGGGAAAAGCAATTTTGTGAATATGCACCTGCGACAGCAGATCGCCTTTCAAATCGAGACCTTCCGCAAAGGATTGCAGCCCAACCAGAATACTGGTTTGCCCCGCCTCCACCCGCTGACGGTGTAACTCCACCAGCCGCGAACGAGGTTGGTCTCCCTGCACCAGCATCGACAAACGCAATGAGGTGAGGTGTGTGACAAATTGCTGCATGGCACGGCCGCTGGCAAACAGTACCAATACCCCTTTGTGCTTCTCTTCCGCCATTTGCTGCAGGAAGAAGCGCGCCATCTCAGCGATATGTTCCGCTTCCGTCGCCATTAAGGGTTCATACTGCATTTGCGGAATCACCAGCTTGCCCTGGTCAATGTGATTGAAGGGGGAATCCAGCGCGACAAAACGGTCGCCCGCCTTTTCACTCAGGCCCGACATCTCCTGCAAGCGGTTAAAGCTGTTTAGCGAGCGCAGGGTCGCCGAGGTTACCACCACGTGCGGGATCTTGCGCCACAGCAGTTTCTCCAGCTGATCGCTGACGCGGATGCCCGCGCAGTGGAACAGGAGATGCGCCTGGCCATCACGGATTTCACGCGTGATCCATTTCGACACCGGTGCGTTAGAGGCTTTTTCCATGGCGGCCAGTCGCCACAGTTTGCTGATCGATTCAAACCAACCAAAATGGCGATTGAGCTGAATAATGGCTTTATGCAGGCGCATAATGTCTGCACTGCCGGTTTGATCGCCCAACTCATTGAGCAACCCTTCACTCAGCCCGCGCAAGGCATCGCTCAACTTAAACAGCCGCGCGCACATCGTCATCAGTTCTTCAGGCAGTTCACCCAGCACAAAACGGAATTCACCCGCTTGGTTATTTGACGGCAACAAAGGATTAAGTGCCGCGCATAGCACCTGCAGTAACTCGCGCATCTCATCGCAATGGCCTTTCAACCGCTCTGGATTGGTGAGCGGTGGCGGTGATTTGGGGCGGAACTGCGCCATGATGGTTTCCACCAGGCGCACAAATAGATCGATTTGCAAACTGCTCCAGCCCGGCGTGATTTCAGCGCTCATCTCCAGCGCATCACGCGCCACTTCCGGCAGATGATGCCCTTCGTCCAGCACCAGCATCAGATGTTTTGCCGGTGGCAGCACCGACTCGTTCTCCATCGCCGCCATCACTAACGCATGGTTGGCGACCACCACATCAGCCTGCTCAATCTCTCGACGCGCGACAAAAAATGGGCATTCACGATACCAGCGGCAATGATGTCCAAGGCAATTGGCTTTATCGGTTGAAAGGCGCTGCCACAGACTGTCTTCAATTGAGACATCAGAGTGATCGCGCAGGCCATCCCATTTGTAGCGGCTGAGATCTTTCTCCAGTCGGGCGCAGAACTTCTGCTCCTCTTTGGAACCGGTCACCGCTTCTTCATCCAGATAGAGCAGCAGATCGCCTTGCTGGTCTTCGGTCGCCGCCAGCGCCGCCAGATTGCGCGGACAGACATAGCGACCGCGACCAAAAGCGGCGGTAAAGGTGAGGTCGGGAATGATTTTTTTCAGCAATGGCAGATCCTTGCTGAAAATTTGATCCTGCAGCGCCACGTTGGCGGTGCTGATCACTAAACGCTTCTCCTCGGCGCGGCTCACCGCAATACCGGGGATCAGATACGACAAGGTTTTACCCACGCCGGTGGGGGCTTCGATCGCCAGATGGCGGCCTTCGTCGCCGGCCAGACTTTTCGCCACTTCGGCGATCATCTGGCGCTGCGGCGCGCGCGGGATAAAGTCAGGAACCTGCTGCTGCAGCGCCTTGTACCATTGCGCAATTTGGCTTTTTATCGCTGCTGTCAGGGCCATGTTGAATACTTTTTGCTGAATTGGCCTGTATTTTTACACAGTATCGCCGCAGCGTCAGCTTTCACTGCTATTTTTTCGCGCGGGATTCAGAATTTCACGCATCGCGCGGATCAGGGTTTCACGTGAGCGTCCACGGCGGAAGGCGAACGAAAACGGCGCACGGAAATGGAAATGTTCTGGCAACAGACGGCACAATTTACCCTGCTGTTCCCAGCTGCTGGCATAGTGTTCGGGCAGGTAACCGATAAAACGCCCGGAAAGTATTAGCGTCAACTGCGCTTCAATACTCTCAACCGAGGCATTGCTCTGACGAAATCCGCGTTTGTTGAGTTCTTGCTGATTCCAGTAGCGCCGCGTCACCATGCCCGTTTGCTGCACGGTGCGCATATCCGTCTCGCCCTGCGCCAGAGGATGCTCAGGGCTGCAATAGAGCCAGTGCTGCTCTTCATACAGTGGAATGGTCACCAGATTGCTGGCACGCAGTGGGAAGTGACCAATGGCTAAATCGAGCCGGTCCTCCAGCAGTTGCTGTTGCAGTTCATTGGGATCGCGCACACTGAGGTTGAAAAAGACCGCCGGAAAACGCTGATTAAAACGGGCAATTGCGGCTGGCAGATCCAGCATACTGTCCGTCACCGTCGCATCGACCACGCCAAGGGAGAAAGTTCCGCCCTGTTCACTTTTCAGGGTTTCGACCTGCTCCTGCCAACCCGCCAGCGTCGCCAGCATTTCCTGGCTGTAGCGGTAAAATTGCTCGCCCTTGGTGGTTAACGTGAATCCGCCGCGCCCGCGCTGGCACAGGATAAAACCCAGCTGCGTCTCCAGCTCACTCATATAGGCACTGATGGCGGGCGTGGTCATATTGAGCGCCTGTTGCGCCCGCGAATAGCCCTGATTTTCTACCACACTGGCAAACACCTGCAGCAGTTTAAGGTTGGGAAGCGTCTGCACCGATTTTCCTTCAGAGATTACTGGCTAAAGTTAAGTAATCTCTGAAGTGATTATCTGCTGTCAAGGATTTTTCCTGTACGCGCCACACGCCATGATGAGGTTCACTTAGCCGAAGGAGCCCGAGATGACCGATTTTCCTCAGCCGCAGGGCGGCAACGAGATGCCACGCTTTGCTGGACGCGGCACCATGATGCGTCTGCCCGCCGTCGAATCCCCTGCCAACCTGGATGTCGCCTTTGTCGGGATTCCGCTGGATATTGGGACCTCGCAACGCAGCGGCACGCGATACGGGCCGCGCGCCATTCGCGCCGATTCGGTGATGATTCGTCCTTATAACATGGCCACCGGAGCAGCCCCGTTTGATTCACTGCGCGTCGGTGACCTCGGCGACGTGCCGATCAACACCTATAGCTTGTTGAAGTCGGTCGATATCATCGAAAACTATTATACCGAACTGAATAACTGGCCGATTATTCCTCTGACGCTCGGTGGGGATCACACGCTGACGTTACCGATTCTGCGGGCGCTGGCGAAAAAGCATGGCCCGATGGGATTGATCCATGTTGATGCGCATACCGACACCAACGATGAGATGTTTGGCGAAAAGATTGCCCATGGCACCACCTTCCGTCGTGCGGTGGAGGAAGGTCTGCTCGACTGCCAGCGCGTGGTGCAGATTGGTCAGCGTGCACAGGGCTACGCTGCCGATGATTTCCAGTGGGGCGTCGATCAGGGCTTCCATCTGGTGCCCGCTGAACAGTGCTGGTATCGATCCATGGCACCCCTGATGGCCGAGGTGCGGGCACGCATTGGGGATGGCCCGGTGTACCTCAGCTATGACATTGACAGCTTCGATCCCGCCTGGGCACCTGGCACCGGCACGCCAGAAGTGGGTGGATTGACCTCCATGCAAGGCCTCGAGATTGTGCGCGGCTGCCGTGGGCTCAACCTGGTGGGCGGCGATCTCGTCGAAGTGTCACCGCCGTACGATCTCAGCGGCATGACCTCGCAGCTGGCGGCCAATATCCTTTATGAGATGCTGTGCGTATTGCCCGGCGTCCGTTACACAGAGAAAAAGTCATGACACAACAGAATTTGGTGTTTCCAGCGCGCGTCTTGCGCGGCGCGGGTGTAATCAATCAGCTGGGCGAAATTTGCGCCGGACTGGGTCAACGCGCCCTGCTGATTGGCGGCCATCAGGCATTGCAAGCGGTGGAAGCGCAGGTGCGTGCGCAACTGCTGGCAGCGAATGTCACGCTGCTGGCGCAGGAATGGTTTGGCGGCGAAACCTCGATTAATCAGATCAATCGTCTGGCGGCCATCGCCACGGAACTGCAAGCGGATGTGATCATCGGCGTCGGCGGCGGCAAATCGCTGGATACCGTAAAAGCGGTCGGCGCGCAGCTTGGCTTGCCATTTATTACCGTGCCAACCATCGCCGCCACCTGTTCGGCGGTGACGCCATTAAGCATTCGCTATGATGACAACGGCAATTTCTTCGATATCTTCCCGCTGCCACAGGCGCCAGCGGCGGTGATCATTGATAGCGAACTGCTGGCAAAAGCCCCGCCGCGCTGGCTGGCTGCGGGTTTGGGCGACACGCTGGCAAAATGGTATGAATTCCGTGCCGTCAGTGCGCGTCATCCGGCGCGTGAAGGTAATGCGCTCTCATCACTGGCACACAGCCAGATTTGCTATGACGTTATCGCCGAACACGGTCCAGCGGCTTATGCTGCCGTGCTGCGCGGGGAAAGCAGTGCGTCACTGGATCAGGTGCTGGATGCCATCTTTACCTGGGCAGGCTTGACCTCGCTGATGAGCAACGGTGCCCACGCTGCGGCATCCCATGCGATTTACGAAGGGTTCACCTTCTGCGATAAAACCCGTGAATTTGGCCATGGCCTGCTGGTCGGTTTCGGCAACCTGTGCCTGCTGGCGCTGGAAGATCGCAGTGACGAAGAGGTGCTGGATGAAATGCGCCTGGCACGTGACTGCGGTGTGCCGCTGACGTTGCGCGAGATCGCACAGCTGGATGATGCCGAACTGGCATTGATCGTGCGTGAATCGGTGCATGCACCGGATATGGAGAATATGGCGCAAGCGGTAACCGAAGCGCGCCTGCTGGCAGCAATGCAGCGAATCGAAGGGTTAGCTGCACGGGTCTAGTGTTGTGCGCTCGGGTGCCCTCACCCTAACCCTCTCCCACAGGGAGAGGGGACCCATCGCAGATTGATTAACTTCACTCAGACTGTTCGATCTCTTGAGGTAGAAGGGACTGGTAGCCGATCAATTCATCAACATAGCTCGAACAACTCCCTCGCCCGCTTGCGGGAGAGGGCTGGGGTGAGGGAAGCTGATCAACCCGCAGCCAATAACGCCACCATTTCCCGCACATCCGCCACGTCGTCCAGATCCAGACACAGGGTTTCCAGCTGCTCAACTTGCTCCAGCGGCAACACTCGCGCCGCTAAGCTACGGTATTTCGCCAGCAACGTTTCAAGACTCAGCGGATTGGCCGGTGCGCCAGAGGCAACGGCAACATGATGCTCCCACTGCTCCCCGTGCTGGGTTTCAATGCGCACCCAGGGCTCATCATCGCGCCCCTGCTGCTCATCAATTTCCAGCACGATACGCGTCATAAACTCGCCGACCTGAGGGTGCAGGCGCTTCGCATCATCGTAACTCCCCAGTTCGGCAGAACCATATAGCGCACGTGCCGCCAGCGCATACGGCAAGCTCATCTGTGCACTGGCCAGGCTTTGCAGCTCACGTCCGCCACACATATCGAGCAGGAACGGATTAAGCCCCACCACAATGCGCTCGATATGCTCGACACGCACCTGATGCTGAGACAACAAGATGCCTAACGCATCGATCGCCGCATGGGTGCCGCGACAGGACGCATAAGGCTTGATCGAACAGCGTGCGAGTTTCCACACACTGCCGAGATCGGCAGTTAACGCGGCGGGCTGCTGGGTTTCTGGCGCCAGGGTTTGTAAAAATCCGCCCCATTTCGCCTCAAATACCGCTGATGGCCCATTGATGCCACGCTGCGCCAGTAACGCAGCCTGTACGCCGCCTTCTGCCGCACGCGCGGCATGCAATTTTTTGGTGTGTGAACCGTCGTGGATAAAGCCCCACAGACCGCCGCTAAAACTGGCGGCTATACCCAGTGCAGAGGCGCACTGCTGACGATCCAGCTGTAAAAGGCTGCACACGGCGGCGGCGGCACCAAACACACCACAGCTGGCCGTTGAGTGCCAACCCGCGCCATTGTGCGCAGAGTAGCCCCCACAGGCTTCCAGCACCCGACGTCCCACGTCATAGCCAATCACCATCGCGACGATCAGCGCCCGGCCTTCCACCGGATGTGTGGCCAATGGCAGTGCAGCCAGCAAGGCGGGCAACACCACCGCTCCGGAATGATCGCAGCCGCCGGTGTCATCCAGCTCATACATGTGCGCCGCCACACCATTTAGCCAGGCCGCCTGGCGTGGTGGGAACTGCGCATCACTGCCCCAGACCACCGACTGCGCCTTGCCGCCCTCTTCAGAGACTAATGCGAGGCAGTCACGCCAGATGGCACTGTCCGTGCCCGCCAGCGACGCACCAAAGGTATCCAGCAGATGGCGCTTCGCTTGCTCCACCAATGAGGATGGCAGTTGCTCAAACTCGGTGGTGGCGATAAACGCGGCCAGTTGTTCAAGCGTTGAGGCCATGGGCACCTCCAGTAATGCGAGCGAAAACTTCCGCAGGATGCGAGGTATCGTTCCCCGGCTGGGATTGCCAGTGTGCAGCCACCTGCTCGGCCGTGGCGATCCACACATTGTGCTGCTGTAGGGTATCGATCAATTCGCGCAGCAAGCTGATACGTCCGGCGGTACCCATAATCTCCGGATGCAGGCGCAGCAGATAACACAGGCCAAAGCGGTGGAAGCCGTGGAAATCTTGCGTCATATTCGCCAGCGTCTCAGCATAGGGCGCAATACGCGATTGCCCCGGTGGAATCGCCGGGCTGAGGTTGAAAGCAAAGTAAGGTTCGTCTTCCAGCGTATAGTGCATCGGCAATTCGACTAAGCGAGTGCCGGGATGGAAGTACGGCAGATCGTCGCCACGCCAGCTGGATGACCAGCGAATCCCCTGTGCCACCAGCGCTTCTGCCAGCCCCGGTTTCCACTGCCCGGCTGGAGTGCGAAAACCTAAAATCGGTTTGCCGGTAAGCTGTGCCAGTTTGTCGCAGCCGCGCGTCACGCTGTCGATCTGCTGCGCTAAGGTCAGCTGCGAGAAATCTTCATGGCGATCGCCGCTACAGGCAATTTCATGGCCTTCCGCCACGATACGTTGCAGCAGTTCCGCTTGCTCCTCGGCGACAATCGCGGGCAGGCACCAGCTGGCTTTCAGCTGCTTTTCCGCCAGCAGCGCCAGCAAGCGATCGACGCCGCGCAGCGTGCCATAGCGCCACACTGACAGGGTTTTATCGCGCCCGGCAACAGCCGGTGCCTGCGTGAGAATGCCGTGGATATCGTTGAAATCGATAGTCAGAACAGCAGCCGACTGGAAGCCCAGCGGCCAGCGAGAAGATTCAGTCATGCTGTTGCTCCTGCAAATACCACTGCGCCACCGCGTCACAGCGCGCAAACCACACGTCATCACGGGCGGTCATATGTTCAAACAGTTGTTCCAGCAGCAGGATACGCCCCGGCTGACCGGATATTTTCGGATGGAACAGCGTGGTCAGGCACAAGCCTTCATCCATCGCGCCGTCAAACTCACGCTGCCAGTTGTCGCGTGTTTGGGCATAGCTGGCGATGCGATCGCCGCCTTTCGGGAAATCAGGCTGACGCGTATAGGCCAGTGAGGCGTAGTCATCCATCTCCCACTTGCCGGGGA
The DNA here is from genome assembly GCF_030053355.1 of Pantoea sp. EA-12. NCBI lineage: Bacteria > Pseudomonadati > Pseudomonadota > Gammaproteobacteria > Enterobacterales > Erwiniaceae > Pantoea > Pantoea sp. EA-12. The sequence goes on along the minus strand of NZ_JASGBY010000004.1, from coordinate 394,891 downwards.
TCTCAACCAACGGCGTATGGCCCGCGACGGGCATCGCATAGGGTCGATCGTCACCGCGCATGCTGCTGGAGTAGATCACCCCCGCTTCACGTAAAATTTGTGGTGTTTCCGCATGCCAGTCACCTGAGGGAGTACGAAAACCACAGGCGGTAATGCCCAGATGCTGTTTAAAAATCTCGGCAGATTTCGCCATCACCGCCCGCTGCTCTTCCGGTGAAATAGCCCAAAAGGATTCATGACGGTAGCCGTGATAGGCCACTTCGTGGCCCTGTTCGATAATCGCCTGACACTGCTGCGGCCACTGCTCCACCACCCATGCTGGCACAAAGAAGGTGGCAGGCAGATTGAAAGCACGCAGCAGGTCGAGCAGACGCCCGAGCGCGCGGTATGGCCCGTAAGCCCCAAAGGTAAAATACTCTGGCGTTGACCACAGGCTGCCATTCAACATGGCATCGCCAGTGGGACCATCAAGGTCAAACGCCAGCGCCATACAGCCGCGTTTACCCTGCGGCCAGCGCACTGCGCCCGGTTGTTGCATCTGCTTACTCCTTTAGCCCTGATTAACCATCGCTTTATCGATACCGTTATCGCTCAGGCCCCATTTGCTGAGGATCTTCTGGTACGAACCATCGGCAATCATGGCGTCAATCGCGGCCTGAATCGCCGTGGTCAGCTCGGTGGCATCTTTGCCCATCGCCATGCCGGTGTATTGGAAGGAGAAGGCTTTATCCAGTGGCTTAAAGGTGCCTTTTTCCAGATTCATGATGTACGGCAGGGTTTCGCTGCCCTGCACTGCGCCATCCAGACGCCCCTGACGCAGCTGGGTACGCGCATCTGCCGTGCCTTCTGCACCCACTACAACGATGGCCGGTTTACCTGCGGCTTCACAGTGTGCTTTCGACCAGTTGGCAATCTCTTGCGGGAAGGTGGTGCGGCGGCTGGTGCCGACTTTCTTACCGCACAGATCCATCGCGCTGTTGATCTCAGTATGAGAACTCAAGGTGTAGAACTGTGGACCGGTTTTGAAGTAGTCGATGAAGTTGACCACCTTCTGGCGCTCTTTGGTGTCAGTCATGCCTGACATCACCAGATCAACGCGTTTGGTGACCACGGCGTTAACCATCTGCTCAAAAGCGATCTCTTGCCAGTTGATCTTTACGCCCAGCTTTTCACCAATCGCCTGGCCGAGATCGTAATCGACACCGGTGAGCTGGTTGGTCGCGGGATCTTTGAAGTCCATTGGCGGGTAGTTCGGCATAATCGCGACCGTTAACCCTTTCTCTTTGATCGCCGCAGGTACAGCGATATCTGCCCAGGCAGAAGATTGCAGCAACACAGCAGCACTGATGGCACTCAATAACAGCTTTTTCATGTTTTTCACCCCGGTCACATTAAAGAAGAATCGCGTTTATAAAGTTTTTCATCCGTGGGTTCTGCGGGTTCAGCAGAATGTCTTCTGGTGCGCCCTGCTCGATAATTCGTCCCTCATCCATAAACACCACCTGATTAGCCACCTCACGGGCAAAGCCCATTTCGTGCGTGACCACCAGCATGGTGGTGCCCTCTTTTGCCAGCTGACGCATCACTGCCAGCACTTCACCGACCATTTCCGGATCCAGCGCTGAGGTGGGTTCGTCGAACAGCATCAGTTTCGGTTTCATTGCCAGTGCACGGGCAATCGCCACCCGCTGCTGCTGCCCACCGGATAACGACTGCGGATAGTCATGCGCCTTATGCGCCAACCCAACCCGATCCAGCAGTGCCATGGCTTCTTCACTGGCTTCACGTTTCGGACGCAGCAAAACACGGCAGGGTCCTTCGATGATGTTCTCCAGCGCGGTTTTGTGCGGGAACAAGTTGAAGCGCTGGAACACCATGCCGGTTTGCAGGCGCTGACGTGCAATCTGCTTGTCGCTCAGCGCATGTAACTTGTTGCCGGCAATGCGATAACCCGCCAGTTCGTTGTCAACCCAGATTCCGCCTTGATCGACTTTCTCCAACTGATTGATGCAGCGCAAAAAAGTGCTCTTACCCGATCCCGATGGGCCGAGGATGCACATCACCTCGCCGTAATTCACCTCAAGGCTGACATCCTTCAGGGCGTGGAACTGGTCGAAATATTTGTTCACCTTGACGGCGCGCACGATGTTTCTCATGTCTCACTCCCAATTACTGACGCTGGCGATGGCCGCGTGAGAAGTAGCGTTCCAACTGGCTCTGGCCAAATGACAGCACGGTCACCACAATCAGGTACCAGATGCCCGCCACGAACAGCAGTTCCATCACGCGCGCATTGGCGAAGTAGATGGTTTGCGTGTTGTAGAGCAGTTCCGAGTACTGGATCATGCTCGCCAGGCTGGTGGTCTTGATCATGCTGATGAATTCGTTACCCACGGGCGGCAGTATCACGCGCATCGCCTGAGGCAAAATAATGCGCTGCAGCGCTTGCAGACGTGGCATCCCGATAGCTTTTGCGGCTTCGTATTGCCCGGTATCCACCGACAGCAAACCGGCACGCACCACTTCCGAGGTGTACGCCCCCTGGTTGATACTCAGGCCCAGCAACGCCGCCAGAAAGGGCGTCATGATGGTGACGGTTTGCACGCTGAACACGCCGGGAATGCTGATCGTGGGAAACACCAGCGCGAGGTTGAACCACAGCAGCAGTTGCAGAATCAGCGGCGTGCCGCGGAAAATCCAGGCGTAGCCCACCGCGATGTAGTGCAGCACCGGGTTCGGCGACATGTACATGATCGCGGTGATCACCCCGAACAACACGCCCAGCCCCATTGCCAGCACGGACATGATCAAGGTGTTGACCACACCGTTGAGGATGGCCTGCGCGGTAAAGAACTGGCCGACAAACGACCATTCGATATTGCCGTGTGCGAAGGCATTCACCAGCAACCCTAGCAAGACCAGGATCACGACGGACGCGGTGATACGGCCGTAGTAACGACGCGGCACCACCTGATAGCGGTCAAGATCGTAGTGCATCTGCTCGCGACTGTTATTCAGGCTGGGTTCTACCGGGGTGGATTGCGACATAGATGACTCCTCAGGCGCGTGGGCCAGCGTAATCTTCGGTCCAGCGCTGCTGGTCCTGCATCAGGGTTTGCAGGCGGGCCAGCTGCTCGCGCACACGTGCTGGTGCGGTGCCGCCGTAGCCACTGCGAGCCGCCAAAGCGGCTTCTAACGTCAACGCACTGCGCACATCCGGCGTTAAACGCGCATCTACAGCCTGCAACTGTGTATCGCTCAGATCGGACAAGCCGCAATTTTCCTGCTCGCACAGCTGTACCAGTTGACCGGTGATTTCATGCGCTTCACGGAATGGCACGCCGCGCATCGCCAGCCAGTCGGCCACTTCGGTCGCTAGCGTGAAGCCATCGGGTGCCTGATCGCGCATCACATCGGTGTTGAATTTCAACGTCGACATCATGCCCGCCATCGCTGGCAGTACCAGCAGCAGCGTGTCTACGGCATCAATCACGTTGCGCTTGTCATCACTGAGATCGCGGTTGTAGGAGAGTGGCATGGCTTTCATGGTGGTGAGCAGCGCCATCAGGTTGCCGACTAAACGGCCTGAGCGACCACGTGTCAGCTCAGCGATATCGGGGTTTTTCTTCTGCGGCATGATTGAGCTGCCGGTGGCGTAGCTGTCGTGCAACTCGACCCAGCGGAACTGGCGTGAGGCCCACATGCACACCTCTTCGCACAGACGCGACAGGTTGATGCCGATCATGCTGGTGACAAACAGGAATTCTGCGGCGTAATCGCGGCTGGCGACAGCATCAATCGAGTTTTCACAAGGTGCCAGGTAAGCGAGGTCAGCGGCCGCCTGTTCTGGCTGACGCGCAATGGCCGATCCCGCCATCGCCGCGGCACCCAATGGGCAGCGTGCGCTACGGCGATCCCAGTCCTGCATACGTTCGATATCACGAGAGAACGATTGCGCATGTGCCAGCAGTTGATGGCCGAAGACGATAGGCTGGGCTTGCTGTAAATGGGTGAAGCCCGGCGCCACGCTGTCGGTGTGTTGGGCGGCTTGCTCAACCAGCGATTGTTGCAATGCCAGTAGCGCCGTAACCACCTTGCGACCGTTATCACGCAGGTAAAGGCGTAAATCGTTAACGGTTTGATCGTTGCGTGAACGGCCAGCACGCAGTTTGCCGCCCAGTGGCCCTAAACGCTCGGTCAGTGCGCGTTCGATAAAGGTATGCACATCTTCATCCGCCGCGATGGGGTGCAGATTTCCCGCACGGTAATCAGCATCCAGCGCGTCTATCGCCGCCAGCATGGTGCTCAGTTCGTCGGCACTCAGCAGATCACCGCGTGCCAGTTCACGTGCATGAGCACGGCAGCCCGCCAGATCGTAAGGTGCTAAGGCAAAGTAATAATCCGGGCTACGTGAGAGCGCGGTTAAACTGGCCGCTGGTGCCGCTTTAAAACGCGCGCCCCATAACAGTTCGGCATTATCAGACATGCTATTTCCCCTTACAGATAATCTTCAGCGATATGAAAAAGATATGGATACCTCAGCAGCGATAATAAAAACTTATTTTATTACCAAGCTGGTAAATACGTCATATTTCAGGTTCACTGTACTCTCACCGCAATTATTCCGGAGTTGAATAGCAAAGATGGAAAGTAAAGTTTCCCAGTCAGGAAACAATGTGAATAATCGCGGCGATAATGCGGTTCTGGCACTGAGTAATATCGACTTAAAATTACTGCGGGTATTTAAATGCGTGGTGGAAGCCGGTGGATTAACTGCAGCCAGTCACGAATTGAATATTGGTCTGGCGGCGATCAGCAAACAAGTTTCCGATCTGGAGATTCGCCTCGGCATGACGCTGTGCAGCCGTGGGCGCGAAGGTTTTGAGCTGACGCAGTACGGTATCAACGTCTATCAGGCCACGCTCGAACTGTTTGTCTCGCTGAACCTTTTCCGCGAGCGCCTGCACAACAGCCGTAATGAGCTGCTGGGTGATATCGCCATTTGTGTGGTGGATAACACGATCTCCGACCCACAATCGCCGGTCACCGCGGCGGTGCAGCAACTGTACCAGAATGCACCAAAAGTGCAGATTCGATTACAGACCGCGCAATTAGATGATATAGAACGCGGTATCAGTGAAGGCCGTTTTCATTGCGGCATCGCCCCTGTTTATGAAATGAAAAATGATTTTGATTACTTCCCACTTTATAAAGAATATTCAAAATTATATTGCTCCATGTCACATCCTTTATATTCTGGCTCTTGTGATAAAAAAGTATCAGTGGAAATATTACGTGAGCAGAAGATTATTAATCATTTATATGTCACCCCGCGTGATGACCGCCGCATCATTCCGTTGCAGGACAGCGGTGCACAGGCCGTGCAGGTTGAATCTGTCGCGATGCTGATTTTAACCGGTCACTTTATTGGATATTTGCCGGAGCATTATGCCGCGCCCTTTATTGCACGCGGTCAGCTCTGTGAGTTGGGTGATGAATCGGTGCGGCGTGAAAACCCCTTCTGCCTGCTGATTAAGAAAGGCCGGAAAATTAATCCGATTATCCGGCTGTTTATGCAGGCATTGGGACTGGGTGAGGCAGCTGGCGCGCACTGAGATGGTGCAGGTCACTGCGGTCTGGCCCCCTCACCCCGTTATTTAACCCACTTATACATCACCGTCGTCGCATCCAGAACGCCTTCGGTCGACTCCGCATAATAGGGAATCGATCCTGCGATTTGCCATGCCATCGATAAATAGAGATCGGTTGCCACGTCGCCGCTGCGCGTATCCAATACCAGCAGCGTTTTGCCCTGCCCTGTGGCCAGTTGCTCGGCGTGCTGCATCAAGCGACGGGCAATCCCCTGGCGCCGGGCCTCAGGGTGCACCAGCAGTTTGCTGATCTCCGCACGGTGGCGTCCGTTCGGCATCGCACTGAATCCCACCATCACCGTTGCCACAATCACGCCCTGCTGCCAGGCCACCAGCAGTTGATTATCGCCGCTGGCCAGGCTGAAGATCTTATCCTGCCAAAAGCGCTCCATCGCACCACGATCGGCTGCATCAATAAATCCTACGCTGGCGCCGTCTGCCACGCACCCTTGCAACACATCGGTTAACGCCGCCAGCAGCGGCTGAGCTTGTGTCGCGCTTAATTGTTCGATCTCAATCATGGCTTACACACCACCAAAAGGTAACGCGCGCCCCCTTCAGGATGCGCTTCAAAGGAGGATTTCCCCGTGAGATGGAAGCGCAGGCAGTCACCCGCCTGTAAAGTCCAACGCTGTTCATCCATGGTGAACGTCAATTCGCCAGATTGCAGCCAGATGTGTTGTTCCAGTCCCTGCACCGGGGGCGCGTTGTACTCAATACGCGCACCGGGCTGTAGCACGCACTCTACCACTTCGGCTTTGAACTGGCTGGCAGGTGGCGACACGCTGCGACGCTGATAGCCGCTGGCTTCGTCGTGCCAGACCGTCTGGTCGCTGGCTTTCAACAGCAGCGCCGACTCCTCTTCCACTTCACTCAGCAAACGCGACATGGTTAAGCCGTAAGCCACACACAGTCGGTTAAGCAAAGCGGCTGTCGGGCTGGTTTCGGCGCGTTCAATGCGCGACAATGAGGCACGACTGATGCCTGTCGCCATTGCCAACTCGTCTAACGACCAGCCACGTTGTACCCGCAACTCGGCCAGTCGGGCGGCCAGTCGGTCTTCCGTATTTAACACAGACATCGTCACCTCTCATTTATGGGAATTAAATCTCAATAATGAGATAGAACCTGAAATCGTGCACTGGGTCAAGTTGTACAGAAACAAAAGAGTTGTACAACCCAAGCGTGGCGGTTAAGGTGTTGTAATGCAGGTCAGAATTTTTGAGGACGCTATGGCCTTATACAGTATCGGTGATGTTGCCGAGCGCTGTGGAATCAACCCGGTAACACTGCGCGCCTGGCAGCGCCGTTACGGTTTACTTAAACCCCAGCGCACCGAAGGCGGACATCGTCAGTTTGATGACGAAGATGTTCAGCGTATTGAAGAGATCAAACGCTGGATAGAGAGTGGTGTGCCTGTCGGTAAGGTCAAAGCCTTGCTGGAAGGCGAAACCGTGAATGCGCATGATGGCTGGAGCGCGCTGCAGGAAGAGTTAATGGGCGTGCTTCGGCATGTTCGCCCCGCTAAATTACGCACTAAAATCGCCACGATTGGCCGCGAACATCCAGTGGATGCGTTGATCGATCACATTTTTGTGCCTGTGCGTCAACGCCTTGGACTCGACCAAAACACCGCGCGCACCATGTGCAGTCTGCTGGATGGTGCGTTGATTGATTACGTGACCTTTTGCCTGGCGAGTGGACGGAAAAAAGCCGGCAAAGATGCGTTAATGATTGGCTGGGGTGTCGAAGATCGCACACGCATCTGGCTGGAAGCCTGGCGCTTATCGCAGCAGGGCTGGCGCATGGATGTGTTAGCCGAACCGCTGGATATGCCGCGCCCTGAGCTTTTTCCCGGCCAAAATCTGTTTATCTGGACAGGCAAGAAGCCCACGCGTCGTCAGTTAGAGCAGTTTGAACACTGGCAGGCGCAAGGATTTTCCATCCACATTCACGATCCCGCTTAACGAAAAATCGCACACTCGGCCTTTGCCTCGCCGGGTGTGCGCGCTATCATGCCGCACTCCATGACTTTACTCAGGTTTCCATTATGAACTGGAATAAAATTTTCATCGGCACCCTGTTTGCCGTGATGGCCATTGGCGGCATGGGCGGCATGATGTTGGTCGGTTACAGCCTTATCCTTCCCAGCCACTGAGTTTTCTTTGCACGCGCTCCAATACGCGATCGCAGATTAACGCCAGCAACGCCACCAGCACGGCCCCCTGAATGACATAGGCGGTGTTAAAGCCGCTGAGTCCGATGATCACCGGCGAGCCTAAACTCTCCGCGCCCACGGTAGATGCTATGGTCGCCGTGCCGATATTGATCATCACCGAGGTACGCACTCCGGCCATGATCACCGGAGCCGCCAGCGCCAGTTCAATCTGCCACAGACGTTGCCAAGGCCCCATGCCCAGCCCGATGGCGATTTCGCGATTGCTGGCGGGCACACTGTCTAATCCCGCTAAGGTGCCCTGCAGAATGGGTAGCAGTCCGTAAAGGAACAGCGCCATGATCGCAGGCGTTGCGCCAAAGCCCATCACCGGCACCGCAATCGCCAACACCGCCACTGGTGGGAAGGTTTGCCCGGCTGCCGCTAAAGTCTCCAGTAGCGGACGAAAAGCCCGTCCGGCCCGGCGCGTGGCAAATACCGCACAGCCTACCCCAACCACCAGCGCCAGCATGCTGCCACTCAATACCAATGCAAGATGGGCCAACGCCAACTGCCAAAAACTCTCCTGCTGATACAACGGCCGATCCAGCTGCGGGAACCAGTGGGCAAACAGCGGCCCACTGTGCGGTAATCCCCACAGCAGCAGCAGAAACGCGGCCAGCAACCAGTAGAGTGGATCGCGCAACAGGCGCATTACCCGGCCTCCCGCTGGCGTAACAGATCGCTGAAATGCAGTACCCCGAGCGGCTGCTGATGCTGATCAACCACCGGCAATTTATCCGTGCGCCGGGCGATAAATTGCGACAGCGCTTCACGCAGCGTGAGTGCCGCAGCAATCGGTTCGCCCTCCAGCCACTCTCCTCGCCGAGCTGCACGGCCTGCGCGTCCCAAGGCGAGCAGTCGCACGCCCAACTCACTGCGGCCAAAGAAGGCACGCGCGAAATCATTGGCCGGTTGAGTCAACAGTTCGATGGGTTTGCCCTGCTGAACAATCTCTCCCCCGTCCATCAGCACCAACTGATCGGCCAGCGTGAGAGCTTCATCAATATCATGCGTCACCAGCACCACGGTGCGCCCCGAGAGCTTCTGAATACGCAGCATCTCCTGCTGCAGTGCCTGACGATTCACCGGGTCAAGTGCACCAAAGGGTTCATCCATCAATAACAGTTCCGGATCGGCGGCCAGCGCACGTGCCACTCCGACTCGCTGCTGCTGCCCGCCAGAGAGCTGATGCGGAAACCGTGATGCCAGATGCGCATCCAGATTCAGCAGCGCCAGCAACTCCTCTACGCGCTGATTGATTTTCGCCTGCGGCCAGCCCAGTAAAGCGGGCACGGTGGCGATATTTTTCGCCACATTCCAGTGAGGGAACAGCCCAATAGACTGGATGGCATAACCGATACGGCGTCGTAAGGCGCGTGCATCCATACGCTCAATGGCTTCCCCGTTAAACCGAATCTCACCGCTGTCATGTTCCACCAGCCGGTTAATCATCTTCAGGGTGGTGGATTTACCCGAGCCGGACGTGCCAATCAATACGGTAAAACTGCCTTTCTCAATATGCAGCGTCAGATCTCGCACCGCCGTTTTGCCAGCAAACACTTTGCTGACCTGGTGAAACTCAATCATGTGACCTCTCCAACAGTGCCGACAGTAAACGCAACGCGGCATCAAACATCACCGCCAACGCCACTACCGGAATCACGCCCAGCAAGACCAAATCCAGTGCGCTACTCAGCAATCCTTGAAACAGAATCGCGCCAAATCCCCCGGCACCAATCAGCGCCGCCACCACCGCCAGCCCCACGGTTTGCACCACCACCACGCGCAAACCCGATAGCCACACCGGCAGTGCCAGCGGCAGTTCTGCATGCCAGAACTGTTGCAGCGCACTCATCCCCATGCCGCGCGCGGTTTCACGCACCTCTTGTGGCACCTGCTGTAATCCGGCCACCACGCTGCGCACCAACGGTAATAGCGCATAGAGCACCAAAGCGATCAGCGCCGGGGCAGTGCCAATTCCGCTGATACCCCAGCTCGCCAACACCGGGAAGGCAGAAGCTAAACCGGCTAACGGCGCAATCAGCAGACCAAATAGTGCAACAGAAGGGATGGTTTGAATCAGGTTTAACACGCTAAAGGCAGCACTTTGCCAGCGCGGTCGCCGGGCAATCGCCAGCCCCAACGGTACGCCAATCAATAACGTCGGCAGCAGCGTGCCGCCCAACAGCAGCAGATGCTGGCTAAACGCCGCATCAAACACCGACTTGCGGTTGGCATACTCTTTTAGCAGAGACAGGTGATCGAGGTGCCCGCTGAGCAACAATAGCAGCGGCACCAGCCAGATTTGCAGATTCAGCAGAATGCGCCAAGGGGTGCTGTGAACGAGTTGGCGGATAATCTCAGCCGCCAGCAGTAACGCCAGCGCGGCGGCACACCATAAACCACTGCCCAACGCGGTACGCGCCAGCGGACTGCCGCCATTCGCCAGGGCGCTCGCGGCATGCCCGGCGATGCCCACCAACAACGCCAGCATCACTTCAGCCGCCAGCATGGCCATAAGCTGAGGATAGCGGCGTGGCTGGCACCACAATCCCAGCCATAGCACCAGCAACGGCAGCAACACCCACCAGGATTGCGCCACCTGCCACAGCATCAGCGGCTGCCCCGAGACCAGACGGTTCGCCGCAAAGCTCAGCAACGGCAGGGCAAACAGGGCGAGCGTGATCAGCAGTGTGAGCACCAGCAGAACCGGCTGCTGGCGCGGTCTAAGCAACAGAGGCGGCACTGCTTACAGCAACTTATTCTGCTGCAACCACTGCTGCGCGACCTGGCCGGCATCCTGACCTTCAACCGCAATCTGCGCGTTTAATTGTTGCAGGGTCTTCTCATCCAGCTTGCTAAACACTGGCTGCAGCCAGTTGGCGATATCCGGATACTGTTGTAGAACGCTGGCGCGGATCACCGGCGTCGGGGCATAGATCGGTTGCACACCTTTAGGATCGTTCAGGGTTTGCAGACCCAGCGCCGCCACCGGACCATCGGTGCCATATGCCATCGCCGCATTGACGCCCGACGTTTGCTGCGCCGCCGCTTTGATGGTCACCGCGGTATCCCCGCCCGCCAGCGACAATAACTGCGATTGATCCAGCTTGAAGTTATAGGCTTTTTCAAAGGCTGGCAGTGCGTCACTGCGTTCGATAAATTCCGCGGACGCGGCCAGCTTGAAAGTGCCGCCTTTTTTCAGGTAAGCACTGAGGTCGTCGAGGGAGTGAAGATTGTTTTTCTGCGCCACATCGCCACGCACCGCAATCGTCCAGGTGTTGTTGGCTGGGGCGGGTGTCAGCCAGACCAGATGGTTTTTATCGGCATCGAGCTTTTTCACTTTCTCGTAGCCCTGTTGTGCATTCTTCCAGGCAGCGTCTTTCTCATCGTTGAAGAAAAATGCGCCGTTACCGGTGTATTCCGGATAGATATCCAGTTCACCCGCCGTAATCGCACCGCGCACCACTTGGGTGGTGCCGAGCTGGATTTTGTTGACGGTTTTTACCCCGTGTTTATCCAGCACCTGCAGGATGATGTTCCCCAGCAGCGAACCTTCGGTATCGATTTTCGATCCCACCTTGACCGGATCGGCAGCGTTAGCCGCGCCCACACTCATCGCTAACGCGATCATCCCCAATAAACCCTGCTTAATCATGCCGCTTTCCTCTGCTTATGTTTCGCTGTGTGACTATCAAGCGTAGCCTGGCGAAACCAGATGGGGGCGGTCAAGCCGCGCAGTTCGAGCTTTTTCTGCTATGAATTGCGCATTGTTTATAACCGTAACGCAGGACTTATAACCAAATGGAATTTTTAAAGCGTTGACTGGGGATTATTCTCATAGGCCCACTCTTTACAATAAAATACATAACATCATGTCCGACTTAGCTTCTCCGGCGCACGTCGCGCTGGCAGGGAATACGCCATCAGGCGAAACCAAATGGATTCGCAGCGCTGCTGACGTGTCGAATCTTGTCAATAACAGCAATGAATCGCGCAGTAACGCGCGCATTGTGGTCGCTATCGCGCTGGGCGGCGTGTTTCTTGATGCGTACGACCTCGGCGCATTGGCCTTTGGCATCAAAGACGTCACGCGCGAATTTAATCTCACCCCCACCGGCACCGGTATGGTGGCCTCGGCCATCACTTTCGGCGCGATTGTCGGCGCCCTGATCGGCGGTTATCTCACAGATAAAATCGGCCGCTACCGCGTCTTTATGGCGGATATGTTCTTCTTCGTGGTCGCTGCGCTGGCCTGCGCCTTTGCGCCGAACGAGTATGTGTTAGGCGGTGCGCGCTTCGTGATGGGATTGGGGGTTGGCATTGATTTGCCGGTGGCGATGGCGTTTCTGGCGGAGTTTTCCAAACTGCGCGGACAGGGCAATAAGGCGGCCAGTGTGGCGATGTGGTGCCCCACCTGGTATGCGGCAATCAGTATTTCCTATCTGCTGGTGTTACTGCTGTATGCAGTGCTGCCGGAGAGCCACACCGACTGGCTGTGGCGTCTGATTCTTGGTTTTGGCGCGGTTCCCGCGTTGTTGATCATCGCGATTCGCAGCCGTTATATGAGTGAATCCCCGGTCTGGGCGGCGAATCAGGGCAACCTGCAGGGGGCCGCACAGATCCTGCAACGCTCCTACAACATCAACGCGCAGGTGGCGGATGATGCCGATTTAACCCAGGCCAAACCGGTACGCAAGGCCAGCTGGCGCAACTATGGCGCGCTGCTTCAGGGTGTCTATCGCCGCCGGACGATTTTAGCCACGGTGACCTCCATCGCTTCATCGTTTGCCTATAACGCGGTGGCGTTTGGCCTGCCGGTGATCATTTCGAGTTTCTTCGCCCAATCGATGCTGACCACCATTCTGGTGTCGCTGGCGCTCAATCTGCTGTTTGCGTTTGTCGGCGGATTGCTGGCCGTGCGTCTGGTGCCCCGTCTCGGTGCCTGGAAGATGTCAGTAGCGGGTTACAGCTGCCAGTGTATTGCACTGCTCGGACTGGCTTTGATTGGCCGTCCAGAAGGCGGTGAACAGGCTGCCGTTGCCATCGCCATGCTGGCGCTGTTCCTGTTTGGTCAGGGATTTGGTCCGGGCTCGCACACCATGACGTTCGCTTCACTGAGCTATCCAGCTTCACTGCGTGGCGTCGGCGTTGGCTTTAACCAGACGCTGATGCGCGGCAGTTCCACCGTGTCGCTGTTTGTCTTCCCGCTGCTGGTCGCCACGTTTGGCACTGGGGTGTTTTGGGTGATCTTCCTTGCTCCGCTGATCGGATTGCTGGCGCTGCTGGCGATTCGCTGGGAACCCTCAGGCTACGATGTCGATGCGGAAGACTTTAGCTAGCATGACAACGCCCCACGCATGGGGCGTTTTTTTTATGCAGTCAGGCGGAAGTCGCCAAGGGTATTGGGGATGCGTGGGAAGGTGTGCAGGAACCAGGGCGTAAACTGCTCAGGATCATCCTGCATTTCCTGCTGAATCTGCGCAATCGAGCGATAGCACCAGGCATCCGCTTCTTCCGGATTGAGTTGCGGTTCAACATCGCTGATGGCGAAGAACACATGACCGTATTCGTGCTCGGTCAAACCATTGCTGAGCGGCAGGTTGTAGCTCAATTCGAATACCGGCGTCAGCGCTAGCTGCATGCCCATCTCTTCACGCAAGCGACGTTCTGCGGCATCGCGCGTCGATTCCTGTGGATAAGGGTGACCACAACAGGTGTTGCTCCACAAGCCACCACAGTGATATTTGCCGTTGGCACGGCGCTGCAGCAGCAGTTCATGGCGCGAATTGAACACGTAGACCGTCACCGCACGATGCAGCAATCCTTTCTCATGTACTTCCAGCTTTTCCATCTTGCCGGTGGGACGATCGAGGTGGTCGACGAGAATAACTTCAATGGCGGGCATGACAACTCCTTCGGAAAATTCTCAGCTATTGTACACAACCTCTGAGCCTGAATCTGAGGAAATCGCGCACATTCCGTGCGCTGGCGCGATGAAGATAAGCTTAGCAGCCATAAGGCAAATAGCGGAAAATTTGCGATGGTGTGCCTAGTGCGCGCACAGGATCGTTGTAGAGTCGCCATTTATGGCGACCAGAAAGCGCTTGATTAAGCAGCATGATGCCCTGCTTTATGTCCCTACTCTTTTAATTTAACGCTCTGAATGATCACCGGCTCACTGGTTGTTTTCTTATGCGCCGCCCCCCACACCTCGTCATAGGCATATCCGGTGAGGTCTTTAATCACCACGCGGGTTTCTGCATCGCAGTGCGCGGGGGTGCCGCCCAACTTGCGGCGCGCCACTTCTTTGATCAACAACTTGTGGCTACGCTGGGTCAGCTTGAACTTAAAGGTCAGCCAGAAACTCACTGCCAGCAATGCGCTGGTGACGAACACCATTAGCCCGACAATCGCATGAATGGCACTCTCAGGCTGTGCACCATTGCCTTTCACGAATCCGCTCTCCTGCAGCACGATGCCAATCATAAAGATGGCGATGGCAACCGAGCTTTTACGCGTCAGCACCATCACGCCCGCGAAAATGCCTTCGCGTCGTTTGCAGGTCACCATCTCATCGATATCGGGAATGAAGCTGTAAATATTCCACGGGATGTAAAACAACCCTGCGCGCACAATCCCGAGGAAGAGAAAGAGCGTGCTGAACAGCAGCGTCGGTATCTGCCACTGCCACAAATAGACAGCAAACAGCAGAACGAAGATGGTGGTGATACTGAGATAGCAGATCCTCAGCGCATTGGAAGGCGTCATGTTATATCGCCCCAGTAGCATCATAAAAATAAAGGTGCCCGGGATAGACATAAACATCATATTACTCAGCAGCAGTGAGGCTAATGAAGCATCCTGCTTGAGACCGTAGATCACGAAATAGGTAAAGACCGCCAAAAAGGCGTCCATCGCGGTAAATGAGCAGATATAGATCAGCAGATGCTGGCGAAACGCTTTGATTTTGAATGACGACGCCAAATCCACAAACAGAAATTTAAGGTGCGAACCCAAACTGCCACTTCGCGCGGATCGTTGCGCGACATCCTCCTCCGGTTGAATATCCTTTGCCTCCCAGGTGGTCAGCCAGGTAATAAACACGGCGATGCAATAAATCACCGAGAAAATCACCCCGGTCAGGGTAAAGGTGATGGCATTGTCTTTACCGGTGTAGGACATGATCAGCCCCGGTACAGAAACTGCGAGGAAACTGCCAAGCGCAGAGAACATCAGACGTACACCAGAAAGACGCGTACGCTCGCTAAAGCGGTTGGTCATCTCGGATGACAAGGTTTCCCACGGCACCAGTATCATCGCTGACAGCAATTCAATCGTGAGATAGGTGCCCAGATAATACCAATAGCCCATATCCGTCACCCAGAGTGCGCCATACAGCAGCATTAACGGTGAGGAGATTAAAATAAAGAAGCGGCGGCGGCCAAATTTACGCCCCAGCCAGGTATTGCCGAAATTATCGGTGATATAGCCCATAATCGGGCTTAATATCGCGTCGATCACACGGGCAATAGCAAATATCGAACCGGCTTCAAATACCGATAATCCGCAGTAGGTGGTATAGAAAAACAGCAGCCAGGTGCCAATTACCGCAAAGGCACCGCCGCCAAATAAGTCAGTTAGTCCGTAGCCTATTGCTACACCATAACCGACGCGACGTTCTGTAGGTTTAACCATCGATCCGATTCCTGTTCTGGTAGGGGTGTAATAACGGCAAGGTGCAATGCCCTGCCGCTGTTGTTATCAACAGAATTGGAAATCAACGTAATAAGGGAGGCGTTATCCCGCGTTGGCTAACATCTGCGCCTTAACGCACAACTCCGCGGCTTTAAACGCATGCTGCTGAGTCATGGCGTGTTCGGTGCGATGAATGCAGTCTTTAATCAGTTGCCCGAAGAAGGGAAAACCGACTTCACCTGACACCGCATAGCGGAATTCCCCCTCCTTATTCACCAGATACACCACATCCTGCTCACCACGTGTCAGGTCGGTGTATTTACGAATTTCGATATAACCGTCGGTGCCGAGTAGCGTCATACGTCCATCGCCCCAGGTGGATAAGCCGTCTGGCGTGAACCAGTCGCAGCGGAAATAGCCGGTCGCGCCGTTCTCTCCGGCCAGCATGGCATCACCAAAGTCTTCGAATTGCGGATGTTGCGGATGGCGGAAATTGCGCACTTGGCTGGCCACGACAGTGGCATCACTGTTGCCGGTGTAATAGAGGAATTGTTCAATCTGATGACTTCCGATATCGCACAGAATGCCGCCGAAATAACGACGTTGATAGAACCAGTCTGGTCGTCCGGTGCCTTCACGGTGTGGGCCGGTGCCCAGCGTTTGTACCACCTGACCGATAGCCCCGCTTTCCACCAGTTGGCCGGCAAACACCGCACTCTCAACGTGTAAACGTTCGCTGTAATAAACCGCATACTTGCGCCCGGTTTTGGCGCACATCGCTTTGGCATCTTCCAGCTGTTCCAGACTGGTGAGCGGCGCTTTGTCGGTGAAGTAATCTTTGCCAGCCGCCATCACCTTCAGCCCCAACGCGCAGCGCTGTGACGGGATCGCCGCCCCCGCCACCAGCTGAACCTGCGGGTCCGCCAGCAGCGTCTCCAGTGAGTCCGCTACCTGCACCTGCGGATATTGCTGCACAAACTTATCCACTTTGGCGGGATCGGGATCAAACACCCATTTTAGCGTGGCGCCGGCTTCGGTTAGGCCATTGCACATGCCGTAAATGTGGCCGTGATCGAGCCCTGCTGCTGCGATCACGAACTCCCCCGGCTGCACCACCGGCTGCGGTTTGCCTTGCGGCGCGTAGTTCATGCCATCCTGCTTATTCATGGTTGTGTCCTCACGCAAAGTTTTTGCCCAGTGGGATATCATCGACGTCGGCAAAATTGTCCACCGAAGCCTGTTTTTCATAGAAGTGCGGCGCATGGGCAATCAGCCCGCCGGTGCGATAGAAGGCGTCATCCTTCGGGATCGGCAAGGAGACGGTACTTTTGGTGATAGCCGATTTATAAATGGCGGTGATCAGCTCCAGCGATCGCTTACCCTGCTCGCCATCAATCAGTGGTGCACGTTGTTGTTCGATGGCGGAGAAGAAGTCATCCACCTGTCCTGCATGTAACGTCCATTTGAGCGGTGGCGTATCCGCATGGAAACGTTCCAGCTCACTCTCCAGCGCCTGGTTGTTCTCTTTCTCAGGGAAACCGTTCTCAGCAGCCTGCATAGCCACCGCTTTCCACGGAGCAGAGAGTCGCGCTCTTTCACCCTGCAGCACGATTTTCTGATCTTCACCGTGATGCACCACCGAAGCGGTGAGTTGTGCGAGAGTGCCGTTGGGATAACGGAAAATAGCCGCGCTGAGATCCTCAACTTCGGCATTGTCGTGCGCCACGTTGCCGATCATGGCGACCACTTCACTCGGCGCGCCGAGCATCCACTGCATGGCATCGATATGGTGTACCGCATGGTTGAGGGTGCAGCCGCCGCCCTCTTTTTCCCAAGTACCGCGCCACCACAAGTCATAGTAGGAATGACCACGCCACCAAAAGGAGTCCACTTGTGCATGACAAATTTTGCCCGCCAGCCCGGAATCCACGGCCGCCTTCAGCCGCCAGAAAGCGTCAGTGAAGCGGTTCTGTGCCACCACCGACAAAATTTTCCCGCTGGCTTTTTGCGCGGCGATCATTGCATCGCACTCCTCCAGCGAGGCCGCCATCGGTTTTTCACACAGCACATGTTTCCCGGCCTGCAACGCCGCAATCGTGTTCTCCGCATGGACGTAGGGCGGCGTGCAGACATCCACCACGTCAATGTCAGCCCCTTCAGCCAACATCTCCTGGTGATCGCGATAAACACGCACATCGTGCAGGCCGTAACGCTGCAATTTCTCGCGCGCTTTTTCCGGATACACATCCGCTACCGCGACAATTTTGCCGCGCTCAGGAAACTGCAAAAATGCCTGGATATGTGAATTGGCAATATTGCCCATGCCCACTATCGCAATTTTTAACATCGTGATTCTCCGCCTGTGACCGCTATTGAGGTGTCTGCGAGGAACATAAAAAAGCACGGCGGAGGGGACAAACTGTTTTTGTGAGAATGCTCGCAGAGCGGTGCGGATGTTTGTGAACCACATGTAAAACAGTCTTAATATCAATCCACTGCGTCTGCAAAAATTTGCAAAAATTGATTGGGATGGGGATCACATTATGGCTGGCAAGCTCAAAATGGACGAAATTTCAGCAATAACCGGCTACTCGGTTAGCACCGTTTCGCGCGTATTGAGCGGGAAATCCTACACCAGCGATAAGGCACGTGATGCCATCGTAAATTGCGCACGTCGACTCGGTGTCTTACACGAAATGATGAGTGGCCGGCTGCTGATCAATGGCATTGTGGTGTTTGCGCCCGCCCGCACCTTTACCCCGCGCGGGGACCACTTCTATCTCGAAGTGACACGCGGCATCGCCGAGGCCTGTGCATCACACGATGTGCATATCAGCTACTGTCCGCTGGAGGAGCAACGCGCCGATGTGAAGCTGTTTCTGGAGAAAGCCAGCGCAAAAAATATCAGCGCCATCATCATCATCGGCACCGACGATCAAGCCATTTTCAGCCTCGCGGCATCGCTGGATAAGCCTTGTGTATTGATCAACTCGCGGGATAAAGATATGAGGCTGGATGCGGTCTCTCCCGATCATCGTGCGATTGGTTTTAGCGCTATGCAGCATCTGTTCGAACAGGGCCATCGTCGCGTATTGACCGTGACCTGTCTGCGTCGTGAGACGCTGTTTCTGCGGCTGGAAGGGATCAAAGACGCCTATCGCCACTTTCATATGCCGTTTAATTCGCAGCATGATTTGATCGTGATTGAAGCTTACTCATCGCAGGATACCGAAGCGGCGTTGCATCGCTGGCTGGATGCGCATCCCCGTGAACAGTGGCCAGATGTGATTCTGCCCGGCGGTAAAGGGATCATTACTGGCGTACAAAAGGCTTTGCTGTCACGCGGTTTACGCGTGCCCGAGGATATGTCGTTGATGACCACCGATCTGGCGAGCCGTCTGGAGGGATCACCTGAAATGCCAATTACGGGATTCGCCGTGCCCTGCCGCGAGTTGGGTTATGAGGCGATACAGTTGATCCAGAACCGCCTCAATCGCCCGCAGTCATCAATCTACAATTTGCTGTTGCAGGGGAAATTGGTGGATCGCGGCACCGTCGCCAATGCCACACGCCATGCGGCGCGTGAAGAGATTCGGAACGCGTTTACGTGATGTTAGCGCGGGGCGATGATTAACATCGCCCCGCGCCCCTTACAGCTTAAAGCTCTGCACCACCAATTCCAGCTGCACGCTCTGCTCTTCCATCGCATGGGCCGCAGCGGAGACCTGCTCCACCAGCGCGGCGTTCTGCTGCGTGCTGCCATCCAGTTGCGTGATCGCCACGTTAACCTGCTCGATCCCCATGCTCTGTTCACGGCTGGCAGACATGATTTCGCTCATCAGCGTTGTCACACTGCTAACGCCTTGCATCAGCTCATCCATGGTCTGTCCGGCCTGCTCAACCAGCTGGCTACCGGTATCGATGTTGGCCACCGACTCCTCAATCAGCTTCTTAATTTCGCGTGCGGAGTTAGCCGAACGCTGGGCCAGATTACGCACTTCCGACGCCACCACAGCAAAGCCACGCCCCTGCTCACCCGCGCGCGCCGCTTCAACTGCAGCATTCAGTGCCAGGATATTGGTCTGGAAGGCAATGCTGTCAATCACACTGATGATATCCACCACCTTGCGTGATGAGTGGTTGATCGCGCCCATGGTACTGACCACCTGGCGCACCACGTCTGTACCCCGCGCGGCCACTTGCGAGGCACCATCTGCCAGCTGATTAGCATGCGTGGCGTTATCGGCGTTCTGACGCACGGTCCCGGTCAACTCCTCCATCGAAGCAGCGGTTTGCACAATCGAGCTGGCCTGCGATTCGGTACGCGCAGACAAATCCGCATTGCCGCTGGCGATTTCACGTGAGGCGGCTGTGATGGCTAAAGCACTGTCTCCGACCTGACGCATCAATCCCTGCAGATACGCAATGAACTGGTTAAAACTCTCCGCCACCGCATTGAATTCAGGGCTATTGCTGGCAGGTAAGCGCTGGGTGAGATCGGCACCGCCCATTGAAAGCGCTTCAATATTGCGATGCAACAGACTCAGGCGTTTCATCATCGCGCGCACGAAACCGAGCAGAACCAGCAACAAAATAACTGCCAGTGGGATCTGCACCAGGCCAAGCCGCGTCAGCATGCTGTGGGTTTGTGCATCCAGCAGGCTGGAAGGGACATCGCTGGCGAGATACCACGGACTGCCCGCAATGGCCTGCAGGAACAAGGTGTGTTCGCCATCCTCACCTTTGAAAGTCGTTTGGGTTGGCTGTGTTCCCGCCTGCGCCAGTAAACCTTTCAACGCAGACGCCATTGGCAACTGGGTATCGGACAGATTTTCCAGCTTCGGCGTGCCGTCCAGCAGCGCGGCGTTACCCACCACTTTGCCATCGGCTTCCACGATCAGCACACGTCCCTGAATCGCATCGCCCATCTGTTTTGCCAACTGGTTGAAGAAACCGAGCGTGACGTCAATAGTCGCCACCCCCCACACCGTGCCATCACGATAAATTGCCATGGCGCAGTTGGTGCGCGGCTGCGGGCTGGCAGCATCCTGGTAGGCTTTCGCCCAGGCACACTGCCCTTTTGCTGCCGCCATACCGTCTTTGTACCAGGGTTGTTCCCAATATTTATCCGCCGCATCAGAGTTCCAGTAGGTGTTGACCTGCAACTGATTGCTGGCATTACGCGCAAAGAACGAACTGTCTTTCTCCTTCGCAGGATCGCGACGATTGGGCAGTGGCCAGATACCGCCACCAAAAACGTTGCTGTCCTGGTATTGGTTCACCAACGTTGGCAGTAAGGTGTCGATGGTGGCGCTGACCATCACGCCTGCCGCCTCCGTGATCGCGCGCTGTTGTGCCTGCACACGGTTCATCTGTTCAACGATACGCCCGGCCAGGCCATCGACTTCATAGCGGACCAAACGGCTTTCGTTTTGACTCAGTTGCGGAGCAATAAACTGATTGATCACCACCACGGTAACCAGCATCAGGACCACGAAAAATGCGACCAACGTCGCGGTAAAACGAGATTGTGTAGTTTTTAACATCGATGTGCCCTTACCCTGGTTGGCGAGTTGCCTGATCGAGGTTAACGGCGTGTTAAAGCGGAACTTGAGGTGAGCCAGATCACAAAAATGCAAATAGTTGATTTAGGTGATCATTAGGGTGGTGACTAACGCTGCGCTTAATTAGGGGAGTGCGCGCTGATGCCCTCACCTCGGCCCTCTCCCACAGGGAGAGGGAGACGCTGCTATATGTGAGAAGAGGGATGCAGTGCCAGGTAAGGCTTCGCTCGCTCAGTCCCCTCTCCCTGTGGGAGAGGGTTAGGGTGAGGGCATCAAACCGCAGATAACCTCACTGCAACGGATCCACCACTTCCTGACGCGGTCGGAACACGTGGTTATTCCCGTCAGCCTGTAAACGCTGTAACAGCTGCTGGCCGCCGCGTTCATCAGACTGGGCAAACTGGCGTTCTGCTTCAGTGATCGGCGTGGCCCACAACAAATTGGGGCGATCACCATCGCGCTTTGGCAAACGGAACTGTGCCGCTTCCGGTGCCAGGTCATTCGCCAGCAGGAAACTCTCAAAGCCCACTGGCGCCACTTCGGATGCCAGCGTGTGCCCTTCGCCAATCCACGTCAGGCGCGCCCATGGCAGGTGGGCGAACTCTGCCAGCGCACTCGCCATTTGTACCGCGTTGGCTTCCGTCATCACTTCGCCATCCACTGCCATCGCTAATTCCACGCGGCGATACTGCGGTGCCAGCTCATCAAACAGATAATCCACTTGCGGCATCGGACGGATCGCCATGCCGAGGGTGAGAAAATACCAAACGCCATTGTGCCAGTGCTGTGAAATCGCCATCGGCGGCCAGTTGCCCTGATCGATGGCGTAGTACTTCACCGATTCGCCAAACTGCGCCTGATAGCACTGCATCACATCGCGCTGCACGCTGTCCCACAACTGGCCATCATGCCAGTCACGCCAGAAATGGCGCTGTTGCTCGGCGCGCGCATAATAATCATTGGTGGAAGCAGACCCGAGTGGCGCGGTGAGGCGGTTCTCTTTGATGCAGCCCGCAGAGAAGCTGACCTGCTTGTCCTGATAGAGGCTCCAGCCGGGGATCACCGCCAGCAACTGGCCGTAATACCAGAGCGCGGCCCCGTCATCGCTCGGCTCCCACAGGATTTGTAAACCAGCCGGATCGAGCATCGGCTCCGCTTCCAGCGTACGGCAATATTCCGCGCTGAGCAGCGGTGCAATGCCCTGCTCCATCGCTTCACGATCTTCGCGCGCCGGGGCGGGCAACAGGTTGCGCAGCCAGCAACCGCGCACGGCATACTGGCTGCGAAACAGATCGTTCGGCCAGATATAGAAATAGGCGGTACGCGCATCCTGTTCGACGATGGCGGTAAGTGTATTTTGCTGATTAGGCACCTCAGCAATCAGAGGTTGGTGTGTCATAACGCCTCGACAAAGCCTAGAGGGATCCATTTTCCCTGAGAATAGAGCAGGATCGACACTCGCACCACGTGACACAAGGGTAAAACTCTCAAAGTGCCAACAGGAATCTTGAGAGATGCTAATGAATAGCAGCAGGCTGCACTTTCAGACATCACATTAATTCGTGATTCTTTTGCCGTCTCGCATGCTATTGTCAGCGCATTAACCCTTGTGGAATGGCCGATATGGTGCTGCAAAATCTCGATTTGAATCTGCGTGACGTCGTCATATTCGCGATTTTGGTGTGGCTGTTTATTCGCTACACGTGGGTGATGTCGGCGTTGACCATTTTGCTGGGTGGCGTCGCACTGCTGGTGTTGCTACCGATTGATATCTATTACAGTTTGCTGCCGCTGGCACTGATAGGATTGGGACTGGGCATGTTGTTGCATCATTATCAGCAGCGCCAACTGATCTTAAAACGCGAAGCCCGCACACCGCGTACCTACACGAAAAAGCAGGATGAGCTTCACCTGTGACCCTCAGCGCCCCATGCGTTGCATCGCACGGGCGTAAGCACCGCGCTGAATTGACCAACGCAGCAGTCCGGCAATCACGGCAATCTCTTTATCTACCCGCCACTGGGTGAAGCGACCGATCGGATGCTGAATCTGCTGTTGCGCCCAGTCCGGTAATAGCCCCATGCCCGCTTTTAACATCACTTCCATGGCCGGTTTCGCCTGCCACGAAGGTGCAGGAGCGTTGATCAGCAGGTGCATCACTTCTCGCGTACGTTCATCACAGACCAGTTCTGGACGCATCGCCTGCAGATAATCCTCCACCGCCTTAACACTTTTTGGCACCAGTTGCGCCCCGAGCGCCTCCGCAATCAGCGCGGCTTCCAGGTAGTAACGATCCTGATCGGCGTGGCTGAGATGCGGATTTTTGTAGCGCAAATGCGCCGCGAGGAAGCGGCTGGTTTCCGCCACGTGTACCCAGGTGAGCAGATGCGGATCGCTGGCGGCATAGGGTTGGCCCGCATTATCAATGCCGGTCACCCGCAGATGAATACGTTTGACGCGTTCAATCAGAATGTTGGCATCCACCGTATTGCCGAACGTGGTCACGGCAATGAACTGGCTGGTGCGGCGTAAGCGTCCCAGCATGTCCTGCCGGAAATTAGAGTGATCCCACACCCCTGCCAGCGCGGCCGGATGCAGCATTTGCAGCATCAACGCGCTGATACCGCCACATAACATTGAGGGAAAATCGCCGTGTACACGCCAGATAATATGATCCGGCCCAAACAAGCCGGGATCGCCAGGCGGTTGCGAAATATCAAACTCGTTGAGTGACAGACCGTTAAGGCGAAAGACTTGCTGTTCGATGCGTTTGCGCAGGTTCATGGTGATTGGTGGTTGTGCCCGTTGGCAGGAATGGCTGAGGGATATCATATACTGCGATGTGTAGCAGCGCGATAAATCGCGCCGCTACAGGAGGTGCAAACTGTTAATGGTTATAAATAATCAAACTGCCCATCTTCAGTACGCACGGAATCCAGGCCAATCATCACGTTGAATTTGCCCGGTTCGGCGACGTGCTGCATTTTCTGGTTCCAGAATTTCAAGGCATCCACATCAATCTTAAAGCTCACGGTCTGCGATTCGCCCGCTTTCAGCATAATGCGCTTGAAGCCACGCAGCTCCTGCACCGGACGACTCATGCTGGCAACCGGATCGTTGAGATACATCTGCACCACCGTTGCGCCATCACGCTTGCCGGTGTTGGTCACCGTGACGCTGGCTTCCACCGTGCCGTTACGCGGCATGGTTTTGGCGGACATTTTCACTGGCGATACCTTAAAGGTGGTGTAGCTCAAACCGTAACCAAACGGATAAAGCGGACCGTTCACCGCATCGTAATAGTGCGACGTGTACTTGTTAGGCTTGGCGAAATTATACGGGCGACCGGTTGGCAAGTGGTTGTAGTAAATCGGCAACTGGCCCACTGAACGCGGGAAGGACATCGGCAACTTGCCCGATGGGTTATAGTCGCCAAACAGCACGTCAGCGATGGCATTGCCGCCTTCGGTGCCGCTAAACCAGGTCTCGACCATCGCATCCGCGATACGATCTTCATTCACCACCGTCAACGGACGGCCGTTCATCAGCACAATCACCAACGGCTTGCCGGTAGCTTTCAGCGCTGCCAGCAGCTTTTGCTGGCTTGGCGGGATGACCAAATCGCTGCGGCTGGAGGCTTCATGCGCCATGCCCTGCGCTTCACCGACGGCGGCCACCACTACATCGGCTTTCTTCGCCTGAGCAACGGCTTCATCAATCAATTCCTGTGGCGAACGTTTGTCGACGCTGACCGCCTGCTCATAAAGGTTGAGGAAATCCTGAATGCCTTTGTTGTCGGTGATGTTGGCACCCTTGGCATACAGCAAGGTGCCTTTGCCTGCCATCGCATTCTTCATGCCTTGCAACAGAGGGATGGATTGCTTAGCCACGCCCGCCGCTGACCAGCTGCCCATAATGTCGCGCTGGCTATCCGCTAACGGGCCGACCAGCGCCACGGTTGCGCCTTTATTCAGCGGCAGCGTTTCATGCCAGTTTTTTAGCAGTACGATACTTTTACGCGCCACGTCACGCGCTTCGGCACGATGCAGTCGGCTCTCGGCGTTGGTGTCCTGCGGATCGCTGCCTTTCGGGCCTAAATGACTGTAAGGATCGTTAAACAGTCCCATGTCGTATTTGACGTTCAGCACATGACGCGCGGCATCATCAATCTCCGCCATACTCACGGCACCGCTTTTCACCAGGCCAGGCAGATATTTGCTGTAGTACTCGTCGCTCATGCTCATATCGATGCCAGATTTCAGCGCAATCCGCACCGCGTCCTGTGGGTCGCTGGCCACACCGTGTTTCAGCAGCTCTTTGATGGCGCCGTGGTCACTAATGGTGATGCCTTTGAACTTCCATTCCCCGCGCAGCAGGTCTTTCAGCAACCAGCTATCCGCCGTCGCAGGTGTCCCGTTCAGTGAGTTGAGCGCCACCATCACCCCGCCGCTACCGGCATCCAGTGACGCTTTGTACGGCGGCAGATAGTCCTGGAATAAGCGCTGTGGGCTCATGTCCACGGTGTTGTAATCACGACCGCCCTCTACCGCACCATAGGCAGCAAAGTGCTTGACGCTGGTCATGATCGAATAACGGTCGGCGGCGCTTTTACCCTGCATCGCTTTCACCATGGCGCTGCCCATCTGCGCGCTCAGGAAGGTGTCTTCGCCAAAACCTTCGGACACACGGCCCCAGCGTGGTTCGCGCGACACATCCACCATCGGTGCCCACGTCATATTCAGGCCATCGTCGGCGGCCTCATAGGCTGAGATACGGCCGACTTCGCCAATCGCATCCAGATCCCAGCTGGCCGCCAGGCCGAGCGGAATCGGGAAAATAGTGCGTTGACCGTGCACCACATCGTAGGCGAAGAACAGGGGAATTTTCAGGCGGCTGAGTTGCATCACCTGGTCCTGCATCACACGGATATCGGGCCGCGTGACGGTATTAAAAATGGCACCAACCTGGCCGTGCTGAATCATGTCGCGGACCGCCTCTTTGGGCGTATCCGGTCCCACGCTGATCAGGCGCATCTGCCCAATTTTTTCATCAAGGGTCATTTTGCTGAGCAGCTGATTCACAAAGGTGTCACGCGCTTGTTCAGTCATTGGATGGGGGCCAAACAGCTCATCTGCGAAGGCAGGTTGCATGGCAAGGGAAACAGCGAGGCTAACAGAGTAAATCCATTTCATCAGGTCGGGTTCTCTTAAGTAACTGCGCAATATCGAAATAACCGGGGCAGTGTGCCACAACATGAGGATAGCAGGTAGCAACGGATGTCACACCGCGACCACGCTGTTGGCGCATGCTACAGTAGAAACGCAACGTTAACGACAAGGACAGGTTCATGAATAACAACACCTCACACCCTACACTGCTTGCTGAGCTGCGCCGCCTGGTCGGGCCTTCGCACCTGTTAACCGAAGCGGAACAGACCGCGCGCTACCGTAAAGGCTTTCGTTCAGGCGAGGGCGATGCGCTAGCGGTGGTGTTTCCAGGTACACTGCTGGAACTGTGGCGTGTACTTCAGGCGCTGGTGCAGGCCGATGCGGTGATTCTGATGCAGGCGGCCAACACCGGTTTGACGGAAGGTTCTACCCCCAACGGCAACGATTACGATCGTCCGGTGGTGATCATCAGCACGCTGCGTCTCGACAAATTGCAGCTGATTGATGGCGGCAACCAGATCCTCGCCTTCCCCGGCAGTACCCTGTATCAACTGGAAAAAGCGTTAAAACCGCTGGGGCGCGAGCCGCATTCGGTGATCGGGTCATCCTGTATCGGCGCATCGGTGATGGGCGGAATTTGTAATAATTCAGGCGGTTCGCTGATCAAACGCGGTCCGGCTTACAGTGAAATGGCGCTTTACGCGCAGATTGACGCCGAGGGCAAACTGAAGCTGGTGAACCACCTGGGGATGGATCTCGGCCACTCGCCGGAAGAGATACTCGGTCGTCTTGATGACGATCGCTGGCAGCAGAACGATGTGCGCTGGGATGAACGTCATGCTTCGGACCATGAGTATGCGGAGCGAGTGCGCGATATCCATGCGGATACGCCAGCCCGTTTTAACGCCGACGAACGTCGCCTGTTTGAAGCGTCTGGCTGCGCGGGCAAACTGGCGGTGTTCGCCGTGCGTCTCGACACCTTCCCCACCGAGCCCAAACAGCAGGTGTTTTATATCGGCACCAACGATCCGGTGGTGCTGGGCGATCTGCGCCGTCATATTTTGGCAGAATTTAACAATTTACCGGTCGCGGGCGAATATATGCACCGCGATATTTTTGATATCGCCGAGGTGTACGGCAAAGATACCTTCGTGATGATCGACAAACTCGGCACCGATAAGATGCCGCTGTTCTTCACCTTAAAAGGCCGTGTCGACGCCTGGCTGGCTAAACTGAGCTTCGTCAAACCACATCTCACCGATCGCCTGCTGCAACGTATTAGCGGCTGGCTGCCTGCGCACCTGCCCAAACGCATGAAACAGTACCGTGACAAGTTTGAGCATCATCTGATGCTGAAGATGTCCGGTGAAGGGGTGACGGAAGCGCAAGAGTATCTGCACGAATACTTCCGCGAAGGCGGCGGCGAGTTTTTTGCCTGCGATGCCAAAGAGGGCGCACATGCCTTCCTGCATCGTTTTGCCGCAGCCGGTGCCGCCGTGCGTTATCACGCCGTACATGCCAATGAAGTGGAGGATATTCTGGCGCTGGATATCGCACTACGCCGTAATGACAACGACTGGTTTGAGCGTTTACCGCCAGAGTTTGATCATGACCTCAGTCATCGCCTCTATTACGGCCACTTCTTCTGCCATGTGTTCCATCAAGATTACATCGTGAAGAAAGGCGTGGATGCCCACGCATTAAAAGAGAAGATGCTGGCGATCCTCAGCGAACGCGGTGCGGAGTATCCGGCTGAGCACAATGTGGGACATCTGTATCAGGCGAAACCGCAGCTGCAGGCGTTTTACCGGCAACTGGACCCGACCAATACTTTTAATCCGGGGATTGGTAAAACCAGTAAGCAGAAAGGATGGGCGGTGAAGGTCTGATAAATCCAGGTGCGCATCAATGCGCACCTTACAAAATATTCTGCCGGCCCCAATATAGGGGCGACATTCAGGTTTACCCTACATTTGTAAGGGTAACCTCACATGAATTGACTGGATTGTATCTTGCAACGTTTTACTCAACACATTAAAATTTAAACACTTAATTATTTTTCACGGATGAAAAATCAATGCAAAAAAAATATTATATTAAAAACTTCCCCAAGGGATTTATCATCCTTTCTGCATATACCTATTTTTGGTACAACGCAGAAGACTGTGCCAGACTTGATTGGGTGCTACTATATTTCATCATCGGATGTTTTTTATTTCCTTATTCAAAACTCGCCATTGAAAAAATCGCCTTAAGGTATACGAGTGAAGAGTTTTGGAATACAGGTTTCTTCGCTAATGACATTGGAAAAAGTGGTATAATAGCAATATATTGGCTACTAGCTTATGTAATGTCACCCATTTCTCTAATAATCATTCTAATCAAATCAACATACAAGGCCAAGTAACTGACCTTGCTTTTATTTGACTTTAAATTACAGTTTAATCCCAAGTTTCATGTTCATGCTATTAATTAAAGCATCATTCACCATTGCTCCCACTGCGGCCATAATCAGTGCATAACCTAATATTCCTAAAGGGACACCGGTAATAGCAACAAATGCGAAAGCAACTGCAGCAGTCGCTACTTTACCCGCAATCAAAGCTTCTAACTTGATGAAAAACTTTTTCCATGAGTTTGTTTTAATTGCTTCTGTTAGTTCAAGGACTACATTAATCACATCAGCAGCATGTCCATAGTAACCCAAGGCTTTACTATACTGACTGTATTTTTCTGCAAGCTTACTAAGATTCTTTGCTTTAATTGCATTTGCTAATGCATGCCGATCCTTCATTCCATATCTTTTGATTAATGAGTTCGAGTATTTACTCATAGCGCGATTAGCTGACTCAACACTACGGAGTCGCTTACCCTTTACCAGATCCGCGTAGTCACGTGCTTGCTTTGCCGCCCGTTCACCAAGCTTTCCAGTAACTTCCTTATAAAAATCGGTTGTAATCCTGATAGCATTAGCCAAGTCTGGCTCTGACGGCTTATGTTTGTTATACATATCTATCAGAGCTAACTCCATCTGCGCTTTAGCCGTAACTTGCCTCGCTTTAGTGATACTTATTCCGGATTGGGATGAATTCGCTAATCTAGCATTTTTCGAAATTATTCTTCTGAGTTCAACCTTTCTGGTTTCAGAAACATCGAAATTAAATGGTACGTTACCTCCCGGCGAATTTACATTACTTGATATATCATGACCTCTTGGATTAGGTGGCAAATATCCAATAGCTACACCATAGGCATCACCGGAAATGCGTGTATCTATACCAATAACTCTTCCATCTGAATCTAAAAAGTAGCCGATAATATGCGATGTATCTATACCTGCCAATCTGGCCATTTTACCGGCGACATCTTTATTGACTGGCGTACCCTGCGTGTTAGAGAGCCCGTTATTAGAGACACTCCCATTCCCACCTGAATTCCCGGTACTACCACCGTAACCAGGACGGCTTCCACGTTCAGAACTCCATGACGTTCCATCACCTACGACCATACAAATCTCCTTTTCTCACTTCCCTAAGATATCTAGTAATAAAACCAGTCGTTATTGTTCAGCGGTTTTATTTTCTACAATGGAGAAATGAAATCAAGATCTCGCATCTTCATCCAAGATTTTAAATAAAAAATTGAGAGCCACTTCCAGAGTTCTCGCCATTTATCTGATTTACTCTAAGCAGACAACTGCCAATTAAATAAATTAGATTCCTATTTGTTTCATCATGTCGACAACAAAAAAAATACTGACAAAGGTATTTTTTAAGTGACATATAAGTTATTTAAAAAGAGAAAAACGCGTTTGGGGGTTGGGGGTTGGGGGTTGGGGGTTGGGCGGTGAAGATCTTATCGATCCAGGTGCGCATCAATGCGCACCCTACAAAATATTGTGCCGACCCATGGAAAGGTCGGCATTGATGCCGTCCGATGTTAAGGCAGTTGCTCTCCTTCATCCTGCACAGTTGCAGGCAACGCACGGCGCTCAATAATCATCGTTTGCGGCGTAGACAGCACAATGCCCTCTTTGCGCAGACGCGTCAGAATATCGAACAGCAAATCACTTTTCGCCCCTGAGATCTGACGCTGACTGGCCACGTTACCGGTGACGCTCAGCACAATGCCTGCAGGCGTAAGGTCTTTAAAGGATACCGAAGGCTCGGGCGTTTCCAGAATACGTTCATTCTCCTGATAAACCTCAAGCAAAATTTCGCGCACGCGCACCGGATCAATATCCAGTGGGAAAGTCAGTAAAATGGTCACGACACCCTGCGCATTGCCCATGGTGGCGTTGCGCACGTTTTGCGAGATTAGCTGCGAGTTTGGCACAATCACCGTGGATTTATCGCTGAGCTGAATCTCAGTGGCACGCACATTAATGCGGCGAATATCCCCTTCAATACCGCTAATGCTGACGAGGTCGCCCACTTTAACCGGGCGTTCGGTCAGCAAAATCAGACCGGAGATAAAGTTCTTCACGATCTCCTGCAAGCCGAAACCGATACCGACTGACAAGGCACTGACGATCCACGCCAGTTTGTTCCACTGCAGGCCCATGATCGACAGCGTCAGCAAGATGATCAGCACATACCCGATATTGCTGAACAGCGTCACCAGCGACACGCGCATGCCCACATCCATGGTGGTTTTGGGCAGGAAATCTTTATCCAGCCAACGGCGTACTGAGCGCAGCACGTAGATGCCCACCACCAGGCAGAGGATCGCATTGACCATGTGCGCCGGCACAATGTTCAGCGACTCCAGCCCTTTGCCTCCCCAGAATTCAATCACCTTCTGGATAAGCTCAATCGGGGTGGAAGAAGCGAAGGTGCCATTGAGCAACGCCAGCGCGACAAACCCAATCAGCGCCGTTTTGCCGACAGCCGCCAGCAGCGTAGCGGCCTGCTGCAAGTGGCGCTCGTCGATATTCAGCGAGCCCTGCAGACGTTTGCCCGTGGCATTATTGGTGGAAAACAGGCTCTCGCAGCCATCATTCACCAAGTGGCTGAGGAAGTAGAATGAGCCGAACAAAATGCCACACCAAATCACTTCATAACTCAGGAAGCGGGCCAGCGTAACGTAACCGATGATCAGTGAAATCAGAATCGCCAGTGCCGTAATGGTCAGCGCCAGTTGCACCAAGCCCACAATGGTCGGACGAGCCTCAGGGGCATTGCCCTCTTGCACCATGCGACGACGCACGCGGTTAGTGCGCATGCTGATCGCCAGTCCCGTACTGCCAATCAACAGTGCAGTCAGTCCGTTGGCGAAAATGGTGGTATTCAGGCTGGTGCCAACGCTGTAGTTGAAAGATTCAGCGGTCTGGAAGACAAACACCAGCGCAGCGGTAATCGGTGGGAACGGCTTTAACGCCTGCGCTACTTCATTGGAGATGCTCGGCAAACGCCAGCTTGGACGGCGCGTTGACAGGAACGCACGGCCTAAACCGGCAATCAGTCCGCAATAGACGCTGAGCTGGACCAGACGCTCAACAAAATCTTGCACATCGGTAGAGACTTCATCGCGGCGGGTAAATGCCAGCGCAATAAAGTTGAAAGTCAGCACCACGGCCGCCAGGGTGGTGAGCGCAATGGCTGCCGCCAGGAAACTGCGACGCAAGCGCCCTTCCGGCATTTTATGGATGCTTACCCACGCCAGAAATTCTTCGCTGTAGCGACGGCCCAGTGTCATCACCAGCATCGCTGCAATCAACCAGCCAATGGTGCCAAAACGCCAGCCTGGCTCCCAGGAGAGCGCTGCGGTGTCTTGCAGTTCCGCGATAAAATCACTGATCTTCTCGCCGTCGAGATCCTGACGGCTCACCAGCGGTGACCAGAATTTCGGCCCCAGAATACTGCCGGAATTTAAGGCTAACTGGCTTTTCAACTGATCACGACGCAGGTTAACGATCTGCGATGAGAGCACCAGCGCACCGTTCTTAATCCCTTCGGCCTGTTTGATCTGATCGTCCAGTTTGCTTTTCTGGCTTTCCAGCGAGGAGCGTTTGCGCGTCACTTCGGGCGTCTCTTTCACGCCGCTGTCCGCTTTCGGGGCGGGCCCCAGTACCGCTAACTGTGCATCCAGCTGCTGACGTTGCGGGATCAAAGCCTGACCGAGGGTGTCTGCATTACCCGAAAGCTCCAGCGCCATCTCATTGAGCTGGTTGAGCTGGTTTTCGTTAGTATCACCGGACACCTGGCCTTTAATTTTATCGAGGATTTTCTGCATTTTCGGCAGTTCAACGGAAGGATTCACCTTCGGCGCGGCGTCCTCTTGCTGCGCCGCAGCGGCCGTGTCATCCGCGAAACTGAGCGCCGGGCTCAACAGCACCAGCAGCAGTAAAATTGGGGTAAGGAGCGAACGAAGCTTAAACATATGAGTGAGATTCCAGCGCAATAACAGCCGATAAATACCAGTTAATAATGAATGGCGGCCAGTGTAGAGCGTAGCCGAAACGGAAACTATAGGAATGAAGCGGTAAAACATTGGTGCTGACGATAAGGGATTTTCATTTTTAAAAGGTCGCCATTCATGGCGACCCTACATAACAACGTGCATAACCTGTAGGGCCTCCATTGATGGCGACCAAACCTGATGCTTTACTCCACGTCAGCAGTGCTGGC
Source organism: Pantoea sp. EA-12 (assembly GCF_030053355.1). Taxonomy (NCBI): domain Bacteria; kingdom Pseudomonadati; phylum Pseudomonadota; class Gammaproteobacteria; order Enterobacterales; family Erwiniaceae; genus Pantoea; species Pantoea sp. EA-12. Next base: position 361,963 of record NZ_JASGBY010000004.1, on the reverse strand, counting down.
CGTTTGCGACGATTTCTGTTTCTTGTACGCCAAGGCAGCTGCCGGTACCGGCGCGGCTTTGCCGGTTTCCAGCCAGTCACGCAGACGGTTGGCATCGGCAAAGTGGGTGTACTTACCAAAGGCATCCAGTACCACCAGCGCGACCGGACGGTTATTAATCACCGTGCGCATCACCAGACAGTGACCCGCTTCATCGGTGTAACCGGTTTTGGTCAACGCAATACGCCAGTCATTTTTGTACACCAGATGATTGGTGTTGCGGAACGGCAGGGCATAGTTCGGATGCTTAAATACGGCGGTGTCTTCTTTGGTGGTGCTCAATTCACCAATCAACGGATATTGACGCGTGGCTTTTGCCAACTTGATTAGATCTTCCGCGTTCGAGACGTTGTGAATCGACAAACCGGTCGGTTCAACATAATGCGTGTGCGTCATACCCAGCGCGCGCGCTTTGGCATTCATGGCGCGGATAAAGGCATCATAACCACCGGGATAATGATGCGCCAGGCTAGCGGCAGCACGGTTTTCCGATGACATCAGCGCCAGCAGCAGCATATTGCGACGGCTAATTTCACTGTTCAGTTTGACGCGTGAAAACACACCGCGCATCTCAGGCGTATGGCTGATATCAACGGAGAGCATTTCATCCATCGGCAGCTTGGCATCCAACACCACCATGGCGGTCATCAGCTTGGTGAGCGACGCGATCGGACGCACACGATCGGGATGGCTGGAGAACAGCACCTTGTTGGTTTCAAGATCGACAATCATCGCACTGCCGGAGGCGATTTGCGGTTGCGCAATCGGCGCCAGATTAGATAGCGCAGCAGGCGCGGCCAGTGCAGGTGTTACAGCTGCGGGCGCGGCGACAAACAGCGCCAGCGACAGCAAGGAAATACGCATTTTTACAGACATCGTGTCAGGAAAATCCGGTAAGGAGTTTTGCGCTGTGCTTGAAACACAGGCCGCACGCATCAAACCAGACGGGATGCGGGCTGGCAGCAGCATCATACCCATTTCCCTGCGAAATTTCTTAGGTAGATTGTTTCCGGGCGTTAAAAAAAGGTCGTCATAAATGACGACCTTATATTCCATGATTTATCTGCAGGGTTGCCATTTATGGCAACCGCCCATCAGAACAATCGCGGCCCATAACCCCACAGCACCACCGTCAACGCCAGCAGCACTTCAAACACCAACACACCGATGGCCAGCGTTGAACCTGAGAAGCGCAGGCTCTCATCCCGGTCGATATTGAGGAACACCGGAATGCCGACATACAGCAGATAGCCGGTGTAAAGCAGAGCAACCGCTCCCGCCAACACGCACAGCCACACCAGTGGATAGAGCGCCACCAGGCCGCTGATAAACAGCGGTGTTGCGACATAGCCTGCAAACACGGTACAGCGCGGTATGCTCGGACGCTGCGGATAGTTACGTGCCATCCAGTGAATGACGCGGCCCATCACCGCCACGCCACCTAAAATAATCAGATAAAACAGAATGCCCAGACCGATGCCGGTCAGTAGATTGAGTTGAACAAACTGCCCTTCGCCCAGATTCCAGCCCAGTTGCGTAGTACCGATAAAGGCGCAAATCACCGGGATCGCGGCCATCATCAAAACATGGTGGGTGTAGTGGTGCGAAACGCTCTCGTTTTCTTGCTTGATATCGCGCATTTCCTGGTTAGGATGCGCCAGAAGACCCCAGACATGATTCATAAAATCACTCCTCTGATGCGATGGGCTGCCCCTCCAGCTATCAGACTGTCCAACTCAGGCAGCTTCCCTTCAAGTATAATCGGCGCTGCTGTTTTTGCGGACAGCGGCACAAAAAAAGCCACTGGCGTATAAACTGTTACCTGATTCATTCACGACAGGGAGGATAATTTGCATCTCGATATCAATGGATTAATTACGCAATATGGCTATCTGGCGCTGCTGATTGGCTGTATCGCAGAAGGGGAAACCTTTACTCTGCTGGGCGGCGTGGCAGCGCATGAAGGCTTGCTGCACTTCACTGGTGTGGTACTGGCCGCCATGGCCGGCGGGATTATTGGCGATCAGTTGCTGTTCTGGTTGGGTCGCCGTTATGGCACGCGCATCCTGCGCCGTTTTCGTAAACATCAGGACACCATTCGCAAGGCCAATCACCTGATTCAAAAGCGCCCTAGCCTGTTTGTCATCGGCGTGCGCTTTATGTATGGTTTTCGCATTATCGGCCCTATCATCATCGGCACCAGTCGTCTGAAACCGCTGCGTTTTTTTGTGCTCAACGTCATCGGTGCGGCCATCTGGTCGCTGATCTTCGTGACTCTCGGCTACTTTGCGGGGGAGATCATCACACCGTGGCTGCACAAGCTTGACCAGCACTTCAAACACTTACTGTGGTTGGTGGCGGCGATTGTGTTCGGCGTCGTGCTGCGTTATGTCATTCGCCGATGGAATCACCGCCGGGCGGGCTAATAGTGATAGCCCTTAAACTGCGGATTGGCCAGCATAAAACCGCCGTCAACGATAAAGGATTGACCGGTGGTGTAGGTGGCCCACTCGGAACAGAGCCACGCCACTAAACTCGCCACTTCTCGCGTATCGCCGGGACGCCCAATCGGGATTTCCGGCATGCGCGTGCTGCGAGCCTGATCGTCAGTCAGGTTGTTCATCGCCGTTGCAATCGCGCCTGGCGCCACGGCATTCACCAGAATGTGGTGCGGCAACAAGCTGAGCGCCATCGATTTGGTCAATCCGCCCAACGCATGTTTTGCCGCGGTGTAGGCTGTCGCATCGGGCAGTGGGGTGTGTTCATGCACCGAGGTGATGTTGATGATGCGCCCGCCATCCCCTTGATCAACCATATGTCGCGCTGCAATTTGCCCACAGATAAAAGAGCCATCGACATCAACGTTGAAGGTTTTTCGCCAGTCTTCAAAGGTGACGTCAAGGAAATCCGCTTTAAGCATCACGCCCGCGTTATTGACCAGCACATCAATGCGTCCCAGCGAGTTAATCAGTTGCGCCAGTTGCTTGCCGCCTTCTTGTGGATCGGAGAGATCCAGTTGCCGTACTTGCGCCGTTTGCCCTTTGCTCTCCACCAGCCGTGCGGTTTCCTGCGCGCCCTTTTCATCTGAGCGCCACGTAATGCCGAGGGTATAACCCGCTTCCGCCAGCATCACCGCACAACTGCGGCCAATTCCCGAATCCGCACCGGTGACCACCGCCACTTTCTGTTTGCCTAATGCCATAACATTCTCCTGCGTGAAGGGTGTCTTCACAGTATAGAAGTTATCCTTCCGTGCCCCGCCCCAGCTGAAAAAAGCTTTTCGTCTATAGTTAACAATCAGATACCGCCAAGGGAGGCCGCATGAGCACCATTAAACGCAAAATTGATGACCACGGTGTCATCGGCGATTTACGCACCTGTGCACTCATCGCCAATGACGGCACCATCGATTATCTCTGTTGGCCCGAGCTCGATAGCCCATCGGTGTTTGCCGCCCTGCTCGACGGCGATGAAGCGGGATTGTTCTCGCTGGCACCCGACTGGCAAAATGCCCGCCAGCAGCAGCTTTACCTGCCGGACACCAACATCCTACAAACCCGGTGGCTGGGTGACGCAGGCGTGGCGGAAATCACCGATTACATGCCCATCTGCGATCAACCCAATAAAGTGCCACGTCTGGTACGTCGGGTAAAAATGGTGCGCGGATCGGCCAACTTTCATCTGCTGTGCGCACCGCGCCATGATTATGCCCGTGCCGACACCCACACCGAATTACGCCCTGGCGGCATCGCGTTTCTTGCGGAAGGTCAGCCCGCCTTACGTCTCAGCGCGACGGTGGTGATGACGCGGGAAAACCACAGCGCAGTGGCGACCTTTGCCCTGAAAGCCGGAGAGTCTGCCGAGTTCGTGTTTGGCAGTGATGAAGATCCGTTCGTTGCGGAAATCGCCACCGAACAATGCTTCAGTGAGACCCTGAACTACTGGCGTCACTGGAGCAGCCACCGCACCTATCGCGGTCGCTGGCAGGAAATGGTGACGCGTTCAGCCCTCGCGCTAAAACTCCTGACCTCAAAACAGCACGGTTCTATCGCCGCTGCCGCCACCTTTGGTTTGCCGGAAGAGCTGGGCGGCGAGCGCAATTGGGATTATCGCGCCTCGTGGATCCGTGATGCCTCCTTCAGCATGTACGCGCTAATGCGGCTGGGTTATGTGGAAGAAGCGCGTGACTTCACCCATTGGGTCGGACGCTGTGTGGAGCACAGCCATGACGACACCCCGCACCTGCAAGTGATGTACCGTCTGGACAGCGGGACGGAACTGCATGAAACCGAACTGCTGAATCTCTCTGGATACGCCAATTCGCGTCCGGTGCGCATCGGTAATGATGCGTGGCGACAAACTCAACTCGATATTTACGGCGAGTTAATGGATGCCATTTATCTCGCCAACAAATACGGTGAAGCAATTTCACAGCGCGGCTGGCGACATGTTTCCGATATGATCGATTATGTTTGCGCGAACTGGAATCAGCCCGATGCCGGTATTTGGGAGATGCGCGGCGAGCCGGAACACTTCCTGCATTCGCGTTTGATGTGTTGGGTCGCGCTGGATCGCGCACTGCGCCTCGGGCTGAAGCGCTCACTGCCGATGCCGTATGAACGTTGGGATCGGGTGCGTAGCGAAATCCGCGACGATATCTGGCAAAACTTCTGGAATCCCGAACTCGGACACTTCACCGCCACCCGTGGGGGAAAATTCCTCGATGCATCCATGCTGTTGATGCCACTGGTCCGTTTCGTCAGCTCCACCGATCCCGACTGGATCGCCACGCTGGATGCCATTAAAACCCATTTGGTGAGCGACGGTTTAGTGCGGCGCTATAACATTAGTGAGACGCCTGCCGATGCTTTAACCGGGGGCGAAGGCTCTTTTGCTGCCTGTTCGTTCTGGTATGTCGAGTGTCTGGCGCGTGCCGGGCGGGTACATGAGGCGCATTTTGAGTTCGAAAAGCTGCTGAGTTATGCCAATCCGTTGGGGCTGTACGCGGAGGAATTCACCACGCACGGGGAAGCACTGGGTAATATGCCGCAGGCGTTGTCACATCTGGCATTGATCAGTGCCGCTTTTTTCCTCAATCGTAAGCTGAGCAATGAAGTAACGCTGTGGCAGCCTTAAGAAATTCACATTTTGGGCGACACAGCAAAGAGAATAGTCTGGTAAATCCTACTATTTGGGTAAAGTATCCTCAGCTAACGAAAATCATGATTCCCATCACTGCGCCTATGCACATATAATGCGCACCGGGTCATTAAGACCGAGATGGATTCGACACACTGACAAGCCTGAAACATGGCCATAACGACTTGAAAAACATGAAAAAGAGCATTCGCGCGTTCGCTTCACTCGCCCTGGTACTGGCGGCGTTCAGCCAGTCGGCATTTGCAGTAGTCTATCCGCTGCCAGCGGCTAACAGCCGTTTGATCGGCGAAAACCTTGAAATCACCGTGCCTGATGACAGCCGTCTTCCGCTGGAAGCCTTTGCTGCACAGTATCAGATGGGCCTCAGCAATATGCTGGAAGCCAATCCGGGCGTGGATGTTTATCTGCCTAAAGCTGGCACCAAGATGGTGATCCCACAGCAGCTGATTCTGCCTGACGCGCCGCGTGAAGGTATCGTGATCAACAGCGCGGAAATGCGTCTTTACTACTACCCGAAAGGCACCAAGACCGTTGTTGTGCTGCCAATCGGTATCGGCGAGCTGGGTAAAGACACCCCAGTCAACTGGACGACCAGTGTACAGCGTAAGAAAGCCGGCCCAACCTGGACGCCGACCAAAGCGATGCATGCAGAATACGCATCGCGTGGCGAAAGCATCCCCGCCGTGTTCCCGGCGGGTCCAGATAACCCAATGGGTTTATATGCGCTGTACATCGGCCGTCTTTATGCCGTGCACGGTACTAACGCCAACTTCGGTATCGGCCTGCGTGTGAGCCACGGCTGTGTGCGTCTGCGTGCTGACGATATCAAATGGTTGTTCGACAATGTGCCAGTCGGTACGCGCGTGCAGTTTATCGATCAGCCAGTGAAAGCCACCGTTGAGCCAGACGGTTCTCGTTATGTTGAGGTGCACAACCCACTCTCTACTACCGAAGAGCAGTTTAACTCACGTGAAGTGGTGCCAATTACTCTGACTGCTGCCGTGACCAAAGTGATTGCCGATGCCAGCACCAACCAGGATGCCGTGAACAAGGCTATTCAGGCGCGTGACGGTATGCCAACCAAAATTAACGGTCCTCAGGGCGAAGTGATGCCTGCTCCGGTTCCGGTTCAGGAGTCTTCTGACGCACAGCCGAAAGAAGAGCCCATGACCCCGCAAGGCGCCAGCGCCGTTGCACCGCAAACTGATGCAGCCCCTGCTGCACAACCTGCGACCGGCAACAGCCTGTAATCTCACCTAAGCGTTGCAGTAAAAAGCCAGCCCGTTGAGGCTGGCTTTTTTATGGGCGGTCGCCATCAATGGCGCCCCGACAACAACAGTGCACAGGTTTTGTAGGGTGCGCATTTATGCGCACTGGCCCTAAAGCCGCCCGTAAACTACATTCTTCGCTTCAACGCCAGCCATCCTGCCACCAGCGTAAATACCAGCACCACAATCACCAGCAGCAGAAATCCGTGCGGATTGTTCGCCAGCGGAATGCCGCCGACGTTCATGCCAAAAAAACCCGCCACGATATTAATCGGCAGCGCCAGCACCGTAATCACCGTCAGCAAGAACAGCGTGCGGTTGCTTTGTTCCATCAGGCTCGCAGCAATCTCTTCCTGCAACAAACGTATGCGCTCCATTAGCCCCGCCAAATCACTGAGCGCGACGCTGAACTCTTCAGTGAAAATGCGCAGTTCTGACAGCGGTTCACGCTTGAGCCATTTAGGTGGACGATTCAGTAAACGGAACAGTGCCGCGGGTTCGGGGGCCAGCAAACGCTGCACACGCAGCAACATGCGCCGCAGATGCCCCAGTTCGCTGCGGTTGGTTTTAATCGCCGCACTGAGCAGCCGCTCTTCTATCGCATCCACCGCCTGGCTGGAACGGCGCACCACCTGCTCCAACTGTGCTTCCTGCTCGCCCAGCAGCCACAACAGCATCGCGTCGGGTTCGTTAAATTCCAGCCGGTCAATTTGCTGGTGCATGCGTTCAATCATCCCCACCGGCCGATAGCGTGCAGTGACGATGACGTGTGCACAGCACCAAATCCACAGCGTGGCGTTCTGCGTACTGCGCTCTTCTTTACTGAAAGTCACATCATTAAGTACCGCCAGCAGCGCATCGTTTTGATGGGCTAAACGGGTGCGCGGCGAGGCGGAATGTATCTCGTCGAAAAAATCATTATCAACACTAAAGTGGTCCTGAACCCAGCGCTCAGCGCGCGCGTGGTTAAGGTTGATGTGAAGCCACAGAAAGTAAGATTCGGGCAGATCTTGTTGTGCAAGCTGTGAGGCCTCACGCGCGTTAAGCCTTTGTGGCGGCGCTTCCGGTGTGAACAAGTAACCATGAATAAGGCCAGCGACTTCATTATTGAAATCCGGCAGTGAGGCAAGCGGCAAGACAGGCTGGAACATGGCAGCGTGAGGATCCCGGAGCGGTCAGATCCACAGACTGCGACAGCCGTGTTACAGCAAGATGACACACTGTGATCGCCATCATCATTCTGTCATACAAACCACGTATCACACTGCCAGTAACGGATGCCGTTCGAGCATCGTCAATCCACACCGGGGTGTGTTATGGCTGAAAACAGTTTACCTGCATCGACAACATCGTCTCCCAGCGGACGCCCGAATCTTAACCAAGGCAGCGGTCGTGTCTCACGTATCATTTTCCTGGTACTCCTGTGTGCCGGCCTGCTCTTTACCGCGATCAATCTGTTCAATGACGTAGAAGAGACCGGTGCGCCGGTCACCAGCTACACGCCATTCTTGCTGCTGGGGGTCGCACTATTGATTGCCCTCGGCTTTGAGTTTGTGAACGGCTTCCATGACACCGCCAATGCCGTCGCAACGGTGATTTACACCCACTCTCTGTCACCGGGTGTGGCCGTAGTGTGGTCTGGATTCTGTAACTTCCTTGGCGTATTGCTCTCCAGCGGCGTGGTGGCGTTTGGCATCATTTCCCTGCTGCCCGTGGAGCTGATCCTGCAAGCGGGTAGCGGCAACGGCTTTGCCATGGTGTATGCCCTGCTGTTCTCCGCGATCATCTGGAACCTCGGCACCTGGTATTTCGGCTTGCCCGCGTCTTCCTCACATACGCTGATTGGATCGATCATCGGTGTGGGCGTAGCCAATGCCCTGCTGCACGGCCGCAGTGGTACCAGCGGCGTAGACTGGGATCAGGCCATCAAAGTGGGCTATGCCCTGCTGCTGTCACCGGTGGTCGGCTTTATCTGCGCCGCCCTGCTGCTGTTGGCGATGAAAGCCTTTATCCGCAATCGTCAACTGTATGAAGCGCCAAAAGACAACCAGCCACCGCCGCCGTGGATCCGTGGTCTGCTGATCCTGACCTGCACCGGCGTCTCCTTTGCCCACGGCTCGAATGATGGGCAGAAAGGGATGGGGCTGATTATGCTGATTCTGGTGGGCACCATGCCGATTGCCTATGCCCTGAACCGCTCACTGCCGCCGGACCAAATCCCGCGCGTTGCCGCGTTAACCCAGGTCACTGAACAGCAGTTACTGGCGCTGCAGCCGCCTCCAGCCGCGATGCCTGCTCCACGCGAAGTCCTGACGGAATATGTGCGCACCAGCCAGAACCGCCCACAGGTTCTGCCTGCGCTGGGCATGATGCTAGGTGATATCGGCGAACAGATTCGCCAGTACGGTTCGGTAGAGAACATTCCGGCCCAGGCGGTGACCAACACCCGTAATGATATGTACCTCGCTTCGGAAACCATCAAACATCTGCAATCGGCCAAAGTGCCGGTGCCAGAAGAGATTGCCAGCAACCTCACTGCGGTGAAGAAAGAACTGGATGCGGCCACACGCTTTATCCCGATGTGGGTAAAAGTGGTGGTGGCGATCGCCCTCGGCCTCGGCACCATGGTGGGTTGGCGTCGCATTGTGGTCACCGTGGGTGAACGTATCGGCAAAACCCATCTGACTTATGCCCAGGGTGCCAGTGCTGAATTAGTGGCCATGGCCACCATCGGTGCGGCTGACGTCTTCGGCTTGCCGGTCTCCACCACACACGTGCTCTCATCGGGCGTAGCCGGTTCTATGGCGGCTAACAAATCAGGCCTGCAGCTCTCCACCATCCGTAACCTCGCGCTGGCGTGGGTATTGACGCTGCCGGTCTCAGTCTTACTTTCAGGGCTGCTTTACGCTCTGTTTATTCATCTGTAACGGGGAAAAGTCATGGCGACACACGACAATAACTTCCGCAGTGAGACGTTTAATGCGCGTTTACTGCAAGAATTCTATGACAGCTACGACGAAGAGTTGGAGATGGAGCTGGATGATCTGCGCTTCAAGGATAACGGTGAACCCCAGCAAGAAGACGATAAAGCCTTCCGTCGCCGCTACTTCCGCGAGCTGTTGCATCTGCAAGGCGAACTGGTGAAGTTGCAGGATTGGGTGATGCGTACCGGACATCGTGTGGTCATTCTGTTTGAAGGCCGTGATGCCGCAGGTAAAGGCGGCGTGATCAAACGTATCACACAGCGTTTGAACCCACGCACCTGTCGCGTGGCTGCCCTGCCCGCGCCTAACGACCGTGAGAAAACCCAGTGGTATTTTCAGCGTTATATCGCGCATCTGCCAGCCGCCGGTGAGATCGTGATGTTTGACCGTAGCTGGTATAACCGCGCAGGTGTTGAACGCGTGATGGGTTTCTGTAATGAAGCCGAAGTAGAAGAGTTCTACCGCAGTGTGCCGGAATTCGAAAAAATGCTGACGCGCAGCGGCATTCAGATCATCAAGTACTGGTTCTCGATCACTGACGAAGAGCAGGAACTCCGCTTCCTCAGCCGTATTCACGATCCATTGAAACAGTGGAAACTCAGCCCGATGGATCTCGAAAGCCGTCGTCGTTGGGAAGACTATACCGAAGCGAAAGAAGAGATGCTGGAACGCACCCACATTCCTGAAGCGCCATGGTGGGTAGTGCAAGGCGTCGATAAAAAACGTGCGCGTCTGAACTGCATTAGCCATCTGTTGCAGCAAGTGCCGTACGAAGAGAGTGAATCGAAAACGATTATGTTACCGATGCGCGAACGTCATGAAGATTATCGCCGCGCACCAGTCCCGGAAAACATGGTAGTACCAGAAAAGTACTAATTCACCGTGGGCACGGTCGCCTGGCGGCCGTGCTGCTGTTGCAAGCGCAAAGTAATCAGGAATGCGCCTAAAACCATCAGTGCCGCAGCCAGATAAACCGACTGCATACCCCAATGACCAATCAGTAAACCCGCCACCGGTCCGGTTAGTCCCAGCCCTAAATCAAGAAAGGCCGAATAGGTGCCCAACGCCGATCCCTGATCCTGCTGCTGCACGCGTTTCACCGCTTCGACGCCCAGCGCCGGGAACACCAATGAGAATCCGCCACCGGTCAGGAAGGCGCCAATATCAACCAGCCAGCTGCTGTCTGCCTGCCAAATCAGCAGCAAACCTGCACACTCCAGCACAAACGACACCAGCGACACTTTAATGCCACCAAATCGCGTGATGTAACGGCCGCCCGCAAGGCGCACCAGCACAAACCCGAGGCTGAATAGCGTCAGGGCAAAGGCCGCGCCACTCCAGTCACGGCTGGCGAAATAGAGCGTAATGAAGGTGGAAATCACGCCAAAACCGATGGTGCCGAACCCCAGCGCCAGACCAAACAGCCAGACGCGGCTCACCACCCGGTGGAACGGAATGCGCACGCCGGCAGTGACCTTAACAGGCGCTTTGCGACTCGCCATCCAGAAACCCACCACACCCATTACCGCGACCAAGCCAGCAAAGCCGCTGATACCAAACCACTGATTGAGCAACACACCCAATGGCGCACCGATTGCCATGGCGAAATAGGTGGCAACGCCATTCCATGAAATCACACGTGCGGTTTGTAATGGCCCAACAATATTCATGCCCCAGAGCGTTGAGCCCGTGCTGCTAAAGCTTTCGCCCACGCCCAGGAACAGTCTGCCTGTGGCCAGCAGCGCCAGGCTCAGCATCGGCACATCACTAAACAGCGCCGCGATGATGGAGAGCACGCCGCTCATACCGCAGCACACTAATCCCATCATCACCACGCGCTTAGGGCCATAACGATCGGCCAGGCGCCCGGAATGAGGTCGGCTAAGCAGGGTCGCGAAGTATTGCAGGCTGATGATCAAGCCAGCAATAAACGAGCTGAAGCCCAGTTGGTTGTGCACAAATCCGGGGAGTACCGCCAATGGCAACCCCACCGAGAGATAGCAGAAAAAGGTGAAGATGATGACGGAAATGATGCGTTTATTTAACTGAGCATGGCTCAGTACAGCGGCGTCTGACATAAGTGATGGCATTACAGATGAATGTAGGCCACTACTATAGCGCGAATAGCGTTCATCTTGAACCTGACTTTAGCTGGAACTGTGTAATAGCGTAATTCCGTATGCAAACAACAATCTCAGGCACTAAATAATATCAAATGCCAGATACTTATTATTAATTAACTTTAATAAGCGAATTTAATTTAGTTTTTTTAAACCATAGACATGACAAATCTGAAAAATCCCCCTATTGGCAGGCACATTTAGCATTTATCAGAAAAAATTTATAGCAAAACCAGACAGTAAGCGGATTGGATTTCAATCATTAACGCGAGTGATATTTGAACATCCGCATTAAACATAGATTCTGTCGCCATCAAGCCTTAGGTTACAGATTATAAAACCAAATTCAGGTGGTTACTTTCAGTGAGTAACCTACCCCCTCAGCGCGCGAAACTTCTCATTGCTCGACATGTTTTTATTTCACTCTGTACCCTACCTGCCGGGAGAGATTATGAAGATAATCATCAGTGGAAGCGGATATCCTGAAAAAAGAAATATCATCACTAACCCTCACCACCAGTATATTGATTGCCGGAAAAAGAACATTTACTTTTATCTAAACGCCGTCAGATCCAGGCTGCTGCATAAAAATAAGCAATTCATCTTTTATCCGCTGCCTGGCTTACTGCCGCACAGTGCGGATGTCATTCATCTCTTTAACGAAGTTGCCCATACCAAGAGAAACTGGATCGCCACCTTTGAGACTGAAATCCCTCGCGTGTTGCCCGTCCCCGGCGTGGAAAAAACCGCTAATCCTGAATTGCACTCGCAACTGGCATTAATCGCCAGGGATGAATGTTTGTACCTGATTGCCATCTCACAAGCGACCTTCAACATCCAACTGAAGTTGCTGGAGGCTTTCCCTGCCATCAAGGCGGCAGCAGCCCATAAGCTGCGTATTCTCCATCCGCCTCAGCCGTTGCTGTGTGTAAAACCGCGTTTAATATCACCGGGAAAAATTCACTTCATCTTTATCGGGAATGATTTCTATCGTAAGGGGGGCGCTGAGGTGGTGCTGGCGATTTCTGAATTGACCGCCGAAGATGTTTTCACACGAAGCCGACTTCAGGTCACGATGATTGGAGATTTAGCCAAGCGACATAATATTGCCCTTGGGCCATTTCAGGACGACGAAGCGTTTTATGCTTACATTGAACATCTGATCAAAACGTCTCCACACATCCAACACTTTAACGCTTTACCTAACCCGCAAGTCTTAACCTTCATGCAGCGTTCACACGTCGGTTTTTTGCCAAGCTGGCACAATACTTATGGCTTCTCGGTACTGGAAATGCAGGCCAGCGGCTGCCCGGTGATCACCACCAATGTTCGCGCCTTACCCGAGATCAATCCAGCGGGTACCGGCTGGCTTATCCAACTGCCATTAAATGATCAGCATGAGTATGAGATTAACTCAGACGAGAGCAAAAAGGGTATTCGCCACCAGATCGTGCAGCAGTTGAAAGGTCATATCGTGGATATTCTGCGTAATCCGGGGCTCATTACCCAGTACTCCGCGCAATCACTGAAAAGAATTGCGGAACACCATGACCCAGTGAAATTCAGTGAGCAGATGGTCCGCTTTTACGCAGCCAGTAAGCAGACACACTATTCAGCAGCGTTTAAATAATGAAGGGGCGCTATGCGTGTGCGGTCAGTTGCTGCGCATGGCGTTCAATCGCTGTGGCGATCTCAGCGGAAACACGTAAGGTACGGATTTCACTGAACAGCCCATCGGCCTCGTTGTAGGCTTTACGCAGATAGCCCAGCCACTGTTTAATGCGGGCCACGTGGTACATGCCGGTATCACCCTGCTTCTCTAACTGGGTGTATTTCAGCAGCAGTTCAACCACCTCGGACCATGGCATGGGCGCTTCATTGTACTTCACCACACGGCCGAGGTTGGGGATGTTGAGCGCACCGCGCCCTAACATCACCGCATCACAGCCGGTGATGCGCAGACAATCCTGCGCGTCCTGCCAACTCCAGATCTCGCCGTTGGCGATCACCGGAATCGACAAGCGCTGGCGAATCTCACCGATCGCCTGCCAGTTGATGCTTTCAGCGCGGTAGCCTTCTTCTTTGGTACGACCGTGCACCACCAGTTCACTGGCCCCGGCTTGTTGTACCGCATCGGCAATCTCGAAGCGGCGCTCACCGGAATCCCAGCCCAGGCGCACTTTGACCGTCACCGGCAGATGGGCAGGCACCGCTTCACGCATGGCTTTGGCACCACGATAGATCAGCTCAGGATCTTTCAGCAGCGTCGCCCCGCCGCCGCTGCCGTTAACCAGCTTTGACGGGCAACCACAGTTGAGATCCACGCCCCAGGAACCGAGTTCCACCGCACGCGCAGCGTTTTCTGCCAGCCACTCGGGATATTGCCCAAGTAGCTGCATACGCACACGCGTGCCGGAAGGGGTGCGGCTGCTGTTGTGCAGCTCAGGACACAAACGCCAAAAGGATTTTACCGGCAACAGTTGATCGACCACGCGCAAAAACTCGCTGACGCACAGATCATAATCATTCACCCCGGAGAGCAACTCACGCACCAGTGAATCCAGCACGCCCTCCATCGGCGCCAGTAAGACCCTCATGGGTTAGATATTCCCGCTCTTCTTAGGGGCTGGACGACGGCGACCGCTGTTAGCCGCTGGCGTAGCCTGGCCCGCATTGCCACCCTGACGACGTGCTGGACGTGCTTCGCCTTGCGGACGTGGCGCGTGGCCGCTGTGAGGACGAGAAACGTTACCGCCCTGCCCGCGACCCTGGCCTTGACCACGGCCCTGACCGCGACCTTGCTGCTGACGTCCGTTTTGGATCGGCTCCGCTTTGATGCTTGGATCGACTTCAAAGCCAGGCAGCTCGATGCGCGGAATTTCACGCTTCAGCAAACGTTCGATGTCACGCAGCAGTTTGTGCTCATCAACACACACCAGTGACAACGCCGCACCAGTAGCTGCCGCACGACCGGTACGACCGATACGGTGTACATAGTCTTCAGCCACATTTGGCAGCTCGTAGTTCACCACGTGTGGCAGCTCTTCGATATCAAGGCCACGCGCGGCGATATCTGTCGCCACCAGCACACGAATACCACCAGATTTAAAGTCCGCTAACGCACGGGTACGTGCGCCCTGGCTTTTGTTACCGTGGATAGCCGCTGCGGTAATGCCATCTTTGTTCAGCTGTTCGGCCAGATGGTTAGCGCCATGCTTGGTACGGGTGAACACCAGCACTTGCTGCCAGTTATCACGACCAATCATCAGCGACAGCAGTTCCCGCTTACGCTTCTTATCAACGAAATGCACCTGCTGTGAAACTTGCTCAGAAGCGGTGTTGCGACGCGCCACTTCAACCTGTTCTGGGTTGGTCAGCAGTTTTTCCGCCAGGGTTTTGATTTCATCAGAGAAAGTCGCAGAGAACAGCAGGTTCTGACGTTTGGCTGGCAGACGCGCCAGTACACGGCGGATATCGTGGATGAAGCCCATATCGAGCATGCGGTCCGCTTCATCCAGTACCAGAATTTCAACCTGAGACAGATCGACGGCGTTTTGATGCGCCAGATCCAGCAGACGGCCCGGTGTCGCCACCAGCACATCGACGCCACCGCGCAGTTTCATCATCTGCGGGTTAATGCTCACGCCGCCGAAAACCACCAGCGAACGGATGTTGAGGTACTGACTGTATTCACGGACGTTTTCGCCCACCTGCGCCGCCAGTTCACGGGTTGGGGTGAGGATCAGTGCACGCACCGGGCGACGACCGCGCGCAGTGGAAGGATTGGCACTGAGGCGCTGCAGCAGTGGCAGCGTGAAGCCGGCGGTTTTACCCGTACCGGTCTGAGCACTCGCCAGCAGGTCACGGCCAGCCAGTACTACAGGAATAGCCTGACGCTGGATTGGCGTCGGTTCTTGGTAGCCTTGTTCCGCTACCGCACGCAAAATATCGGCACTTAAGCCGAGAGAGTCAAAAGACATGCAGGTGTATTACTCCGAACCGCCCTGATCGCCGTCAGCGATGTAGTTTTCAGGGGGGATATGACGCAAGCCTGAGGCTCACGTGTGAAAAGGGCACAAACTACCATGCGTAAGGGCGAGAGTTTAGCAGGTTTCGGCTGGGACTGCGACAGCCATTACCGCGAGGGTGTTTTTTGGGGCGCATAAATGCACCCCCTACGGTTTTACCGATGTACTCATTATGTGTGCCTTTCTTTATTGTCAGGTCGTCAGTGATGGCGACCCGATTACCCATAAAAAAAGGAACCATAAATGGCTCCTTCTTTCACAGCAGGCCGAATGGCCCCGCCAAACATTAACTGCGTTTTTTCTCCACGCGATGCGCGGGTTCTTTGGCCAGCAGTGACACCAGTGCCGGCCCCACCAACATCACCACGCCCAAACAACCGATCAGCAGGTTGTTATGGATGAAGCGGGAAATCAGGAACAGCGTCAGCATCGCTGCACCGAAGTAATAGGTTGTCGTCACTTCTTCCAGAGAATCGCCAAATCGGCGTAAACGGGCACTACGCTGCAGAGCCAGCATGGCGATAAACACCAACGCATAAGCGGCTACCAGGGTACTGCTCACTTCAACCAGCGCCTTATGCTTCCAGCCCCACACCAGCGCTGCAATCACCAACAGGTGCATGGCAATATGCAAGCAGGTTTGACCGGTAACAATCTGAACACGATTAGACCATTTCATTCATTTCTCCTGGCAGACCCAACAGGTCGCCCAAGTGTATCTGGCTGCGGCCAGACGGATTTCCTCAATGTAAAGCAAATTTCGGATTACGCCCTAATTTTATGCTCCACTCACCACCCATTTGTGACAAAGACTACACTTTATGCTGTTGATGATGAAAAGGAGCGCGTCGCAGTATGCCACAAATCACGCAAGGATTTTCATTTAAAGTCCTGACGATCAATACCCACAAAGGGTTCACCAGCTTTAATCGCCGCTTTATCCTGCCGGAATTGCGTGACGCCGTCCGCGAAACCTCCGCGGATATCGTCTTCCTGCAAGAGGTGATGGGCACCCACGCTATCCATTCGCTGCACATCGAAAACTGGCCAGAACACTCTCATTACGAGTATCTGGCTGACACCATGTGGCATGATTTTGCCTATGGTCGTAATGCGGTTTATCCCGAAGGACACCACGGGAACGCGATATTGTCACGTTTTCCGATTATTGAATATGAAAACCTCGATATTTCTGTGGCAGGAAGTGAAAAACGCGGCATGTTGCACTGCCAGATTCGCTTGCCTGACCGCCCGCAGCCGCTGCATGTCTTCTGCGTGCATCTGGGCTTGAAGGAACACCATCGCCAGGCGCAGATGAAAATGATGAGTGAACACATCGCCGCGCTGCCGCATGATGCGCCGCTGGTGGTGGCCGGTGATTTCAACGACTGGCAAGTTCGTGCCAATCGTTTTCTGCAACGCAGCGCCGGCCTTGAGGAAGTATTCAGCATGAAAAACGGCCGTCCGGCGCGCACCTTTCCGGCCCGTTTTCCCCTGTTGCGCCTTGATCGCATATACATCCGCAACGCCACGGTCAGCCATCCTTGGGCGCTGCCGGTCAAACCCTGGTCACATCTTTCCGATCACGCCCCGCTGGCAGTGGAGATCTTGCTATGAACTTTAGCTGGCGTGATGGCAACCAACTTCGGCTGCTGGAAAATGGCGATCAGTTTTTCCCGCGCGTTTCTGAAGCCATTAAAGGCGCGCAGCGTTCGCTGCTGCTGGAAACCTTTATTCTGTTCGAGGACTCAGTTGGCCAGTCTCTCCATAGCGATTTACTGGCGGCAGCCCGGCGTGGCGTCCATGTCGAAGTGATGGTGGATGGCTACGGTTCGCCTGATTTATCCGATCTATTCGTCAACAGCCTCACCGAAGCGGGTGTGCGCTTTCTCTATTACGATCCGCGCCCGCTGGTGCTGGGTATGCGCACCAATGTGTTCCGCCGCCTGCACCGGAAAATCGTAGTGGTGGATGACGCTTTGGCCTTCGTGGGGGGTATCAACTTCTCTGACGAACACAACACCGACTTCGGTCCGCAAGCCAAGCAGGACTATGCGGTGGAGGTCACCGGACCGGTGGTGTTGGATATTGCGCGTTACGTGCAGCAAGCCATGGGCAGTGAACAGGTGACGCGGCGCTGGTGGGGAGGCCGTTCGCAACGACTGGCGGTGAATGCCATGCCGGGTGAAGCTCAGGTGCTGTTTGTCTATCGCGATAATGATCAGCATCGCGATGACATCGAGCAGCACTATCTCGACATGCTGCGTAAGGCGAAGCACGACGTGATTATCGCCAACGCCTACTTTTTCCCTGGCTATCGGCTGCTGCGCGAGATGCGCAGTGCCGCACAGCGTGGCGTGCGCGTCAGGCTGATCGTCCAGGGTGAACCCGATATGCCGATTGTCAAAGTCGGTGCTGAGATGCTCTATAACTATCTGGTGGATGCCGGTGTAGAGGTTTATGAGTATTGCCGCCGCCCGCTGCACGGCAAAATCGCAGTGCAGGATCAATACTGGTCCACGGTGGGCTCCAGCAATCTTGATCCGCTCAGTCTGTCACTCAACCTCGAAGCCAATCTGATGGTGCACGATCGCGCTTTCAATCAGACGCTGCGCGAAAATCTGGAAGCACTATTACAGCAGGATTGCGAGCGCGTACAGGATGACAAGCTGCCGCCGCGTACTTGGTGGCATCTGACCAAAAGCGTGATTGTGTTTCACTTCCTACGCCATTTCCCGGCCATCGCGGGTTGGTTGCCGGCGCATACCCCACTGCTGAGCCAGGTGGAACCGCCGGTTCAGCCGGAAATGGAAACCCAGGATCGGGTCGAAACCGACAATCAAGGAGCGAAACCCTGATGAGCAAAAAACATTCGCGCTGGCAATGGGCCAAAAAAATCCTCACCTGGCTGTTTTTTATCGCCGTGATTGTGCTGCTGGTGATTTACGCGCGCAAAGTGAACTGGCAAGACGTCTATCAGGTGATTGTGGGTTATAACCGTTACGTGGTATTCGGTGCCGCCGCGCTGGTGGTGGTCAGCTATCTAACCTATGGCGTCTATGATTTGATTGGTCGCGCCTACTGCGGGCACAAACTGGCCAAACGTCAGGTGATGCTGGTGTCGTTTATCTGTTACGCCTTTAACCTGACGCTGAGCACCTGGGTGGGTGGCGTGGCGATGCGCTATCGGCTTTATTCGCGCCTGGGACTGCCCGGCGGCACTATCACCCGCATCTTTTCCATGAGCATTGCGACTAACTGGCTGGGCTATATCTTACTGGCTGGGGTGGTGTTTGTGGCGGGGATGGTGCCGATTCCGCCGCGCTGGTTTATCGGCGAAAACACACTGCGCATTATTGGTGCAGCGCTGTTAGTGCTGGTCGCTATCTATTTATGGGCCTGTACCTTTGCGAAAAAGCGTCAGTGGACGGTGAAAGGTCAGCATCTGCAACTGCCTTCACTGCGCATGGCGTTGTTGCAGTTTGCGGTCTCCAGCGCCAACTGGCTGGTGATGGGGGCGATCATCTGGCTACTGTTGGCACGCCAGGTGGATTATCCGCAGGTGCTGGGCGTGTTGCTGATCAGCAGTATCGCTGGGGTGATCATCCATATTCCCGCCGGGATCGGCGTGCTGGAAGCGGTGTTTCTTGCGCTGCTGGCAGGGGAACAGGTTTCGCACGGTACGATTATCGCCGCGCTACTGGCTTATCGCGTGCTGTACTTTATTTTGCCGTTGTTGCTGGCGTTGGTGCTGTATTTGCTGCTGGAGAGCCGTGCGAAGCAATTGCGGCAGAAGAATGAGCGCAAAATGGCGAAACCGGAGGCACGGTAATTTATATCGGTCGCCATAAATGGCGACCCTACAGGATTTTTGGGTGCACATTTAAAGAGCAATTACCTGTAGGGTGCGCATTTATGCGCACCGTTACAGATGCAGAGAGATTACCGACGGTTACCAAAAATGCGCAGCAGCATCAGGAACAGGTTGATGAAGTCGAGATACAGCGTCAGCGCACCCATAATCGAGTAGCGGCGCAGGTTCTCTTTATCGTTGACGTTAATGCTCTCGCCAATCGATTTCAGCTTCTGCGTGTCATAGGCGGTCAGACCGACAAACACCACCACCCCGATATAGGTAATGGCCCACATCAGCGCCGGGCTTTTCAGCCAGAAGTTCACCAGTGACGCCAACACAATCCCGATCAGCGCCATAAACAGCAAGCTGCCGAAACGGCTCAGGTCATGCTTGGTGGTGTAACCGTAGAAGCTCATCGCCCCAAACATCCCTGCCGTCACGAAGAAGGTGCTGGCAATGGATGAATAGGTATAGACGAGGAAGATACTCGCTAGCGTCAATCCGGTCAGCGCGGAATAGAGCATAAACAGCCCGGTCGCGAGCGTACTGCTCAGGCGATGCACCATGCCTGACAGCACAAACACCACTGCCAACTGCACAATAATCAGCCCAAAGAAGGTGATGCGGTTGGCAAACACCAGCTCCATCACAGCGGGCGTACGCGCGGCAAACCAGGAGACAAAGGCCGTCAGCAGTAAGCCGCAGGTCATCCAGCCATAGACCTGCGCCATATAGGTTTGCAGCCCGGTTGATGCCTGCTGCACGATTGAATCATTACGTGGATATCGGTCCATGATGCACCTCATTAAGTTAGACAAACGCTCTAAGTGTGGAGTCTACACCGCATTGCGTCAACGGCGCGTCAAGCACTGTTGATATCGGCCATCGACGCGCTGCGCAAACCACGCGGTGGTCAGGTTGCGGGTGATTTTCGGGCTCTCCAGTTTTATGCCCGGCAGCATCTCACGCGGCAGACGTTTGCCCGCCATTTTGTCGGCCAGAATAAACGTCTGCTTCCACAAAGTGCTGCCGCTGAAACTTTCAGTGTCGCCCTTCTCGAGATCGCGGCGGATTTCGCGGTTGCTCATATCCAGCTGTTTACTCAGCGTGCGCACCGCTAATTCGGTCGAACCGGCTTGCTCGCTGCCATACATAATCAAATCGCCATCCAGCGCCAGCTTTATCCCACTGGCGCGCGCCACGGCGGCCTGGAAGGCGGCATTGCGGCTGGCGTACCATCCGGCATTGAAATCGGCAAAGCGATACAGTGGCTGGCTGTAATCTGCCGGATAACCCAGCAAATGTAAGGTGCCGAAGTAGATACCGCCACGGCGGGTAAAGACTTCACGACGAATGGAGCCGTCAATCGGATACGGATAGCCCTTGGCGTGCGCTTCGGCAAATTCAATGCTGACCTGCATCGGCCCACCGGTATGAATCGGATTCAAGTTGCCAAACAACTTCTGTCCCATCGGCACCATATCGATGAAATCATCAAAAATGGCACTCAGCTCTTTCTCACTGCGCACTTTGTCCAGGCGTGCCGCGTAGCTTTCGCCGGTGGGGGATTTGATCAGTAAGGCAGTGCGCACTAAAAAGGCGGGAACATGCACTTTCGCGGCACGGCGATCGATTTCACCCCAGGCGATTTTCGGCAATCCCGGCACGGGCGCATCGGCATTAAAATTGGATTCCTGATCGGCGACGGCGATCACCGCACAGACATTGCTGACGCTGGGATCGATCTGCTGCACACGAAAAGCAGTGTAGATGTCATCCGCCCAGCCGCTTTTTTGCTTCACGTCACTGGGCAGTAACTGTTGGATTTGGCTTTTGACGTCGGCAGGCTGACGTGCCGGTGCCTGCGGCTCTTTTTTCGTACTACATCCCGCCAACACCAGCGCGGTGAGCAGCGCTGCGCCTTTCAGCATTTTAGTGGTGTTCATCCTGTTCCCTGATAGCCAACAAAAACCGTACCTTAACGTTTTCAGTGGGCTGCGGCTATCGGCGCAGGCGGAATTTACGCCCTACTTCCAGCGTTCGGCGGCTTGATGGTCACTGTCGCGCGCATCAACCCAGCGTTCGCCCTGTTGCGTGGCTTCACGCTTCCAGAACGGTGCGCGGGTTTTCAGGTAATCCATGATGAATTCTGTGGCCGCGAAGGCGCTACTGCGATGCGCGCTGCTGACGCCAACAAACACGATTTCATCACCGGGAAACAGTTCACCCACGCGGTGAATCACCGCCACCTGCTGCAATGCCCAGCGTTGGCGTGCCTCTTCGACAATCTCCGCCAGCGCTTTTTCTGTCATGCCGGGATAGTGTTCCAGCGTTAATGCCGCCACGCTGTCGCCAAGATTGTGATTTCGCACTTTGCCAGTGAAGGTCACCACGGCACCGTCACTGTCATGGGCGGCGAGTTGTGCATACTCCTGACCGACATCAAAAGGTTCGACGCCAACGCGAATGCGGGTTTCCATGCTCATCCTCCGGTCACCGGCGGGAAGAAGGCCACTTCATCTCCGGCGCGCAGCGGATGGCTCATCGGCACCAGGGTTTGATTCACCGCCGCCAGCAACTTGCCGGACTCCAGCGCCAGCGCCCAGCGGTCGCTTTTTCCAGCCAGCGCCGCACGCAGCGAAGCCACATCCTGATATTCCGGTGCCAGTTCTAACGTACTGGTTCCGGTCAGCTCGCGCACCTGCGCAAAAAACAGCACTTTAATCATGCGCCACCGCCTGAAAATCGCCGGATTTGCCGCCGCTTTTACTCAGCAAGCGCAGTTGGTCGATGACGATATCTTTCTGCACGGCCTTGCACATATCGTAAATGGTCAAGGCGGCAACCGAGGCGGCCGTCAGCGCCTCCATCTCGACGCCGGTTTTCCCGGTCAGACGGCAGCGCGAGGTCACTCGCACGCGACTGTGTTCGGGTTCCGCCACCAGGGTCACTTCCACCTTGCTCAACATCAGCGGATGGCAGAGTGGAATCAGCTCCCAGGTGCGTTTCGCCGCCTGAATCCCGGCGATGCGCGCCGTAGCGAACACGTCGCCCTTGTGGTGGCTGCCGTCGATGATCATTTGCAGCGTTTCGGCGCGCATCAGCACCAGCGCTTCGGCCTGGGCTTCACGAACCGTTTCGGTTTTGCCAGAGACATCCACCATATGGGCTTCGCCTGCGGCATTGATATGCGTTAATGACATGCTTACAACTTCTTCAAATGAGAGACAAAATTACAGGGACGCGTGCGCGCATCCAGCTGCTCTTCAATGATGCGTTCCCACGCGCTGCGACACGCGTTGGTGGAACCCGGTACGGCGAAAATCAATGTCTGGTTCGCGAGGCCAGCCACCGCGCGCGATTGCAGCGTCGAGCTGCCAATGTCTTCGTAGGAGAACATACGGAACAGCTCGCCAAATCCATCGATTTCACGATCAAACAGCGGCAGCAATGCTTCTGGTGTGCTGTTTTTGCTGTTGAATCCGGTGCCGCCGTTGACGATCACCACCTGCACATCTTCACTGGCAATCCAGCGCGATACCGTTGCGCGAATGCGATAACGATTATCCGGCACGATGGCGCGATCCACCACCTGGTGTCCGGCTTCCGTCAGCGCCTCGCGCAGGTAATCACCCGAAGTGTCGTTGCTGGCATCACGGCTATCTGAGACGGTCATCACCGCCACATTCAAGGCGACAAATTCGCCGGTCGGTTTACCCATGGCTGTAACTCCTGTGTTTAGCCACCAATGAAGGAGAGATTTTGCGTGATGCCCGTGTTGCCCTGATGCAGGAAGTGCGTCTGCTTTTTCTGCCCGAGGCTATGCGCGATACGCGCCTGCAGTTCATCTTGTTGGGCATCGGAGGCCAGCAGATCGCGTAGCGGCACGCCGCTATCGCCAAACAAGCATAAATGCAGGTTGCCGATGGCTGAGACGCGCAAGCGGTTACAACTGGCACAGAAATCTTTTTCGTAGGGCATGATCAGGCCGACTTCACCCTGATAATCAGGATGGCGAAACACCTGTGCCGGGCCATCACTGCGCCCGCGCGTCTGGCGTTGCCAACCTTGCATGATGAGTTGATCGCGGATCACTTCGCCGGAGATATGGTGACGGCGGAACAGATCGCCGCCCTCGCCGGTTTCCATCAGCTCGATAAAGCGCAGTTGGATTGGGCGCGTGCGGATCCAGTCCAGGAAAGTCTCCAGGCTGTGGCTGTTCAAATCGCGCATCAGCACGCTGTTGACTTTGACCTTCTCGAAACCCGCAACAAAGGCAGCATCAATGCCGGCCATCACTTCAGCGAACTTGTCCTGACCGGTAATCGCGTGGAACTGGCGCGCATCAAGGCTATCGACGCTGACATTGATGTGGGTGAGTCCCGCATCACGCCACGCCTGCACATCCCGCGCGAGGCGATAACCGTTAGTGGTCACAGCAATCTGACGGATCGCCTGATTTTCCCGCACCGCCGCGATGATGTCGGTGAAGTCGCGACGCATAGAGGGTTCGCCACCAGTCAGGCGCACTTTTTCGGTGCCCGCAGCCGCAAAGGCACGCGTCACGCGACGGATCTCGTCCAGCGAGAGAAAGCTTTTGTTGTGCGTACCGTTCGGCTTGTAACCATCGGGTAAGCAGTAGGTACAACGGAAGTTACACACGTCCGTGACCGATAGGCGCAGATAGTAAAAGCTGCGCGCATAGGCATCTGTAAATTGTGGCACCTGAACACCTTTCCAAATACGGGAGATGCAGTCATTTCTTTCTGCACCCTGGCAGCTTACGCTACGGCCAGGCAGCCCTATCTTTCGACTTAGGCATGCAAGGCTTGGGAGTCTGCTGTCGTTATCGACAACACGGTTAATAGGGATGGTAGCGCGATTTGCCTCTCGCATCCATGAGTGAATTTCGCTATATATA
The DNA here is from genome assembly GCF_030053355.1 of Pantoea sp. EA-12. Taxonomy (NCBI): domain Bacteria; kingdom Pseudomonadati; phylum Pseudomonadota; class Gammaproteobacteria; order Enterobacterales; family Erwiniaceae; genus Pantoea; species Pantoea sp. EA-12. Next base: position 337,587 of record NZ_JASGBY010000004.1, on the reverse strand, counting down.
TTGATACATAACGATTTTTCACCGCATTTTCGCAGCAGGATACGTTAAAATGCGCGGTAGATATTGATACACATCATTTCAACTGCGCCTTACCAGGCAGTTGTTAGCTTTTAAGGAATAGCATGAATCGTACCCTGGCAGATTTAGATCGCGTAGTGGCGCTTGGCGGCGGACATGGCCTTGGCCGTGTGATGTCCGCACTGGCACCGCTTGGTTCGCGCCTGACCGGTATCGTGACGACCACCGATAATGGCGGCTCCACCGGGCGCATTCGTCGTTCGGAAGGCGGCATTGCCTGGGGTGATATGCGTAATTGCATCAATCAACTGATCACCGAGCCGAGTGTGGCATCGGCGATGTTCGAGTATCGCTTCGCAGGTAACGGCGAGTTGGCGGGCCATAATCTTGGCAATCTGATACTCAAAGCACTCGATCACCTCAGCGTACGTCCGCTGGAAGCCATCAACATCATTCGTAATCTGCTCAAGGTCGATGCCTTTTTGATTCCGATGTCGGAGCAGCCGGTTGATCTGGTAGCCCAGGATTGCGAAGGCAACATGGTGTACGGTGAGACCGCCATCGATGAGATGAAGCAACCGCCGCAAGAGCTGATGCTGCACCCGAACGTGATCCCCACCAAAGAGGCGCTGGATGCGATTGCTGAAGCCGATTTGATTTTGATTGGCCCCGGCAGCTTTTACACCAGCCTGATGCCGATTCTGCTAATGGAAGAGATGACGCGCGCATTACGCCGTACCCCTGCCACCATGGTGTTTATTGGCAATCTTGGCCGTGAATTAAGCCCTGCAGCTGCCAGCCTGACCGTGGCCGATAAGCTGGCCATTATGGAAAAGGCGATTGGGAAGCGCGTGATTGATGCGGTAGTGGTGAGCCCGGCAGCCGACATACGTGGTGTAGAGGATCGTCTGATTGTGCGCGAACCGCTGGAGGCCGCTGACATCAAGTACCGTCATGACCGCCAGTTACTGCGCATTGCGCTGGAGCAGGCGATTCAGGCGTTTTAAGTGCGCATGAATCGCCAGTTGGTGCGCATTGCGCTGAAGCAGACGATTCAGGCGATTTCGGTGCGCATGAATGCGCACACTACGGCGTTTCGCGTAGAGTCGCCATTAATGGCGACCGCAACGATTCTTGCCAATATCAGGACGCCGCGATAAACAATTCGCGTAACTGGTGTAACTGGTCGCGCACGCTGGCAGCCTCTTCGAACTCCAGATTCTGCGCATGCTGCTGCATCTGCACTTCCAGCTCGTGAATTTTCTTCTGCATCGCCTGCGGTGTCAGTGCCAGATAGTTCGCCTCTTCTTCTGCCGCCACGCGTGAAGCCGTCTTACCTTTGCCACGCGTTTTCACCACGTTTTTGCCCAACTCAAGAATATCGGTGATTTTCTTGTTGAGACCTTGCGGCACAATGCCATGCTCTTCGTTGTAGCGCTGCTGCTTCTCGCGACGGCGTTCGGTTTCCCCCATCGCACGCTCCATCGATGGTGTAATCTTATCAGCGTAGAGAATCGCCTTACCGTTAATGTTACGCGCCGCACGACCGATGGTCTGAATCAGTGAGCGCTCAGAACGCAGGAAGCCCTCTTTATCCGCATCGAGAATCGCCACCAGCGACACCTCCGGCATATCCAGCCCCTCACGCAGTAAGTTGATACCGACCAGCACATCAAACTCACCCAGGCGCAAATCACGTATGATCTCCATACGCTCTACGGTGTCGATATCGGAGTGCAGATAGCGCACCTTCTCTCCGTGTTCCACCAGGTATTCCGTAAGGTCTTCCGCCATACGTTTGGTCAGGGTGGTCACCAGCACACGCTCGTTAATCGCCACGCGCTGACGGATCTCTGACAGCAAATCATCCACCTGGGTCGCGACAGGACGCACTTCCAGAATCGGATCCAGCAGCCCGGTAGGACGGACCACCTGATCGATCACATCGTTGCCTGATTTCTCCAGCTCATATTTGCCCGGTGTAGCCGAGACATAGATGGTTTGCGGCGCCAGGGCTTCAAACTCTTCAAAGCGCATCGGGCGGTTATCCAGCGCTGACGGCAGACGGAAACCGTACTCCACCAGCGTCTCTTTACGTGCACGGTCACCACGATACATACCGCCAATCTGCGGGATGGTGACGTGCGATTCGTCGACCACCAGCAAACCATCGGCCGGAAGATAATCAAACAGGGTCGGAGGCGGCTCGCCAGGGCCACGACCCGAGAGATAGCGCGAGTAGTTCTCAATACCCGAGCAGTACCCTAGCTCGTTCATCATCTCCAGATCGAACTGGGTGCGCTGGCTAATACGCTGCTCTTCCAGCAGCTTATTGTTTTCCAGCAGCACTTTACGCCGCACCACCAGCTCGTCTTTGATCTCTTCCATCGCTTGCAGGATACGCTCGCGCGGCGTGACGTAGTGCGTTTTAGGGTAGATGGTAAAGCGCGGGATCACCGAGTCCACTTGGCCCGTGAGCGGATCGAACAACGATAAGCGCTCAACTTCTTCATCAAACAGTTCCACACGCAAACCAATGTCGTCGGATTCCGCCGGGAAGATGTCGATGACTTCCCCACGCACCCGGAACGTACCACGCTGGAAGACCTGATCGTTACGGGTATATTGCAGCTCCGCCAGACGACGCAAAATGCTGCGCTGATCGATGATCATTCCGCGCGTTAAGTGCAGCATCATCTTCAGGTATAGATCGGGATCGCCCAAACCATAGATGGCCGATACCGAGGCCACCACGATCACGTCACGGCGCTCCAGCATGGCTTTGGTCGCGGAAAGACGCATCTGCTCAATGTGTTCATTGACCGCCGCATCCTTCTCAATGAAGGTGTCGGAACTCGGCACATAAGCTTCAGGTTGGTAGTAGTCGTAATAAGAGACAAAAAACTCCACCGCGTTATCCGGGAAGAACTCTTTCATCTCACCGTACAACTGGGCAGCCAGTGTCTTATTAGGCGCCATCACCATCGTGGGGCGATTGAGATCGGCGATGACATTGGCAATGGTAAAGGTTTTACCCGACCCCGTAACGCCCAGCAGCGTTTGATGCGCGAGCCCATCTTCCAGCCCCTCCTCCAGACGACGAATCGCCTCAGGCTGATCACCTGAAGGTTTGAAAGCAGAGTTCAGTTTAAAGGCTTTACTCATGGTTTTGCGGTTCCTGCGGAAGAAGTCGGCGGGCAGGCTGGTAATTCTACTCTGCTATGGCGAATTTGCCAGAAAAAAATACTGGATATATTTACAGATATCTTGCACGATAACGGGGAAACGGGTTGTTTCGCTTCAGTGCAATTAAAGCGGCAGAAAGCAAAATGTTGTTGCGCAAGGTTATCCCCAGAGCCGTAACGCTTTTAACATTTGTCAAGAGAGCGTCATTAAATTGCAGTCCGATGACAAGGCAGAAAAATCTCAGGCTTGCTTTTAAATAACCTGCTGATTTTATTCACAATGACCTTAAAGTCCAGTTTCGCAGCATAATGTATGCAGGCCGCGTATTTCCTCGCTTGCGCCCGGTTTTCAGTCGCTAATGCACAAGGTTATCCACAGGAATGGTGGATAACTGAATCCAGCCCTGAACCCATCGGCTGTGTATAATTTTCCCCAGGCTTGTCCAGGCGTGCGAAATATTTTTTTTTGCGATTATTTTCCCCCCACCTCAGACCGCTTTAACTATTCTTTTTGCAGCTTAAGCAAGCCTTCTTGTCGTAAAAACCGTGCGTTAAGACCATTCATTTCTTCAGTCATTGCCTTATGAACGAACAGATGCACCAGAAACGTTAAGCATTCAGCACTCTCAAAGTGCAGCCAGGTTATTACTGAGTGGAATTATTAAGCATCTCTCATCTTTTAAGGGCTGTTTTACCTCGATTCTGATGAAGATGCCCCCGTCGCACTAATCTGGCCTGGGAATTGCAGGTATATCACTATGGAGTGACGAGTCCATAGGGTCTGCTGCGCAGACCTGTAACAGCAGTGTCCACTATCAATCGTGCACGACTGTATGCCAGACGACACAGAGCGGGAGCATTCAGGCAAATAATCTGGAAGGAGTATGTCAGATGCTGAGTTTACGTTCGGTGAATCAGTTTTACGGTCACAACCATATTCTGTGGGATGTCGATCTCGATCTGCCCCCTGGCACCTGTACGGGTGTGCTGGGCAGTCCCGGAATGGGTAAAACCACGCTAGTGAACTGCATCATGGGTCGCTTACCAATCAATAGCGGCTCAATGACCTGGCAGGAAGATGGCTCGCCGCCTGAAGATCTTCTGCTGCAACCTGCCGAGCAGCGCGCACGCATGGGTATTGGCTATGTGCCGCAGGGGCGCCATATTTTCTCGCAGATGAGTGTGGAAGATAACCTGATGATTGCGTTGATGGCCGCGCAGGATGACCGCAGCCGAGCCATTCCGGAAATGGTGTTTGATCTGTTTCCTGCACTCTATTCATTACGCCATCAGCGCAGCGGTGAATTACCGATGGACCAGCAGCAGCACCTTGCGCTGGCACGTGCGCTGGTGTTGCAGCCGAAGCTGCTGATTCTGGATGAGCCGACTGAAGGTATGTCACCCTGGCTGGAAGAGGAAATGGGCAACCTGATCCGCCGCCTTAATCGCGAATATGGTTTAACGGTGTTATTGCTGGAACAGCACGTGTCGTTTATCCGCCGGGTAGCAGATTATTTCCTGCTGCTGCATCGGGGCCGTAATGTGGCACAAGGCCGCGTGGCACAGCTGGACGATATCACTGTCAGCAAGTGGTTAACGTCGACATAGCGGTCGCCGATTAGTGTGGTCGCCATTAATGGCGCCCCTACAGGCGAATGATAAATTGTTGTAGGGTGCGCATTTATGCGCACCTGGAAAGGATATCTTTACAGTGGCAGGGTCAAATACTGCCCGCACTCGGCCTGCTGCGTTTCGCTGTCCAGATATGGAATCTCACCCAGCAACGGCGCATCAATACGCTGACGCAGTGTGGCGATGTACTCCGCATGACGTTTACCGGGCGGCTGAATATCGTTGGCAATCCATCCCGCCAGACGCAGCCCACGCGCCTTAACCGCTTCTGCTGTTAACATCGCATGGTTAATACAGCCCAGTTTCACTCCCACCACCAGGATGACCGGCAGTTGCTCCGCCTCAACCCAATCAGCATAGGTTTGCGTCGCCGATAAGGGGGTAAACCAACCGCCAGCACCCTCCACCAGCACCCATTCAGCCTGCTGCTCCAGCGCACGCAGCCCTGCGGACAACGCAGCAAACTCAATCGGCCTGCCCTCTTCCGCACTGACAATGTGCGGTGAGGTCGGTTCCACAAATGCCATCGGGTTCACCTGCTCGTAGCTGAGTGCCAGGCTGCTGTAGCGCTGGAGCGCCAGGGCATCGCTGTTGCGGATCCCTGCTGGCGTGATGTCACATCCCGATGCCACCGGCTTGTAGCCTGCGGTACGTAAACCTGCAGCGCTCGCCGCCTGCAACAGTGCGCCACTGGCCACCGTTTTGCCGACTTCGGTGTCCGTTCCGGTAATAAACCAGCGTGTCATTTACTTAAAACTCCATACATCAAGTGATAACTGAGGCGATAGCCGCGCTCATCTTGCGGCCAGACCTGCTCAAGCTGTGCCAGTTGCTTACGCGTGAGCACACCTGTGCCGCGCCCCTCATGCAGATGGGTGGCACCAATGCCTTTCAACGAGCGCATCGCACTCAGCGCAGTGGGGAAGTGCAGCGTGATCATCTGCTGCTGACCGTGCAGCGGCAAACCTGCGCAGGCTGAGGTCAATTGCGCTTCGCTGAGAAAGCGATTGGCGTGGATACGGCCATCAAGTTGTGCCCACGCCTGATGCACTTCATGCAGCGAGCCATCAAGCAGGGTCGAAAATAGCACCGCGCCGCCGGGACGTGTGACGCGCAGGAACTGCTGTAGTGCAAGGCGCAGATCGCTGCTCCACTGCACCGCCAGATTGCTCCACACGCCATCAACGCTGTTATCCGGCAGCGGCAATTCATCAATATCCCCTTGCACGTAATGCTGTGCAGAGTGCTGGGTACGAGCAGCATCCAGCATGCTGGCAGAGAGATCGAGCGCGGTGAGTGTGCGCCCACGATCGCGCCAGTAGCGGCTGTACCAGCCGGTGCCACACCCCGCGTCCAGCAGGTGCGGGCCAAAACCCGCCGGTGCCAGCGCCAATAGGGCATCACCACTCTGCCGCTGCAACTCGGCATGTTGTTCATAATGCTGCGCCGCGCGACCAAAGGCCTGCGCCACCGCCTGCTTGTTAACCTGCAGCGTCATATAGCGCCTCCAGCAGACGGTCGATGTCTGCGGTGTGGTGTGCGGCCGTGAGGGTGATGCGTAACCGTGCCGTGCCCGGCGGCACCGTTGGCGGTCGAATCGCGCTCACCCAGCATCCGGCAGCCGCCAGACGCTGTGACAGTGCCAGCGCCGCACTGTTTTCGCCCACAATCAGTGGCTGAATCGCACTGTTTGACGGCATCAACTGCCATGGAAGACCGGCGGCACCCGCACGGAAACGAGCGATATGGCTGTTTAGCCGTTCACGCAACGCATCGCCCTGTTGGATTTGCTGCAACGCGGCCAGCAGCGCACAACATTGTGCCGGTGGCATCGCGGTGGAGTAGATCAAATGGCGCGAAAACTGCTCGACGTAATCCGCCGTGGCTTCATCGCACAACAGTGCCGCCCCGCTGACGCCAAAGCCTTTGCCAAAGGTGACAATCAACAGTTCGGGTTTCACGCCCTGCTGCCAGCAACTTCCTCGGCCCTGCTCGCCGCACACGCCAATGCCGTGTGCATCATCCACCAGCAACCAGCCGTTGCCACGCTGCGTCTCCTGCGCGATAGCGGCCAGCGGTGCGCTGTCGCCATCCATGCTAAAAATGCCTTCGGTCACCACCAGCGTGCCGCCGTCCGACGGCGTTGCCAGCAGTTTAGCCAGGCTCTCGGGCTGATTATGGGCAAAGCGTCTCAGGGTAGCTGGGCTGTGACTGGCCGCATCCAGCAGCGATGCGTGTGCCAGCTTATCGGCGAGAATACGATCCTGCTTTTCTGCCAGCAGATGGATCACCGCCTGATTGGCGGCAAAGCCGGAGATAAACAGCAAGGCGCGTTTGTAACCCAACCAGTCCGCCAACTGCTCTTCCAGCTGCGCATGGTATTGGCTATAGCCCGTGACGTGGCCGGAAGCGCCCGCGCCAGCACCCGCTTGCGCCGCACCCTGCTGCCAGGCCGCAATCACCGCTGGATGCTGGCTCAGGCCGAGATAATCGTTGCTGGAGAAGTGGCAGTAACGCTGCCCCTCCAGCGTGATTTCACGGACGCTGTTGTGTTCAACACGCCGCCGCACGCGCCAGCCATCGGCTTCACGTCGTGCGGTCAACGCCTGTTCGATGCGTTCTGACCAGCTCATTACACTGCCGCGTTGTAGAACTGTTCGGTATCTGCGTGCACCAACTGTTCACTCAGCTGATATTGCTGCTCATTGTCACCTGCAGTGGTGGCGGTGTGTTCTGGATTGAGGCCGAGTTTGCGGAACAGGATCAGATCTTTATCTTCTTCCGGGTTCGGCGTGGTTAGCAATTTGCAACCGTAGAAGATGGAGTTAGCACCGGCCATAAAGCACATCGCCTGAGTTTGCTCGCTCATCTGCTCACGACCAGCGGAAAGACGGACGTGAGACGATGGCATCATGATACGTGCCACCGCGATGGTGCGGATAAAATCAAAAGGTTCAACGTCATCGTTATCCGCCAGCGGCGTGCCTTTGACCTTGACCAGCATGTTGATTGGCACACTCTCTGGCGGCGTCGGTAGATTCGCCAATTGAACCAGCAAGCCCGCGCGGTCTTTCACCGTTTCGCCCAGGCCGACAATACCGCCCGAGCACACTTTAATGCCTGCGCCGCGTACTTTATCCAGCGTATCCAGACGCTCCTGATAGCTGCGCGTGGTGATGATGCTGCCGTAAAACTCTGGCGAGGTGTCGAGGTTGTGGTTGTAGAAATCGAGACCCGCACTGGCCAGGCGCTCAGCCTGGGTGTTGTCCAGCGTGCCCAGCGTCATGCAGGTTTCCATGCCCATGGCTTTCACGCCTTGCACCATCTGCTCCAGGTACGGCATGTCGCGCTCGTGAGGGTTTTTCCATGCAGCGCCCATACAGAAACGGCTTGATCCCGCCGCTTTGGCTTTACGCGCCGATTCCAGCACCGCTTCCACTTCCATCAGACGCTCGGACTCCAGCCCGGTTTTATAGCGCGCACTCTGCGGGCAGTATTTACAGTCTTCCGGACAGGCACCGGTTTTGATCGACAGCAGTGTACTGACCTGCACCTGGCGCGGATCAAAATGCTGACGGTGAACTTGCTGCGCTTCGAACATCAGCTCAAGGAAAGGTTTATCGAACAGTGCCTGAGCTTGTGTCAGTGTCCAGCGGTTTGCCATTGCTTACTCCAGAAAAAAGGGGTTCATCCCGACGATTAACGTGGTTATACTCGTAAACTAAATCTTTTCAAAATGGTTTACAAGACAGATGTTCACTCAGGACGACCTTAACTTTGACCGCCAGCATATCTGGCATCCGTACACCTCGATGCGCGATCCGCTGCCCTGTTATCCGGTAGTCGCCGCGCACGGTTGTCAGCTACAGCTGGCTGATGGACGCGAACTGGTCGACGGGATGTCGTCGTGGTGGGCAGCGATTCATGGCTATAACCATCCTCGCCTCAATCAGGCTTTACAGCAGCAAATGGCGCAGATGTCGCATGTGATGTTTGGCGGCATTACCCATCCAGCCGCCGTGGAACTGAGCCGCCAGCTGATCGCCATGACACCTGAAGCACTGGAGTGCGTGTTCCTCGCCGATTCCGGGTCGATCGCCGTCGAAGTCTCGATGAAAATGGCGTTGCAGTATTGGCTGGGACGCGGTGAAACACGGCAAAAATTCCTCACGCTGAAGCGTGGCTATCACGGTGACACCTTTGCCGCCATGTCGGTGTGCGATCCGGAAAACTCCATGCACAGCTTGTGGCGGGGTTATCTGCCGGAACACCTGTTCGCCGCTGCACCGCAGTGCGGCTTCGATGCGGAGTGGGACGCGTCTGACTTTGCCGATTTCGCTCAGTTAGCGGAGAGGCATCATCGCGAGATTGCGGCGGTGATCCTTGAACCCATCGTGCAGGGTGCAGGCGGGATGCGCTTCTACCATCCGCACTATTTGCAGCAGGTGCGCGAGCTGTGCGATCGCTACGGCATCCTGCTGATTGCCGACGAGATCGCCACCGGATTTGGTCGCAGCGGTAAACTGTTTGCCTGCGAGCATGCCGGGATCGCACCCGATATTCTCTGCCTGGGTAAAGCGTTGACCGGCGGCACCATGACGCTTTCCGCCACGCTCACTACCCGCGAAGTGGCCGACACCATCAGCCGCAGTGCCGCAGGCTGCTTTATGCATGGCCCCACCTTTATGGGCAATCCACTAGCCTGTGCGGTGGCGGTAGAGAGCCTGACGATGATCAATGAGGGGCACTGGCCTGCGCAAGTGGCGGCAATTGAACAACAGTTGCAGCGTGACCTGCTGCCACTCAGCCAGCATCACGCCGTGGCCGATGCCCGCGTGCTGGGGGCGATTGGCGTGATTGAAACCCATTCAGCGGTGAATATGGCGGCACTGCAGCAGTTCTTTGTTGAACGTGGCGTGTGGATCCGGCCGTTTGGCAAGTTGATCTACCTGATGCCACCTTATCTGATTTCTGCCGCGGAACTCTCACAACTAACCCAGGCAGTGCGTGCGGCGCTGGATGTTGAGGCGCATTTCCAAGGGTGAGGAGACTGGAAGTGCAGCAGATTTTCCACCATGATGGACGGCACTGCACAAATGGAAAAAAAGGAGAGGTCATGCGCGTATTTAGCCAGGATTTTAATGATGGCGATAAGATGCCAGAGCGACACGTTTTCAACGGGATGGGATACACAGGGGATAATCTGTCACCTCATCTGGCTTGGGAAGATGCCCCTGAGGGGACGAAAAGTTTTGTGGTGACCTGTTACGATCCTGATGCACCAACGGGTTCAGGTTGGTGGCACTGGGTGGTCGCGAACCTGCCTGCTGACGTGACGGAACTGCCGCAAGGTGCCGGTTCAGGCGTCGCCGGATTGCCAGCAAGCGCGATTCAGACGCGCACCGATTTTGGTCAAACCGGTTACGGCGGCGCAGCGCCTCCGCAGGGTGAATCGCATCGCTATGTCTTTACCGTACACGCGATGGATACCGATAAAATTGACGTAGATGCCGGCGCGAGTGGCGCCATGGTGGGCTTTAATGTGCACTTCCATGCACTGGCAAGCGCATCCATCACGGTGAAATACGCTTAATTTATCGTCGGGTGCGCATTGATGCGCACCTTGATAGCGGGTCGCCATAAATGGCGACCCTACGTTAAATACCTCAATCCAACGCGTGAATCACCACCCACATTGGGCCTTGTCCCACGGCGTAACGCGCCAGCGGTTGCAGCAGACCGCGCTCCGCAATCTTATAGACTTCGATATGATGTGATTTCTGCCCCGCCGCCACCAGATACTGACCACTGTTATCGATGTTGAAACCGCGCGGCTGTGTCTCTGTTGGCTGGTAGCCTTCGATCGCCAACACCGAACCATCTTCGCTGATGCTAAACGCCGTGATGGTGCTGCTGGTACGGTCGCAGGCGTACAGGAAACGGCCATCTGGCGTGATGTGGATATCTGCCGCCCAGCGCGTATCGCTGAAATCTTTCGGCATCATATCCAAGCTTTGCACGCGCTCTACCTGGCCGTGCACGTTGCTCAGTGCCCAGACATCCACGGTGCTGTCGAGTTCATTCACCACGTAGCCGTATGCGCCATTCGGATGGAACGCCATATGCCGTGGGCCTGCACCTTCAACCGTGGTGACTTGTGTTTGCTCGCGCGGTGCCAGCGTGCCGTCCGCATTCAACTGGAACAGGCAGATGCGATCCTGCTTCAGCGCCGGCACAAACAGCGTTTGGTTGCTGAGGTCGATATTCGCCGAGTGACAGCCGTCCATGTCGCCAATCACCTGGCTCGGTGCCTGCGGTATGCCATCGCTGCCAATCGGGCTGATGCTGACGCAGGCATCGTTGTAAGAACCGCAGAACAGGTAGTTGCCCTGACGATCGGTGGAGATATGCGTCGGGCTGCCCGGCAACGGCGCTTCACCGGCCAGGCTCAGCGAACCATCGGCCGCAATGCGGTACGCCAGCACGCGAAAATTCGGACGAACCCCAACATAGAGGAAATCTTTCTTCGGGCTCACCACCATCGGCTGCACCTGACCGGCCACATCCGTGACCTGCAATAACGTCAGTGCGCCATCTTCCTGTAACTGCCAGGCATGGATCTGCTGGCTCTCGGGACTGGCGGTATACACGACTTGTTTCATGCGTTTTCCTTATTCGCTGCCTGATGAAAGGGATAACTGTAGCGCGTTTCATTTTGCCGCGCTGGATTCATTTGTGCCCTGTTTTTTGTCTCAGGGCCGCTGCCGGGTGTAGACTAAACGCTTTGCTAACTCCCGGACGGAAAGAGTAATGAGCTACCGCGTAATCGCCCTTGACCTTGACGGCACCCTGCTGACCCCGAATAAAACCATTCTGCCAGAATCGATTGAAGCGCTGGCCCGCGCACAACAGGCGGGTGTCAAAGTGCTGATCGTCACCGGTCGCCACCACTGCGCTATCCACCCTTTTTATCAGGCACTGCAGCTGGATACACCCGCAATCTGCTGCAACGGCACCTACTTGTACGATTATGCAGCGAAGAAGGTGCTCGCTTCCGATCCCCTGGAGAAAAGCCAGGCGACACGCGTTATCGAGATGCTCGATGAGGAAAACATTCACGGCCTGCTGTATGTGGATGACGCCATGCTGTATCAGGAGCCAACCGGCCACGTCACGCGTACCTTAAACTGGGCACAATCGCTGCCGGAAGCGCAACGTCCGCTGTTCCTGCAGGTGCCAAGCCTGGCGCAAGCGGCTCAGGATGCGCATGCCATCTGGAAGTTTGCCCTTTCCCACCCTGATACCCGAGCATTACAGCAGTTTGCAGAGCGCACCGAAGCTGAGCTGGGGCTGGCCTGCGAATGGTCATGGCACGATCAGGTGGATATCGCGCAAGCGGGCAACAGCAAAGGCAAGCGTCTGGCGCAGTGGGTTGAGAGTCAGGGCTTGAGCATGAAAGACGTGCTGGCGTTTGGCGATAACTACAACGATCTCAGCATGCTTGAGCAGGTTGGTTTGGGCGTGGCGATGGGCAATGCTGACGACGCGATCAAAGCGCGCGCCAAAAAAGTGATTGGCACCAACCTGGAAGCGGGTATTGCCGAAGTGATTTACCAGGAAGTTCTGTAACCTTCTGAAATCAAAGGTGCGCATAAATGCGCACCCTACAAATGTGTCGCTAGGTCGTAATCGACACACTCTTAATCTGCGCATACAGCCACTGATCCGGACGAATGCCCAGCTCATCCCTTGCCCATGGCGAAATTCGCGCCCACAGCTCACTGATGCCAATACGCAATTTCACTTCGACCTGATCATCAATCTCCAACAACTCGACCACTTGGGCAGGCAAGATGTTGCGCACTGAGGTGTTTTGCGGCGGCTGCAGTGCCAGGGACACGTCTGCCGAGGCGATACGAATACGCAGTGCTGTTTTCAATGGCTGATTCACCCGGCTGACCCAAATGTGTTGGTCGCCCAGTGATAAAGCCGTCATCGGGTAATCGGGATGTTGCTCCAGCACCTGCACGCGCAGCACGCTGGTGCGATCGGCAATCGGGAGCCACGGGCGCATTGCCGCGCTACTCCACACCTTCTCCAGTGCGCCAAAGGCTTTTACCTTACCACCGTCCAGCACCAGTACGTTGTCGGCCAGTTGCAGGATCTCATCCAGGCTGTGCGAAACGTACAGGATCGGAATATCCACCTGCTTCGCCAGCTTTTGCAGGTACGGCATCAGTTCACGCTTACGGATCAAGTCCAGTGAGGCCAGCGGCTCGTCCATCAACAAGATGTCCGGCTCGGTGAGCAATGCGCGGCCAATCGCTACACGCTGCTTTTCACCGCCTGAAAGAGATGCAGGAAAGCGATTGAGCAGCGGTTCCAGCCCGAGTAACGTCACCAGGCTGTTAAACTGCGGCTTCATGCTGGCCGCCATGCCATATTGCAAGTTGCCCTTCACACGATAGTGCGGGAACAAACGTGCATCCTGGAAGACATAGCCGATGCGGCGTTTTTCAGGCGGCAGATTTACGCGCGTCGCCGCATCAAACAGCAGGCGGTCGTTGAGCTGAATTTGTCCGTTCTGCGGTTGCGTCAAGCCACCAATCGCATTGATCAGTGAGGTTTTTCCCGCTCCCGACACACCAAAAATAGCGGTAATGCCACTGCCGGAGATCTGCACATTGACGTCAAGCAGGTGATCGCCCAGCTGTTGGGAAATATTCAGATTCAGCATCAGGCCGCCCCTAACCGCTTGCGGCCCCAGCGCGCCAGCAGCTCAGAAGCCACCAGCGAGAGCAATGCCAGTGCAATCGCCACCGCACACAACCGTGCTGCAGTGCCTTCCGCGCCGGGCGTTTCAATCAGCGTAAACATCGCGGACGGAATAGTGCGCGTCTCACCAGGAATGTTGGAGACGAAAGTAATGGTTGCGCCGAACTCACCCAGTGAACGGGCAAAGGCCAACACCGTACCGACAATGATGCCCGGCAAGGTGAGCGGAAGGGTAATGGTGAAAAATACACGCCAGCGTCCCGCACCCAGCGTGCGTGCGGCTTGCTCCAGTTTGGTATCGACCGCTTCCAGCGCCAGACGTATCGCGCGCACCATCAACGGAAAAGCCATTACCGCAGAAGCCAGCACCGCACCACGCCAGCTAAAGGCAAAGGTAAAGCCAAACCAGTCATACAGCCATTCGCCAATAAATCCACGGCGGCCAAGGGCAATCAACAGTAGATACCCCACCACCACTGGCGGTAACACCAGCGGCAAATGGATCACGCTATCCAACAGGGTTTTGCCTGGAAACCGGCAACGCGCCAGAATCCAGGCCATCATGATGCCAAACGGCAGGCTGACCAGCACTGCAACACAAGAGACTTTTAGGCTGAGAAACACCGCCTGCCATTCGGGATCGCTAAGTATCATTTCTTCGGCGTAAATCCATACTGTTTAAACACGGCAGCGGCATCCGGCCCCTGCAAATACTTGTAGAAGGCTTCAACCGTTGCGTTCTGATGTTCTTTCACTATCGCCACTGGGTATTCCACTGGCTTGTGGCTGTCTTCAGGGAAGCGCCCGACCACCTGCACTTTGTCACTGGCCACGGCATCGGAACCGTACACAATGCCATAAGGCGATTCGTTACGTTCCACCAGCGCCAGCGCGGCACGGACGTTGTTGGCCGGGGCCAGCTGCGGCGATAACGTTTCCCACGCGCCCAGTTTTTGCAGCGCTTCTTTCGCGTAAATGCCTGCTGGCACATGATCTGGATCGCCTACCGCCAGACGTTCACCTTTTAACAGGCTTTTCCAGTCGGTTTGCGCATTGATAGTCACCGCTTTCGCACTGTCACTCTTCGGCGCCACCAACACTAAATCGTTGCCCAGCAAGGTGTAGCGCGTGCTATCAACTACACTCTTTTTCGCCACCACATCATCCATCCACTGCTGGTCAGCAGAGATAAACAGATCGGCCGGTGCGCCCTGATCAATCTGACGCGCTAAGGTAGATGAAGAGGCAAAGGAAGACACCACTTCGACACCGGTTTTCTTCTGATACTGCGTGGCGATTTCCTGCAACGCATTGGTCAGTGATGCCGCGGCAAACACGGTGATCTTCTCTGCCGCCACGGCGTGGCTCGCCATGGAAACACCCAAAACAGTTGCAGCCGTCCAGCGGTAATTAATTTTCAGCATTGTTTACTCCTTGTTACGTTATATATTTGATAATACAACGCGAGGACAAATGCTGTCATGGATATATATCGGCGGATTTTGACAGAAGTTAAGGACAAAACGCCCGCGAAAAGCGGGCGTTTAGAAATCAATGATGTGAGCTGTTGGCAGGACGATCGTCGCGGCGGCCAAATTTTGAGATGACGTTGAAAACTTCACCCAAGCCGTAAATCAGACCGAGCATAATGGCCATCACAATTGGCACCATGATGACAGCCACAGCCAGGCTTTTAAGCAGTTCCAGCATGGAAACCTCACGCAGAAAATAAAAAAGTGATTGTAACGGTTAGGGAAAAAAACGCACTGCCCTTTTCGTGCTTTTACTTTTGGCCTTACACTTGTCGGACTAACCCAAGGAGCTGACATGCAGGCAGAACTTTCTCTCAATATTCGTCTTCAGCAAAAGCTGTTTGCCGATCCGCGCCGCATCGAACTGCTGAAACGCGTGCAGGAAACGGGCTCCATCAGCCAGGGGGCAAAACTGGCTGGCATCAGCTACAAAAGCGCCTGGGACGCCATCAACGATATGAATCAGATGGCTGATCAAACTTTAGTCGACCGGGCCACAGGAGGCAAAGGCGGCGGTGGCGCGCAGTTAACCCGTTACGGCGAACGCCTGATTCAGCTGTTTCAGTTGATGGAGCAAATCCAGCAGAAAGCCTTTGATGCCTTGCAAAATGACAACTTGCCGCTCGATAGCCTGTTGGCGGCCATTGCCCGTTTCTCGCTGCAGACCAGTGCCCGTAACCAACTTTTTGGCACCGTGTTGGCGCGCGACCATCAGCAGGTCCAGCAGCATATCGACGTCCAGTTAGCCGACGGCGTGACCCGACTGCAGGTCGCCATTACCGAACGCAGCGCTGAACGTTTGCAACTTGATAGCGGTAAAGAGGTATTAGTGCTGATTAAAGCACCGTGGATTCAGGTGAGCCGCGATGCCGTGAAGAGTGATAATCAGCTGCAGGTGACCATCAGCGCTATCGAACCCGGCGATCAGGTGAGCGAAGTGTTAATGGCGCTGCCAAGCGGTGAGACCTTGTGCGCCACCCTTAATAATGCACAAGTGCAGCAGCAGAATCTCCAACCGGGCGAGCCGGTGACCGCCAGTTTTAACGCTGAACATGCCATCATCGCCACACTGCTCTGAAATCCAGGCCATGATTTGACTTCGTCCGCCTTGCTCGCTACAACTGAGTAACACGATGCATAAAACGGAATGAATCATGGCTTCATTGCAAATTTCGCAAGGCATATTTCACCTTAGCGACACGCGAGCACTGTCACTTAACGATCTCACCCTGAACAGCGGCGAAAGCTGGGCCTTTGTTGGCGCCAACGGCAGCGGAAAATCGTCGCTGGCACGGGCGCTCTCTGGCGAACTGACGCCGGGTAAAGGGCACATTACCCAGGATTTCCAGCGCCGTACCCGCCTGTCGCTGGAGCAACTGCAAAAGCTGGTCAGCGATGAATGGGAACGCAACAACACCGATCTACTGAGTGAAGGTGAAGACGATACCGGTCGCACTGCAGCACAAATTATTCAGGATGAAGTAAAAGACGAGGCGCGTTGTCAGGCGCTGGCGCAGCAGTTTGGCATCACTTATCTGCTCGAACGTCGCTTCAAATACCTCTCTACCGGGGAGACGCGCAAGACATTGCTGTGTCAGGCGCTAATGGCGCAGCCGGATTTATTAATTCTTGATGAACCCTTTGATGGGCTGGATGTAGCCTCACGCGCCAGCCTCGCAGCAACGCTGAGCGACTTACATCAGCATGGCTACTCCGTGGTGCTGGTGCTTAATCGCTTTGATGATATTCCCGACTTTGTCCAGCAGGTTGGCGTGCTGGCAGAGTGCACTCTGACCCACGTCGGCGCACGCCAGGCGATTCTGGCCGAAGCCCTGGTGGCACAGCTGGCGCACAGCGAGAAGCTGGAAGGGATGGCGCTGCCAGAGCCCGATGAGCCGGATCAGTTGCCGCATCTGGCCGATGATGCGCCGCGCGTGATCCTGCGCAATGGCGTGGTCTCCTACAACGACGTGGCAGTGATTGATGGGCTGAGCTGGCAGGTTAATCCTGGCGAGCACTGGCAGATTGTCGGCCCGAACGGTGCCGGTAAATCCACCCTGCTCAGCCTGGTGACCGGCGATCATCCACAAGGCTACAGCAATGATTTGACGCTGTTCGGCATTCGTCGCGGCAGTGGCGAAACCATCTGGGATATTAAGCAGCACATCGGTTACGTCAGCAGCAGTCTGCATCTCGACTATCGTGTGAGCTGCAATGTGCGCACAGTGGTGCTTTCCGGGTTCTTTGATTCGATCGGTTTGTACCAGGCGGTTTCTGACCGCCAGAAAGCGCTGGCGCGACAGTGGCTGGCGCTGCTGGGCATGGACAATCATCTGGCCGATGCGCCGTTCCACAGTCTCTCCTGGGGCCAGCAGCGTTTGGTGTTGATTGCGCGTGCGCTGGTGAAACATCCAACGTTGCTGATTCTGGATGAACCGCTGCAGGGGCTTGATCCGATTAACCGCCAGCTGGTGCGTCGTTTTGTCGACGTGTTGATTGGTGAAGGCCGCACCCAGTTGCTGTTTGTTTCGCATCACGCCGAAGATGCGCCGCAGTGCATTACCCATCGTCTGAGCTTTGTGAAGCAGGATAAGGGGTATGGTTATCAGCAGGATGATTTGCGTTAACCTGGTCGCCATAAATGGAAACCCTACGTCGATCGTGCGCGGTTTTCGTAGGTTGCGCATTCGTGGTCGCCATAAATGGCAACCCTATGTCGATCGTGCGCGGTTTTCGTAGGGTGCGCATTAATGCGCACCTTTGATGTCATCTTATGTAACCGCTACCATTTACCCGCCTGGTATTTCAGCAAACGCGCGCTATAACCCCACAAAATGAGAATCGTCACCTTGTGTAAACGATACCATTTATCCAGACTGGATCACGCTTTCATGCGGGCCTTTGTGCTACTTTGATCGCAGTGATTTTGATCCGTTTGCCGTTTACCAGGACTCGTTATGGAAAAATTTAACCCGGTTGATCATCCGCATCGCCGTTATAACCCATTGATCGATCAATGGGTGCTGGTCTCACCGCATCGTGCCAAGCGCCCATGGCAAGGGGCGCAGGAAACTCCTGCGCTGGAGCAACTACCTGCGCACGATCCCGACTGTTTCCTGTGCGCAGGCAACACGCGTATCACCGGTGATAAAAACCCCGATTACAAAACTACCTATGTCTTCACCAACGACTTTGCCGCGCTGATGACCGATACGCCCAACGCGCCGGAAAGCGAAGACATTCTGATGCGTTGTGAAAGCGCGCGTGGCACCAGCCGAGTGATCTGCTTTTCGCCCGATCACAGCAAAACGCTGCCCGAGTTACCGTTGAGTGGCCTGGAAGATATCGTGCGCACCTGGCAGGAACAAACCGCCGATCTCGGTCAACACTACCCTTGGGTACAAGTGTTTGAGAACAAGGGCGCGGCGATGGGCTGTTCAAATCCTCATCCGCACGGTCAGATTTGGGCCAATAGTTTCCTGCCCAACGAAGCGCAAAAAGAAGATGATAATCAGCGCCGCTACTTTGATGAAAAAGGTTCACCGCTGTTAGTGGATTACGTCGCGCGTGAGTTGAAAGACGGCAGCCGCACGGTGGTGGAGACCGAACACTGGCTGGCCGTGGTGCCTTGGTGGGCGGCTTGGCCGTTTGAAACCCTGCTGTTGCCAAAAGCCCACGTGAAACGCATCACCGATTTAACGTCGGCCCAGCGCAGCGATCTCGCGCTGGCGCTGAAGCAGCTCACCAGTCGTTACGACAACCTGTTCCAGTGCTCATTCCCCTACTCCATGGGCTGGCACGGCGCGCCGTTTAACGGTGAAGCCAACGACCACTGGCAGTTGCATGCTCACTTCTATCCGCCGCTGTTACGTTCAGCCACGGTACGCAAATTTATGGTTGGCTACGAAATGCTGGCCGAAACCCAACGTGATTTAACGGCGGAACAGGCAGCAGAACGTCTGCGTTCTGTCAGCGATATCCATTTCCGCGAGGCGCAATAAATGTCATTAAAATCCATCACTCAACAGGTTTTCGCTGACACTTTTGGCTATCAGCCGACGCACAGTATCCAGGCGCCAGGTCGTGTGAACCTGATCGGTGAACACACCGACTACAACGACGGCTTTGTGCTGCCGTGTGCCATCGACTATCAAACCGTGATTGCCTGCGCCAAACGCGACGATCGTCAGGTGCGCGTCGTCGCGGTTGATTACGACAACCAGCAAGACAGTTTCTCGCTGGACGCGCCGATTGAGCCGCTGAAAGAACCGATGTGGGCCAATTATGTGCGTGGTGTGGTGAAACATTTGCAGAAGCGCGATGCCAACTTCGGGGGTGCCGACCTGGTGATCAGCGGTAACGTCCCTCAGGGTGCAGGTCTCAGTTCATCGGCATCGCTGGAAGTGGCTGTGGGCACAGTATTCCAGCAGCTGTATCAGTTGAAACTCGACGGCGCGGCCATTGCGGTGAACGGCCAGGAAGCGGAGAACCAGTTCGTGGGCTGCAACTGCGGCATTATGGATCAGCTGATCTCCGCGCTCGGCCAGCCCGATCACGCCATGCTGCTGGATTGCCGTACCCTCGGTACGCGCGCGGTCTCCATGCCTGAAGATGTCGCTGTGGTGATTATCAATTCTAACTTCCGTCGTAGCCTGGTGGGCAGTGAATACAACACCCGCCGTGAGCAGTGTGAAACCGGTGCGCGCTTCTTCAACAAACCCGCGCTGCGTGACGTGACGCTGTCCGAGTTCCAGGCCTCTGAATCACAACTCGATGCTTTAGTGGCGAAACGTGTACGCCACGTCATTACCGAGAATGCCCGTACGCTGGAAGCGGCCGATGCCCTGAGCAGCGGCGATCTGAAACGTATGGGCGAACTGATGGCTGAATCCCATGCTTCGATGCGTGATGATTTCGAAATCACCGTACCGCCGATCGATCAGTTGGTTGAGATTGTAAAAGCCGAAGTTGGCCCGCGTGGTGGCGTGCGTATGACCGGTGGTGGTTTTGGCGGCTGCATCGTGGCGCTGATGCCAACCGATCTGGTTGATCAGGTGAAAGCCGCAGTGGCCGAGAAATACGAAGCGCAGACCGGCATTAAAGAGACCTTCTACGTGTGCAAAGCGTCAGCAGGAGCGGGCCAATGGTAACTGACGTCAATTCCCATGCGCCAGACGGTCAACCGTGGCGCATCACCGTGTTGCGTAATCGCAATGGCATGGTCGCCACCTTTATGGATTGGGGCGCGACCTGGTTGTCTGCACGCGTCCCCATGCAGGATCACAGCGTGCGTGAAGCACTGCTAGGCTGCGCGACACCGTCGGATTATCTGCATCAGGATGCCTATCTCGGCGCGACCATCGGCCGCTACGCGAACCGTATTGCGTCGGCTGAGCTCAAGCCGCTGAATCTGCTGCTGGCCGCCAATCAGGGCTCACATCAGCTGCACGGCGGGCCGGAAGGCTTCGATAAACGCCGCTGGCAGATCGTCAGCCAGAGCGAAACCGAAGTGCATTATCGCCTCGACTCACCCGATGGCGATCAGGGCTTCCCGGGTAATCTGATTGCCGACGTGGTTTATCGTCTTGATGAGGATAACGGCCTGTCGATTCGCTATCAGGCGGAAACGGACAAAGCCTGCCCGGTCAATCTCACCAACCATGCTTACTTTAACCTTGATGCGCATCATGGCGATGCGCGCCAGCATCGCTTACAACTGCACGCGGATCGTTACTTACCGGTCGACAGTGAAGGTATCCCTAACGCGCCACTGAAAGCGGTGGCGGGCACCAGCTTCGATTTTAACCAACCGAAGCGCGTGATGGATGACTTCCTCGCCGATGACGATCAAAAAGCGGTGAAAGGCTATGACCATGCCTTCCTGCTGAATACCGCAGGCGACAGCAGCCAACCTGCCGCCCAACTGTGGTCGGAAGATGGCATGCTGTCATTGACTGTGTTTACCGCCGCACCGGCGCTGCAGTTCTATTCCGGCAACTATCTGGAAGGAACGCGCGCCCGTGAACAGGGCAGCTATACTGCTTTCCAGGGCATCGCGTTGGAGAGTGAATTTTTACCGGATTCGCCCAACCATACCGAGTGGCCACAGCCGGATTGCTGGCTGCAACCCGGCGACCGCTGGCAGTCCGAGACGCGTTATCGCTTCACGGCACACTGAGCCAGCGGATGAAAAACGCGCACTGCGTTAGCGACAGACTTACGCAGTGCGATGTTTTCCGCTATGGTATGGCGCTATTAGTGAGCCACAGAGTCAGGTGGCCGCAGCCGGTTTCGATAACTATCTACATCAAGCATTAAGGAGTTAAGCTATGGCCGTAACTAAGCTGGTTCTGGTGCGACACGGCGAAAGCCAGTGGAACCAGGAAAACCGCTTCACCGGATGGTATGACGTCGATTTGTCTGACAAAGGTCGCACTGAAGCCAAAGCAGCCGGTCAGCTGCTGAAGAAAGAAGGTTTCGTGTTTGATTTCGCTTACACCTCCGTGCTGAAACGTGCCATCCACACCCTGTGGAACGTGCTGGATGAGCTGGATCAGGCTTGGCTGCCGGTTGAGAAAACCTGGCGTCTAAACGAGCGTCACTACGGTGCGCTGCAGGGTCTGGATAAAGCCGAAACCGCCGCTAAATACGGCGACGACCAGGTTAAGCAGTGGCGTCGTGGCTTTGCCATCACCCCACCAGAACTGGACCGTGCGGATGAGCGTTTCCCTGGCCACGATCCACGTTACGCATCACTGACTGATGCGCAGCTGCCAACCACCGAAAGCCTGGCACTGACCATTGAACGCGTGATCCCTTACTGGAATGAAAACATTCTGCCGCGCATCAAAAGCGGTGAGAAAGTGATCATTGCTGCACACGGTAACTCACTACGCGCACTGGTTAAATACCTCGATAACCTGAGCGAAGACGAAATTCTTGAACTGAACATCCCAACTGGCGTGCCATTGGTGTATGAGTTTGACGAGAACTTCAAACCGCTGAAGCGTTACTACCTGGGTGATGCAGACGAGATCGCAGCGAAAGCGGCGGCCGTTGCTAACCAGGGTAAAGCCAAGTAATTCTCGGCTTGTAAACAAAAAGGCCAGACGCGAGTCTGGCCTTTTTTTTATGCGTGCGAGGCGATTAGCCGCGGCGCTGTTTGATTGCCTGCGCCAGTTGACGCAACGCTTTCTCGGTGTCTTCCCAGCCAATACAGGCATCGGTGACACTCTGGCCGTAGACCAACGGTTTACCGCTATCGAGACTCTGGTTACCCTCCACCAGATGGCTCTCAATCATCACACCGGTAATCGCCTGCTCACCACCAGCAATCTGCTGCGCCACATCTTCAGCGACCACCATCTGACGCTGGAACTGTTTGCTGCTGTTCGCATGGCTGAAATCGATCATCACCTGCGGACGCAAGCCCGCTTTTTCCAGACCGGTTTTCACTTCTGCCACATGCTCTGCACTGTAGTTCGGCTCTTTGCCGCCACGCAGGATGATATGGCAATCTTCGTTACCACTGGTTTCGACAATCGCCGAGTGGCCAAATTTGGTGACGGAGAGGAAGCAGTGTGGCGCACTGGCTGCACCAATCGCATCGATCGCCACTTTGATGGTGCCATCGGTGCCATTTTTGAACCCAACCGGGCAAGAGAGACCGGAAGAGAGTTCACGGTGCACCTGAGATTCGGTGGTGCGTGCACCAATAGCGCCCCAGCTCATTAAATCAGCCATGTACTGTGGGGTGATCATATCAAGGAACTCGCCCGCGGCTGGCAGGCCGGTGTCATTGATGTCCACCAGCAGTTTACGCGCCAGGCGCAGACCGTCGTTGATTTGGAAGCTGCCATCCATGAAAGGATCGTTAATCAGCCCTTTCCAACCCACAGTCGTACGCGGTTTTTCAAAATAAACGCGCATCACCACTTCAAGCTCACCCTTGAGTTCTTCACGCAGTGTCAGCAGGCGTTGAGCATACTCTTTGGCCGCTTCGGTATCGTGGATCGAACAAGGACCGATCACCACCAGCAGACGATCATCTTGACCGTGCAGAATGCGGTGAATTGACTGACGTGCCTGAGCAACGGTTTCAGCGGCTTTATCGGTAGCGGGGAATTTTTCGAGCAAAGCAACAGGAGGCAGTAACTCTTTGATCTCTCTGATGCGTAAATCGTCGTTCTGGTAATCCATGCTTAATTCCATTCAAATTTCTGGCCCCGCGTTCGCCGGGCGCAACCTGTTAAATGTATCCCTTCGGGCATCAGGTGTAAATTCCACACGCACGGAAATGCATTTGTTAAATTTGCATTTATGTGGTCATCGACTAAGCTTTTTAAACGTAAGCACTAAGGAATGACGGTCTTGCAATATTAAATTTTTAAGCGAAGCGTTAATGGTGGAATTATATTCCGTCACGGTACGTTATTTTCGTCAACCAGCACCAGCGGGTGCCTGATGGCAACTCACCATCGATTAAAGGAGCATAATGATGAACAAGTTTGCATTGATCTTTTTGACGGCAGCGATGACTTTGGGCAGTGGCGCAGCAATGGCCGCTGACAACAACAACGGTAGCGCTAATGCCTCCGCTGAAGCCGGGGCCGCTGCGGGTGGCGCGAAACAGAATCTGCCACCGAATAACGTTGATAACAGCAAAATCAACAACGGCAGTATGAATACCAACAGTGCCGCAACCTCAGGCACCAGCAGCGGCAATATGACTGCTGAACAGATTCATAAAAACACCATGTGTAAAGACGGCAAATGCCCGGATATGAATAAGAAAGTCGACACTAAAAAAGGTGGCGGCCATGTGAAACACAAAACGGATGGGACTTCACAGTAAGTCTCTGCCGATCACACAAAGGGAGCGCGATGGCGCTCCCTTTATTTTTCCCTCTGATCTTTTCCGCTATGCTGAAGCCCTCAAATAAACAGGAACTGTTTTATGGCTTCGCTACTGCTCATTGATGACCATCCGCTGGTTGAAGTCGCACTGGAAGCGGCCTGCGTTAATTCCCCTATTCCTTTAAAGGTGCACGCGGCGGCAGATGAAACCCAGGCCCGCCAATTTTTGCAGCAACATACCTACGATCTGATCGTGCTCGACATCGGCTTACCGAACAGTGATGGGTTGGAGCTACTGCGCCGCCTACGCGCGCGTGATGAATGCTGCCCGGTATTAATCTACTCAGCGCAGCAGAACCGCCACACGCTACTCAGTGCCGTTTCACTGGGGGCGGCGGGATATGTGGTGAAGAGCCAGAGCATGGCACAATTGTTAAGTGCCATTCTCGCCGTGCTTGGCGGCCAGCAAGCCTTCCCGCCACTGCCCGACCGCATTGAATTACCGCTCACCGATAAAGAGCAGCAGATTGTGGCGTTGTTGGTGCGCGGCCTGTCGAATTTACAGATTGGTGAACAGCTGCATATCAGCAATAAAACTGTCAGTACTCACAAGAAAAACATTCTGGAGAAAACCGGCGTTCAGTCCGTGGTGGAATTAGCCGAACTGTGGAAAGCGCAGCAGTGAGAGGGGTTATGCTGCTGTGCGTGCTGCTATTCAGCCTGGCCGCTCGCGCAGATTTACAGCCCGCCAGCAGTGTGATGCTGCCCGCCATGATGCCTGCCCCGCATGCCGAACCCTGGACAGCACCTAACCTGCGCGTTGCCGTGCCTGCACAAAACAGCGCACCATGGGCGATGCGCATCGGCGATCGTATTTGGGGTATTGATGCGGATTATCTCAGCGCCCTGAGCCAGCTCACCGGCACGCACTTTACCCTGCAAACCTACTCAGACCGCACTCAGCAACTTGCCGCGCTGGCGCGTGGCGACGTCGATTTTGTCTTGAGCAGCGCACACTACCCGCTCACCGATGGCCTGCAAACCAGCGACAGCTGGTATAACAGCCCGGTGCGTATTTATCGTAATCGAGATAACCAGCGGGCCGTGATGTTCAACAGTGATAGCGCTCAGCTCACCATTGCTGAGGCCACGCTGGCGCAATTACCTGATGCCTTTGTGCGCAGCCACCGCTGGCACAGCCTGCCGGGCGATTTACAGGCGTTGTATGCCCTGCTCAACCAACAGAGTGATTATCTGGTGGCAGACGAAGCCAGCGCCGGATTTCTGCTCAGCCAACTGCAACAGGGACAGATTTACCAAATCACAGCCGATCCTGGAGCAGGTGAACTCTCTTTACGCGCATTCGCGCGCGATCCGGCGCTGATTCAGTGGCTGAATACGCAACTGCGTTTACTCCCCGCCGAGTTCAGTAACCGGGTTCAGCAGCGCTGGAGCCCTCCCTTGCTGCGTTATCAGGACACGCAGACGCTAATGCTGACTGCCGCCGAGAAACAGTGGCTGGCACAGCAGCAGGAAATTCCTTACGCCGCCGAAGCCGACAATGCGCCCTGGAGTTACCGTGATAACAACGGCAATGCGCACGGCTTTGGCATCGACCTGCTCAACGCATTGAGTCAAAGTACCGGGCTGCGCTTCACGCCACGCTGGGTAAGCAACCCGCAGCAGGCCAATACGCTGCTACAGCAACATCAGGTGATGCTGAATCTCATGCAACCGCTGTATGGCGACGATGCCAGCAGCAACACCTTGCCGGTGTGGCGCGCCATCTGGGGGATTTATACCCTCAATACTCAACAACCGATGGGTTGGCAGTCACTGCAGCATCGGCGTATTGGCGTGTTGCGGGCTGACTTAGCCCAGCGCCTACTGCCAGCGGATATCACCCCACTGCTGTATGACGATCGTGCACAGCTGTGGCAAGCCCTCAACAGCGGGCAGATCGATGCGCTGGTGGATAACGTGCTGTCGGCGCGCTGGCGCATGGCCAGCCACAGCGATAATCGCGTGCATCTGGCCTTTGCCGCCAGCGATATTGCCTGGCCACTGGCACCGCAGGTCAGTAGCGAACAGCCGCAATTGCGAGCGCTGTTGGATCATGCACTGCAGCAGATCCCGCCGGATACGCTGAATCAGATGCGCATCAGTTGGTCGCAGCCGCCGCAACCGGGCACCAGTATGGCGATGCGTAATGTGCCGCTAATGATTTTGATCGTGGCAGGGCTCACCATCCTGCTGCTGTTAATCCTGCTGCTGCGCCGTTACCTGCAACAGCGCCGTGAACGTATCCAGCGCGAACAGGCTGAACGTGCCAATGCCGCTAAAAGCCAGTTTCTGGCCACCGCCAGCCACGAATTGCGCACCCCGATGCAGGCGATTCTCGGTCTGCTGGAACTTGAACAGCAGCAGCATCCCAGCGAACGATTGACACTGATGCACAGCAGCGCCCGCTCACTGATGACGCTGCTGAATGATTTGCAGGATCATGCCCGCATTGAGAATCAGAGTTTCCGTCTGGCCCCGCGCCCGCTCAATCTGGCACTCTGGCTGCAACAACAGCAGCAGTTTTACCATCCATTAATGCGTGAATCGGGCCCAGAGATGATCATCGAAGCCCTGACGCCGCTGCCCACCTGGGTGATGTTGGACAGCGATCGCCTGCAACAGGTGGTGAATAATCTGGTGGCAAATGCGCTGAAGTTCACCCGCCATGGCGAAGTGCGCCTGTCGCTGGCAGTGGATGAACAGATTCATCTTACCGTGGCGGACAGTGGCAGCGGCATTCCGCTTAATGAACAGGCGCAGCTATTTGAACCCTGGTATCAGGCCCCCTCCGGCAAAAGCCATGCGGTACAGGGCAGCGGTTTAGGCTTGTTTATATGCCGGGAGATTGTGCAGCGCATGGGAGGAAGCCTGACGCTGACCTCCGAACTCGACAATGGCACCACGGTGAACGTCCTGCTGCCGCTGGAACGAAGTGATACTGGCCCCGTCGATGACCACGCCATCTGGCCGCGCTATCCGCATCTGCGTGTAGCCGTTGTTGATGACCATCCGACCAATTTGTTGGTTCTACAGCAGCAGCTGGCAAGTTTTGGCGTGACTGCTGAACTGTTTGAGGACGGCCGTAGCCTGCTGCGGGCCGATGCACAACAACCGTTCGATGTTCTGCTGATCGACCAGATGATGCCGCGCCCGGATGGCTTAACCCTGCTGCGCATTCTGCGCCGTCGTCATCAGCGCCGCGGCAGCGCTGCGCTGCGAGTACTCTGCTCCGCCGATGTGCAGTTGCTAAAAATCCAGTTACAGGATAACGAAGCCCTGCTGCTGAAGCCGATAGAACGTGAGCATCTGGCCCCGCTGCTGGCGCGCGCCGTGCAGGATCCCCTGAGCCCGCTAGCCGAGAGCCTGTTGATTCTGGCGCAACACAATGAGGCCTTTATCCCGCGTATCTGCCAGACGCTACAACGCACGCTACAGCAGGATCGTGATGCGCTGCTGGCCGCCAGCGCCAGCGACGACTGGCGAGCACTGGAGCGTGCCGCACACCGCATGAAGGGAAGTTGGCTGATGCTGGGCATGGATGAGATTGCCGGGTACTGCCAGCAGCTGACCGACCAGGCAAAACAGCAACAGCTGGACGCTGATGCACTCAATTTACTGATATCATTAACGAACAGGTTACTTAACCAACTGGAAAGTTATGGCACACACTCATTCTCACAGCGAGCATAACGGCAACCGCACCCGTCTGGCGGCCGCGTTTGGCGTCACCGCCCTGTTTATGGTAGCCGAAGTGATTGGCGGCGTAATCTCAGGCTCGCTGGCGCTGCTGGCCGACGCAGGGCATATGCTGACCGATACCGCCGCACTACTGATGGCGCTGCTCGCCGTGCAATTTTCCCAGCGCAAGCCCAATGCGCGCCACACCTTTGGTTTACTGCGTCTCACCACCTTAGCGGCATTCGTCAATGCCATCGCTTTGTTAGTGATTACCGTGTTGATCGTCTGGGAAGCGCTGCGCCGCTTTTATCAACCGCAGCCGATTGAAGGGGGGTTGATGCTCGGCATTGCGATTGCCGGTTTGCTGGCTAATCTGCTCTCGTTCTGGCTGCTGCATCGTGGCAGTGAAGAGAAGAACCTCAACGTGCGCGCGGCGGCTCTGCATGTGTTGGGCGATCTGCTGGGTTCAGTGGGTGCCATTGTCGCCGCGATCATCATTATGCTGACCGGCTGGACTCCGATTGACCCGATTCTGTCGCTGCTAGTGTCACTGTTGGTGGTACGCAGCGCGTGGTCACTGCTGCGGGAAAGTTTGCATGAACTGCTGGAAGGCGCACCAAGCAACATCAATGCCGATAAACTGGCACGTGAGCTGACGCGCAATATCGCAGAAGTGCGCAATGTGCATCATGTGCACGTTTGGCAGGTTGGAGAAAAGCCGGTGCTGACGCTGCATGTGCAGGTGATCCCACCTTACGATCATGACGGCTTGTTGCGCAGCATCCATAAATATCTGCATCAGCACTATCAGATTGCCCACGCCACCGTGCAGATGGAGTATCAGCCTTGTGTCGGGCCGGACTGCGAACTCTGCGCGGTCAACAGCTCAGCGCAGCACGATCACCATGAACATGCTGCGCTGGATGGCCACGCCCATCACCATCATTGATTAGAGAGTGCGCGCGACCCTTGTTCGCGCGCGCTTTGCATCCACAGCCGCGTGCCATTGAGCGCAATCAGCGTCAGAATCGCGTACTCCAGTGACATCGCATAGACCCCCTGACGGGCAAAGATCATCACGCTGATCACATTGATCACCACCCACAACAGCCAGTTCTCAACGTATTTCCGCGTCATCAAAATCATCGCCACAATCGACAGCACCATCATGCAGGAGTCCCAGAACGGGAACGCATCCGGCTGCAACTGCGGCATCTGTACCTGCATGCCCAGGCTTTGCATGATCCCGACCGCTGTTTTCGTCAGGAACGCAAACACCGGATCGATATACAGCGTCATCAGCGCGATGGCTACCACGCAGGCCACGCCCCACGTCAACGCTTTTGGCAATGACAGCCAGCGGATCTTCAGCGCGGTTTCATGGTTCGCGGTTTGTCGGCTCCACGCATACCAGCCGTAGACATTGGCGACAAAGAAGAACAGTTGCAGCAGCAGGCTGGCATACAGTTGGATCTGGAAAAAAATCACCGCAAACAGGGTGACGTTGATCAGTCCAAACAGGTAGTTAATGATTTTTTCCTGGCTGGCGAGCCAGATGCACAACAGGCCCGCGAGGGTGCCGACGGCTTCAATCCACGACAGATCGTAGCCCCCGACGCCGATGGGAATGTGAACCAAAATATTTTGTGTGCTGAAGAAGTCCATGAAGTGCACCTGTATGAAAGCCGTCTATGGCAGAGTGCCGCTTCCTTGCTGGACGGCCCGATGGCCGCCCCTGCAACAGTCAGTCAGCAACATTCACCTAGGCGTTCCCTTTCACCTTGAGTTTAAGTTGTGCTGCAAAGTCTAGCATGCGGTTAAGCGGGATCAACGCGGCTTCACGCAGCGCCGCATCCACATGGATCTCATGTTCCTGACCACCATGCTCCAGCCCTTCGGCAATGGCTTTCAGGCCGTTCATCGCCATCCACGGGCAGTGCGCGCAGGTCTTGCAGGTGGCGCCCTCACCCGCTGTCGGTGCTTCCAGCAACTCTTTGTCTGGCACCGCCTGCTGCATTTTGTAGAAGATGCCGCGATCGGTCGCGACAATCATTTTTTGGTGCGGCAAGGTTTTAGCCGCCTGGATCAGCTGGCTGGTCGATCCCACCGCATCGGCCAAATCCACAATCGCCTGCGGCGATTCCGGATGCACCAGCACCGCCGCCTCAGGATAGAGCGCCTTCATGCGCTGCAAGGCCTGGGTTTTGAATTCATCATGTACGATGCAGGCACCCTGCCAGCACAGCACGTCAGCGCGAGTCTGTTTGGTGACATAACGCCCAAGATGACGATCCGGTGCCCAGATGATCTTTTCACCGAGGCTATCAAGATGTTCGATCAGCTCAACCGCGATACTGGATGTCACCACCCAGTCTGCCCGCGCTTTGACCGCTGCCGAGGTATTGGCGTACACCACCACGGTGCGATCCGGGTGCGCGTCACAGAAGCGATTGAACTCTTCAATCGGACAGCCAAGATCCAGTGAACATTCCGCCTGCAAAGTCGGCATTAGCACGGTTTTTTCCGGACTCAGGATCTTGGCGGTTTCGCCCATAAAACGCACCCCGGCCACCAGCAAGGTTTTCGCCGGATGCGTACTGCCGAAGCGCGCCATTTCCAGTGAGTCCGAGACGCAGCCGCCAGTCTCTTCCGCCAGCGCCTGAATTTCAGGATCGGTGTAGTAGTGTGCCACCAGCACTGCATCACGCTCTTTTAGCAAGCGTTTGATTTCAGAGAGGTAATGGGACTTTTCATCCTGGCTGAGGCGCGCCGGTTTCGGCGGGAAGGGATAAATGGCGCTTTCAGGATCGAACATCAGGCTCATGACACGGCTCTCGTTTTCTCAATTTAACAAAATTGCCCTTTGAGGCAATGATGCGGCATCAAAACCGCCATCGTGTTTTATATGCTAAACACGATAGCGGAATTGCGCGAGAGTGTCGTCTCTTTTTTATGCGGGTTACAGCAGCAGTGATCCGCCTAACGCTTTTTGCGGGCTCTCCAGCTCCAGCAGAAATGCTTTCACATCTAACCCGCCAGCAAACCCGGTGAGTTTACCGTTGCTGCCAATCACACGGTGACAGGGCGCCATAATCGACAACGGGTTTTTCCCGTTCGCCGCCCCCACCGCTCGCACGGCTTTCGGATTGCCAATCTGCTCCGCAATTTGCAGGTAACTTCGGGTTTCACCAAACGGAATCGTAAGTAGCGCCTGCCACACCTTTTTCTGGAACTCCGTCCCGACCGTGTCGTAAGGCATATCAAACTGCTGGCGCTCACCGGCGAAGTATTCGCGCAGTTGGCGCTCGGCCTCGCACAGTATCGGATGCTGGTCGTTGCGGCTGACAGGCTTGAGCGGCACGCGCTGTGACCCTTCGTTCTCCCAAAGAATCGCTGACAATCCTTGGTCCGTCGCAATCAGCGTCAGTTCTCCCACCGGTGTGGGGATGATTTTGGCATGATACATGTTGCACCTCCGGCGTAAATCAGTGCGCCATTATCGCACTTTTATCGCAATAGACTGGCTGTTTTCGGTCATGGGCTTAAACTGATTAGCTGTCCGAAAGCAGCGAGTTTTGTTTAGCCACTTGCGCGACGATACCCAACATCATTCAAGACGCAGCAAGGCGGCAAACATGAGTAGCCAAGGTATCTGCGCTTTGAAGTATGAAGGGTATATGCGGTTTATTTGCTGGAGACGATGATGTTCGATCCCGAGATTGCTTACCAGGCGCTGACCTCGCGCGATAGCCGCTTTGACGGGCTTTTCTACGTCGGTGTGACGTCAACCGGCATCTATTGCCGCCCCATCTGTCCGGTGAAAGCGCCGATGCAGAAGAATTGCCTGTTTTTCACCAGCGCCGAAGCCGCCGAGAAAGCGCATTTCCGCCCCTGCCTGCGCTGCCGCCCGGAACTGGCCCCCGGTTTTGCGCCGGTCGATAGTCATCACCGCATCGCCGATCGCCTGATCCGCCGTATTGAAGAGGGCTTACTGGAAGAGCAGGAGACGCTCGCCGAGATCGCCAGTGAGTTTGCCCTGAGCGAACGCCAACTTCGACGCGTGGTGCAGCAGGAGCTCGGTGTATCGCCTATTGAGCTACGCCAAACGCGACGCATGCTGCTGGCGAAGCAGCTCCTTACCGAGACTTCACTGCCCGTGACAGAGATCGCCTATGCCAGTGGTTTTCGCAGCCTGCGCCGCTTTAATGATGTATTCCAGGCACGCTACCGCATGACGCCCTCTCGCCTGCGCAAACAAAGCCAGCCCGACAGCATGACGGCGGTGCAAGAGAGCGCTGAGCTGCGTCTCAGCTATCGTCCGCCCTATGACTGGGCCGCGATTATCGATTTCCTGCAGCAGCGCGTGATGAAGGAGGTGGAGTGGGTCAGTGAAGGCGTCTATCACCGCACCGTGTCGCTGGGGCATTGCCGAGGCTGGGTGCGGATCAGCCATCTTCCTGAAAAACAAGCGCTCAAAGTCCAGTTCACAACCACCCTCACCCCGGTTTTGCCCGCATTGCTGCGGCGACTTCGCGACCTGTTTGATCTGGATGCCCAACCACAGCGCATCAGCGAGCAGCTAAGCCAGGATCCGCTGTTAGCCGAAAGTGTGTCTCGCTATCCTGGGTTACGCGTTCCTGGTGCGTTTGACGGCTTTGAATTGGGTGTGCGCGCTATCCTCGGCCAGCAGGTCACGGTAAAAGCTGCCACCACCCTGAGCAGTCGCGTGGCCGAACGTTTCGGTGAACCGCTGACCACGCCATGGCCTGAACTTTCTCGTTTACCGCCTACTGCAGAATCACTCGCTGCTGCCACCATCGATGATATCGCCAGCCTTGGCATCGTCAGCGCGCGCTCACAGGCGATTCAGGCGCTGGCGCAGGCTTGTGCCTCCGGGGAGCTACGCTTTAACGGCGCAGTGAATCCTGACGTGGTACAGCAGCAACTGCTGGCGTTAAAAGGTGTTGGGCCGTGGACAGCGAGTTACATCGCGATGCGTGCCCTACGCTGGCCGGATGCGTTCCCGAAAGAGGACATTGCGATTCGTAATAATCTCGGCGGCGTCAGTGCCAAAGTGGCGGAACAGTTATCACAGGTTTGGCGGCCATGGCGCAGCTATGCGGTACTGCATATCTGGAAGAGTTTGACACCGGGTAAAAAGTAAAGCAGAAAAGCAAAAAGGCGCCTTTAGGGCGCCTTTCTACATAGTGGTGGGTCGTGCAGGATTCGAACCTGCGACCAATTGATTAAAAGTCAACTGCTCTACCAACTGAGCTAACGACCCATCTTCAGGCTGCCGGACGCTTTGTTAAACTGCCCGGGCAACGGCGGCATATATTACTGATTTAGCGGGAGGGCGCAACCCTTATTTCTCACCAAATCACTCAATTGCTTACCTTTCATGCTGCAAGACCAGAAATCATACGAAATCCGGTCATTGCTGCACAAATTACATCCCAGCGAGACGCTTTTGCGCCAGCTTGGCAGATTCGCTGCTTGGGAATTGTTTGATCACTTGTTGATAGACCGCTTTAGCTTTCGCCGTATCGTTCTTCTCTTGCATGATCACGCCAACCTTAAACAACGCTTCTGGGGCCTTCGGCGACTTCGCATAGTTCTTCACCACAGTGGCAAAATAATATGCGGCATCGTCCTTCTTACCCTTGTTGTAATACAACTGACCCAGCCAATAATTGGCGTTCGGTTGATACGTGGAGTCAGGATACTTCTTCACCCACGCCTGCAGGGCAGTAATGGCCTGATCGAACTGCTTCTTCTCCAGAATCAGCGCGACGGCAGCATTGTAATCGGTATTGGCATCGCCGGTTTGTGCAGGGGCAGCGGAACTTCCACTTGCATTGCTACCGCCTGCATCAGCGTTTCCCGCAGCACCTGCTGCTGCTCCCGCCGCTGCGGCATCACCGCCACCGCTCGCCTGTGCACCGTTACTCCCACTGCTCAGACTATCAATCTGCTGATAAAGCTGCTTCTGGCGCTCAATCACCTGATTAAGTTGATAGCTGTTCTGTTGGATTTGGCCGCGCAGCGAATCGATATCGCTTTGGTTGTCACTCATCTGCTGCTGCAATTGCTGCAGAAGCTGAGCCTGGGCATTAGAGATACGTTCAAGATTGGTGACACGGTCTTCGACCGAGCCTGAGCCAACGCTACTGATTGACGCTTGGGCAATAGCGGCCCAAGGAGCCGCTACGCCAACCAGTAACGACAGACTCAACAAATGAAGTCTGAAGTTACTCATCATATGATGCTCTTAGTAAACCAGTACGGCACGACGGTTTTTAGCGTAAGCCGCTTCGTCATGACCCAGTACAGCTGGTTTTTCTTTACCGTAAGAAACGATAGACATCTGGTCAGCAGACACGCCTTTACCCTGCAGATACATCTTAACGGCGTTAGCACGACGCTCGCCCAGGGCGATGTTGTACTCTGGGGTACCGCGCTCATCCGCGTGACCTTCGATGGTCACTTTGTAAGACGGGTTACCACGCAGGAATGCTGCGTGCTGATCCAGCATCTGAGCGTAGTCAGAAGCGACGTCATACTTATCCAGACCGAAGTAAACGATATTGTTCTGCTGCAGCTGCTGCATCTGCAGACGCGCTTGCTCGTCAGAAGACATGTTACCGTTCTGGCCAGCACCGTAAGCGCCGTTGTCTGCGCCCATACCAGTCTGGTCGTTGTTGTTGTTTTTGTGTGAGCTACATGCAGCTACCGCGATTACCGGCAGAGCCAGCATCAAACCCTTCAGCACTTTGTTCAGTTGCATTTCTTTATCCTATTATTTTGTTTGCTATACATGGTTATCCCCCGCTATGCAGGGGACCTATGCATTACAGATACGGCGACCAGGCAGGGAATTTGACCTGTCCATCGGTTGCCGGAAGACGCGCTTTGAAACGCCCATCTGTTGAAACCAACTGCAACACGGAACCCATCCCCTGAGTAGAGCTATAGATTACCATCGTGCCGTTAGGCGCCAGACTTGGCGTCTCATCCAGGAACGTGTCCGTTATTGTTTGAACGGCTCCCGTTACCAGATCCTGTTTGGCGACATGCTGAGCACCACCGGCGCTGCTGATCATCACCATCGTTTTGCCGTCGGAAGACACATCCGCATCCTGGTTCTGAGCACCTTCCCAGGTAATACGTTGTGGCGCACCGCCGTTAATACCAATCTTATAAATCTGAGGCGCACCCGCCTGATCCGAGGTATAAGCCAGTGTCTGGCTATCCGGGAACCAGGTCGGTTCGGTGCTGTTATAACGACCATCAGTCACCTGACGCGTCTGACCTGAAGCCAGATCCATCACATACAAATTCAGGCTACCGGTTTTAGACAGCGCAAAGGCCAGCTTAGAACCATCCGGCGAGAAGGCCGGAGCACCGTTGTGGCGTGGGTAAGAAGCAACCTGACGAATCGCACCGTTGGCCAGCGTCTGCACCACCAGAGCCGATTTACCGCTCTCGAAGGTCACGTATGCCACTTTGCTGCCGTCTGGTGACCAGGCCGGTGACATCAATGGCTCTGGTGAGCGATGCACCACGAACTGGTTATAACCGTCGTAGTCAGACACGCGCAGTTCATACGGGAACTGACCGCCGTTGGTCTGAACTACGTAAGCGATACGCGTACGGAAGGCACCTTTGATACCGGTCAGCTTCTCGAACACTTCATCACTGGCGGTGTGCGCTGCATAGCGCAACCACTGCTTAGTCACTTTATAAGAGTTCTGCGCCAGTACGGTACCTGGCGCACCGCCGGTATCCACCAGCTGGTAAGCAACCTGATAACTGCCATCTGGGTTAGGCGTCACCTGCCCCACAACCACGGCATCAATACCCAACGCGCTCCAGGCAGCAGGTTGCACTTCCTGCGCACTGGTCGGCTGTTGTGGCAGACGTGAACGATCAAGCGGGTTAAATTTACCGCTGTTACGTAAGTCAGCGGAAACAATCCCGCCCACATCTTCTGGTGCCGCGCCTGGGCCCGCCCATTTGAACGGAACCACACCGATTGGGCGTGCGGTATTCACACCCTGCGTAATTTCAATACGTACTTCTGCGTGCAGCATCGCTGCCCACAGCAGTACAAAAAAGCCTAACGTTACACGAAGTGCCTGCTTCATCTTATCTCCCTTACCTGAACCTGAGTTCACGATAATTCGCACAGTTCCTGAAAAAACACGAGTACTCGTAAAATACGGCAAGCTAACCTTAGTTCAACCTGCCGTAGGTTACTGCATTATTCCGGTTTGAAACGCATTGGCGCGTTTTTAAACACTTCATACACCGCTTGCGATGGCGGCTTAGGAATATGAGCCTGCTTCGCAGCAGTAATTGCAGCCTGGCACAACGCAGGGTCGCCGCCCTCTGCTTTAACATCGATCAGCAAACCATCCGGGGCCAGTTTGATACGCAGGTTACACTCTTTACCCTTATAAGTATCAGCATCATAGAAACGACTCTGAATCGCTCCCACAACCTGCCCCATATACGAGTTAATCTCTGCGCCTGACGCACCAGCCTTTTTCTGATTCCCCTGCCCTGCCGCACCGCCAGAAGCTGTGCCACTTTTCGGTGCATTCTTACCAGAAGAAAGGCCACCTAACAGGTCATCAACGTCACTTTCATTCTTGGCCGCTTCCGCAGCGGCTTTCTTCTTAGCATCGGCCGCCGCTTTGGCTTTCGCTGCAGCATCCGCTTTCGCCTTGGCAGCTGCATCGGCTTTGGCTTTTGCCTCTGCTGCAGCTTTCTCTTTCGCTGCTTCAGCGGCTTTTTCCTTCGCCTCTTCTGCTGCTTGCTCTTTGGCTTCTTTCGCTTCCTGAGCCGCTTTCGCCTTCGCGTCTGCCGCAGCCTGCGCTTTGGCCTCAGCAGCCGCTTGCGCTTTTGCTTCCGCCGCTGCCTTCGCCTGCTCTACGGCTTTCTCTTTCGCCGCTTCTGCCGCTGCCGCTTTCGCCTGCTCTTCCGCTTTCTTCTTCGCGTCGGCTGCTGCCTGCTTCGCCTCTTCTACGGCTTTGGCTTTCGCATCAGCTGCTGCTTTGGCCTGGGCATCTGCTTCCGCTTTCGCATCGGCTTTCGCTTTGGCTGCTGCCGCTTCGGCCGCTTTCTGCTGATCCTGAGCCTGCTTTGCCGCCGCCTCAGCGGCTTTCTGCTGTTCAGCTTGCTGCTTCGCCTGCTCTTTGGCTTCCTGCTGGGCCTGCAAACGCTCTTTTTCCATCTCTTTCAGACGCTGCTGCTCGGCAGCCTGCTTCTGCTGTAACTCTTCGGCCTGCTGCTGTGCCTGCTTCTGACGCTGTTGCTCAGCGCGTTGGCTGTCACGTTGCTGATTCTGCTGACG
This sequence comes from Pantoea sp. EA-12, assembly GCF_030053355.1. Classification (NCBI taxonomy): domain Bacteria; kingdom Pseudomonadati; phylum Pseudomonadota; class Gammaproteobacteria; order Enterobacterales; family Erwiniaceae; genus Pantoea; species Pantoea sp. EA-12. The sequence continues at coordinate 300,490 of NZ_JASGBY010000004.1, read as the reverse complement.
GTTATATTGTTCAACCACGGCCCCGGAATCGACCATCACTGCATCAATATCACTGCCGCCACCGCCGCCGCTGGATTCGATCTTTTCGTTAAACGAGCTCCAAATCAGCAGGGCGATCAGCACGATGTGCAGAATCACCGAAATGATTATCGCGCGTTTTAATTTGTCGTTCTGCTCGGTTACCTTCGACACTCTCGGATCCCAAAAACGGTTCGCTTTAAATCGGCTGTGTCATCAAACCGACAGATTTCACGCCAGCCTGATGTAACAGGTTCAGCGCCTTGATGATTTCGTCGTAAGGCACATCCTTCGCACCACCAATCAGGAACACGGTCTTCGGATTGGCTTCGATGCGACGCTGCGCTTCACTCACCACCTGTTCCGGCGGTAGCTGTGTCATACGATCGTGATCCACCACCAGGCTGTACTGCCCTACGCCAGCCACTTCGACAATGACCGGTGGATTATCATCCGTTGAGACCGTTTTTGAGTCGGTCGCGTCAGGCAAATCCACTTCCACGCTCTGAGTAATAATCGGCGCAGTTGCCATGAAGATGAGCAGCAGTACCAACAGCACGTCCAGCAGTGGAACAATGTTGATTTCCGACTTAAGGTCGCGGCGCCCGCGACCACGGGTTCTGGCCATCGTTAACCTCGACTTACTTCGCGCTATCGGTGGAGAAAGCCTGACGATGCAGGATAGCCGTGAACTCTTCCATAAAGTTGTCGTAGCCCTGCTCCAGCTTATTCACACGCTGGTTCAGACGGTTGTACGCCATAACGGCAGGAATCGCGGCGAACAGACCGATGGCCGTCGCGATCAACGCTTCGGCAATACCCGGCGCAACCATCTGCAAGGTGGCTTGCTTCACTGCACCCAGTGCGATAAAGGCGTGCATGATCCCCCACACCGTACCAAACAGACCAATATACGGGCTGATGGAACCGACAGTGCCAAGGAAAGGAATATGATTTTCCAGCGTTTCCAGTTCGCGATTCAGGGAAATACGCATCGCGCGGCTGGCGCCCTCCACCACCGCTTCCGGTGCATGGTTGTTCGCACGGTGTAAACGGGCAAACTCTTTAAAACCCGAATAGAAAATTTGCTCGGAACCGGCCAGTTCATCACGGCGCCCCTGGCTCTCCTGATACAGGCGAGATAACTCGATACCTGACCAGAACTTATCTTCAAAGGCTTCGGCTTCACGACCCGCCGCATTCAGGATGCGCGTGCGCTGAATAATGATCGCCCAGGAGGCAATAGAAAAGCCGATCAAAATCAACATGATAAGTTTGACCAGAAGGCTCGCCTTCAGGAACAAATCAAGAACATTCATGTCAGTCACTGCTTGAACTCCGCGACAATAGACTTGGGAAGCGCAATCGGCTTCATTAGATGTGGGTTGATGCAGGCAATCAGGACTTCTGCTTCATTCAGCACTTTGCCTTCTGCATTCACGATACGCTGCGAGAACGTCATGGTGGCGCGGGTCATGGCGGTCACTTCACTCTGGATATCCAGAAGATCGTCAAGACGTGCTGCGGCAACAAAGTCTATCGTCATGCGTCGTACCACAAACGCCACCTGTTCTTCCAACAGGGCTTGTTGATTGAAATGGTGCTGGCGCAACATCTCGGTACGTGCTCGTTCATAGAAAGCAAGATAACTGGCGTGGTAAACCACACCACCGGCATCGGTGTCTTCGTAATAGACACGAACCGGCCAGCGAAACAGCGTTGTACTCACTCTACATCCCGGTCTCATTTTAAACGTTGCTACTATACGCAAGTGAGATCGGCTTGGGAATGGTCCGCCAGAGCCAGGAGAAAATAATTATCACACGTTAACAACTGGAAGGATTTTTGGGAGATTTCTTGACCAGGTACTGACAAAAACTCACGTCAGCACCTGAATTTAGACAAAAAACGCAGGGATTGGGGATACGCAGTGCTTAATGATAAAACCAATAAATCCCCAGAACTAACACCAGCATCGCTGGCAGGGGTGAGAACACCGCTCGCCAGCGCGTTTGCAGTGGACGAAAACCGGTGCCATGAATTACGCCGGCGCACACCGCCCAAATCAACAGTAATCCATGCCAGATAGCTAACTCGCTGGTGCGGGCAGCAAAGCGCGAGGGTTGCCAAATGACACACCCCGCCAGCCATAACGCCAGTACCAACGAAAGGGCCCGTAATGGGCCCTTGTCCATCAGACGATAGAGTGTCTGAATCAGCGTGCGCATCAGTGCTGTTTATCCTTCGCACCACTCTCTTCTGCTTGCTCGATAGCCAGCGCCGTGATCACGCCAAACGCACAGGCCAGCAGGGTGCCAAGAATCCAGGCAAAATACCACATGCTCAATCTCCTTAATCAGTACAGGGAGTGCGTATTGCTCTCAATGTGTTCTTTGGTGATACGGCCAAACATCTTGTAATAACACCACGCGGTATAGGCGAGGATAATCGGGACAAAAATGATGGCGGCGAAGGTCATGACTTTAAGCGTCAGTAGGCTTGAGGTGGCATCCCACATGGTCAGGCTGGTACCCGGCACGGTGCTGGAAGGCATGATGAACGGGAACATCGCAATGCCCGCCGTCATGATCACGCAAGCCAGTGTCAGTGAAGAGAAGATAAACGCCCATGCGCCCTTCTCCATCCGCGAACAAAGAACGGTTAACAGTGGCAGCACCACACCTAACACTGGGAACAACCACAGAATCGGCGTCTGCTCAAAGTTCACCAGCCAGGCACCGGCTTCACGCACCACTTCTTTACCCAACGGGTTGGATGCCGCATGGTGATCAATGACGCTTTTCACCACATAGCCATCAATGCCGTATTTCACCCACACGCCCGCTAACACGAAGCACACCATCATCACCAACGCACTGATTTGCGCGGTGCCGCGTGAGCGCAAGTGAAGATCACCGGTGGTACGCATCTGTAGATAAGTTGCACCTTGCGTCAGAATCATCGCGACGCTGATCACGCCCGCCAGGAGACCGAACGGATTCAGTAACTGGAAGAAGTTACCGGTGTAGAACAGACGCAAGTACTCATCTGCATGGAAAGGAACCCCTTGCAGCAAGTTGCCAAATGCCACGCCAATCACCAGCGGCGGCACGAAGCTGCCGATGAAGATGCCCCAGTCCCAAGTGTTGCGCCAGCGCATATCTTCAATCTTCGAGCGGTAGTCAAAACCCACCGGACGGAAGAACAGGGAAGCCAGCACCAGAATCATCGCCACATAGAAGCCGGAAAACGCGGCGGCATACACCATCGGCCATGCAGCAAACAGCGCACCACCGGCGGTGATCAGCCATACCTGGTTGCCGTCCCAATGCGGGGCGATGCTGTTAATCATGATGCGACGTTCGGTATCGGTGCGGCCCAGAATGCGCGTCAGCATGCCAACGCCCATATCAAAGCCATCCGTCACGGCGAAGCCAATCAGCAGCACGCCAATCAGCAGCCACCAGACAAAGCGCAATACTTCGTAATCAAACATGGTCGCTCTCCTTATCCACGCGCTGGCTGAGTAGCCGCTTTCACGGTCTCATGATGGTAGCGGCCGGTCTTCAGGCTGCTTGGACCCAGGCGGGCAAATTTGAACATCAGGTACATTTCCGCCACCAGGAAAATCGTGTAGAGACCGCAGATCAGGATCATCGAGAACAGCAGATCGCCCACAGTCAGTGAAGAGTTCGCCACCGCAGTCGGCAGCACTTCACCAATCGCCCACGGCTGACGGCCGTATTCGGCAACGAACCAACCTGATTCGATGGCAATCCACGGCAGCGGAATACCGTACAGTGCCGCTTTAAGCAGCCAGCGGCTCTTACCAATACGGTTACGAATCACGCTCAGGAATGACAGCGCGATAATGCCCAGCAGCAGTACGCCACACAGCACCATAATGCGGAAGGCAAAGTAGAGCGGCGCAACGCGAGGGATTGAGTCCTGTGTTGCTTTCTGAATCTGCGCTTCGGTGGCGTTTGCCACATCCGGGGTATAACGCTTCAGCAGCAAGCCATAGCCCAGATCCTGTTTACTGGCTTCAAATTCAGTACGAACCGCAGGATCTTTGCTGCCCGCGCGCAGTTCATTCAGCAACGCATACGCTTTCATGCCGTTGCGAATACGCACTTCATGTTGTGACAGCAGATCTTTCAGCCCGGTGACCGGCGTATCCACGGAACGTGTGGCGATCAGGCCCAGTAAATAAGGGATCTGAATCGCGTACTTGTTCTCTTGTGAATCTTGGTCAGGGATACCAAACAGCGTGAACGCAGCCGGTGCCGGTTGCGTTTCCCACTCCGCTTCAATGGCGGCCAGTTTGGTTTTTTGCACGTCACCCATTTCGTAACCAGATTCATCACCCAGCACGATCACAGACAGAATCGCCGCCATACCGAAGCTGGCGGCAATACCGAATGAGCGCTTGGCAAAGGCCACATCACGACCTTTAAGCAGATACCAGGCACTGATGCCCAGCACAAACATCGCACCGGCGGTATAGCCCGCCGCCACGGTGTGAACGAACTTCACTTGCGCAACCGGGTTAAGCACCAGCTCGGAGAAGCTCACCATCTCCATACGCATGGTTTCGAAATTGAACTCAGAGGCAATCGGGTTTTGCATCCAGCCGTTCGCCACCAAAATCCACAGTGCAGACATATTGGAACCGAGCGCCACCAGCCAGGTCACGGCAAGGTGCTGGACTTTACCGAGACGATCCCATCCAAAGAAGAACAAACCAACAAAGGTGGATTCGAGGAAGAACGCCATCAGGCCTTCGATGGCCAGCGGCGCACCAAAGATATCGCCGACGTAGTGTGAATAGTATGACCAGTTGGTCCCGAACTGAAATTCCATGGTCAGACCGGTTGCCACACCCAGCGCAAAGTTGATACCAAACAACTTGCCCCAGAATTTGGTCATATCTTTATAAATTTGTTTCCCCGTCAGGACATATACGGTTTCCATGATCGCCAACAAAAACGCCATACCCAGCGTTAAAGGGACGAACAGGAAATGGTACATCGCCGTCAGGGCAAACTGTAAACGCGACAGCTCGACAATATCTAACATGATGACTCCTTGCTCCTCGCATGAATTTACTCTGCGGCTGACAACGGTAAACAGCGAACATTGACGTGCAGAATAAGATCCAGGAACGACTGATTATTGATTCCAGTTTTATTACTGACAGAACAGAGAAATCTGTAGCCCGAAATGAAAGAGTAACAGGGGTGAAAATTCCCCGAAAAACCGATCGCTTCAGTCTTTGTCGAGCAGGAGAGTGATGAGTGGAGGCGACAGAATTGCGCGAGCAACGCCTGACACAAACTCCTGAAAAATGACGATTAAGACTGAATTGATGCAGCGCAATTTATACCGTTTGCCGTGCGTGAAGCCAGCAGTAAAGTTTGTTATATCTCGCGTTTTATTGATCTGGATTAACACAATAATTTTCCAGATGTGTAGTGTTAGAATCGTTGTTAATTAGTTGTCATAAACGGGTGATGTAATTAAGAAAATAATTACTTTTCCCGCATTTTATTAACCTTCATACGAGATGTAGTGCGTTAATTTCTCTTCATAAATCACGCCTTTTTTCCTTTCTTTACTTAACCAACACCGTAAGCATAGCCGCGGATTTTCAACCCGTTGCCTTTTTTCCCCTGCTTTTTGCGTGTCTAAGCGATCGCTGTCTCTTCAGACAAAAAAAGGCCACCCGAAGGTGGCCTCTTGGCATCACAACGTGATGGCTTATTTGATTGGCAGAACCGCTTTAACCGCGTCACCAATGTCAGCCAGGCTGCGCACGGTTTTCACACCGGCAGCTTCCAGCGCAGCAAACTTCTCATCCGCTGTACCTTTACCACCGGCAATGATGGCGCCTGCGTGACCCATACGTTTGCCTTTCGGTGCAGTCACACCCGCGATGTAGCCAACAACTGGCTTGGTCACGTGCTCTTTGATGAAGGCAGCGGCTTCTTCTTCTGCGCTACCACCGATCTCACCGATCATCACGATCACTTCAGTCTGTGGATCGTCCTGGAACATTTTCAGGATATCGATGAAGTTAGAGCCCGGGATCGGGTCACCCCCGATACCGACGCAGGTTGACTGGCCGTAGCCGATGTCAGTGGTCTGCTTAACCGCTTCATAGGTCAGGGTGCCTGAACGCGACACGATACCTACACGGCCCGGCTGGTGAATGTGACCAGGCATGATACCGATCTTACATTCGCCTGGGGTGATCACGCCTGGGCAGTTCGGGCCGATCATGCGCACACCAGCTTCATCCAGCTTCACTTTCACGGTCAGCATATCCAGTGTCGGGATACCTTCGGTGATGGTGATGATCAGTTTGATGCCTGCGTCGATCGCTTCCAGGATACCGTCTTTGCAGAAAGGTGCTGGAACGTAGATCACGGTCGCGGTCGCGCCAGTGGCTTCTACCGCTTCACGCACGGTGTTAAAGACTGGCAGACCCAGATGCGTGGTGCCGCCTTTGCCTGGCGTCACACCGCCAACCAGCTGCGTACCATAGGCCAAAGCCTGCTCAGAGTGGAAAGTCCCCTGACCGCCGGTGAAACCCTGGCAAATGACTTTGGTGTTTTTGTCGATAAGAATGGACATTATTTACCCTCCGCGGCAGCAACAACACGCTGCGCTGCGTCTGTCAGGCTGGTTGCTGCAATGATGTTCAGACCGCTGTCGGCCAGTTTCTTCGCGCCCAGCTCGGCGTTGTTACCTTCCAGACGTACCACGACTGGCACGTTCACACCCACTTCTGCCACAGCACCGATGATGCCGTCTGCGATCAGGTCGCAACGCACGATGCCGCCGAAGATGTTAACGAATACCGCTTTAACGGCATCGTCAGACAGGATGATTTTGAAGGCTTCGGTCACGCGCTCTTTAGTTGCGCCGCCGCCAACATCCAGGAAGTTAGCTGGCTGACCACCGTGGTGTTTCACGATGTCCATGGTGCCCATCGCCAGACCGGCGCCGTTCACCATACAGCCGATGTTGCCATCCAGCGCAACGTAGTTCAGTTCCCACTGCGTTGCGTGTGCTTCACGTGGATCTTCCTGGCTTGGATCGCGCATTTCACGCAGCTCAGGCTGACGGAACAGGGCGTTACCGTCTGCGCCCAGTTTGCCATCGAGGCAGATCAGGTCGCCCTGCTTGGTGATCACCAGCGGGTTGATCTCAACCATCGCCAGGTCGCGCTCCAGGAACATGGTCGCCAGACCCATGAAGATTTTGGTGAACTGGCTGACTTGCTTACCAGACAGACCCAGTTTGAACGCCAACTCACGGCCTTGATAAGGCTGTGGACCTGCCAGCGGATCCAACGCCATTTTGTGGATCAGGTGCGGGGTTTCTTCCGCCACTTTCTCAATTTCCACGCCGCCTTCAGTTGAAGCCATGAAGATCACGCGACGGGTAGCACGGTCAACAACCGCACCCAGATACAGCTCCTGATCGATGTCAGTCGCGGCTTCAACCAGAATCTGGTTGACTGGCTGACCATCAGCATCAGTTTGGTAGGTCACCAGACGCTTGCCCAACCAATGCTCAGCAAATGCACGGATATCTTCCTTGCTGTTCACCACTTTCACGCCGCCCGCTTTACCGCGGCCACCGGCATGAACCTGACATTTTACTACCCACGGGCCCGCACCAATTTTAGAGGCGGCTTCTTCTGCTTCACGTGGCGTAGCGCAGGCGTAACCAGTAGGAGCTGGCATGCCATAGCGAGCAAACAGCTGCTTCGCCTGGTATTCATGTAAGTTCATGATGTTCTATCCATTCAGATATGAGTTTGGGCGCACTTAAATGCAGTGCGCCCGGCGAAAATTAGACATCCAGCAGCAGACGCGCCGGATCTTCCAGCATCTCTTTGACCGCGACCAGGTAGCCCACGGATTCACGACCATCAATCAGACGGTGGTCATAAGAGAGCGCCAGATACATCATTGGCAGGATCACCACCTGACCATTAACCGCCATTGGGCGCTCTTTGATCGCGTGCATACCCAGGATGGCGCTCTGCGGTGGGTTGATGATCGGCGTTGACATCAGGGAACCGAACACACCACCGTTGGTGATGGTGAAGTTACCGCCCGTCAGCTCTTCAACTGTCAGCTTGCCGTCACGGCCTTTCACTGCCAGTTCTTTAATTTTCTTCTCGATGTCCGCCATGCTCAGCGCGTCAACATCTTTCAGCACTGGGGTCACCAGACCGCGCGGGGTTGAAACCGCGATGCTGACGTCGAAGTAGTTGTGGTAAACCACGTCTTCGCCATCGATAGACGCATTCACTTCTGGGAAGCGTTTCAGTGCTTCAACCACCGCTTTGATGTAGAAGGACATGAAGCCCAGACGCACACCGTGACGTTTCTCAAACGCGTCGCCGTACTGCTTACGCAGATCCATGATCGGCTTCATGTTGATTTCGTTGAAGGTGGTCAGCATCGCGGTGCTGTTTTTCGCTTCCAGCAGACGCTCCGCCACACGCTTACGCAGACGCGTCATTGGTACACGCTTCTCGCTGCGGTTAGCCACAGCAGCCTGCGGTGCAGCAGCAGCGGCAGGAGCCGCTTTCGCGCCATCTGCTTTCTTCGCCACGTGTTTTTCTACGTCTTCGCGGGTCAAACGGCCGCCGACGCCGGTGCCTTTAATCTGGCTCGCGTCGAGGTTGTTTTCCGCAATCAGGCGACGAACCGCTGGGCTCAGCGCATCGTTGCTCTCTTCTTCCAGAGAAGCGGTCTTACGCTGTTCTGGGGTGGCTTCTTTGCTCTCTACCTTCGCAGAGGTCTCTTTACCACCGCTGTTGCCTTCAACCAGGCGACCCAGCAGCTGACGCGAGGTCACGGTCGCGCCTTCATCTTCCAACACAGCTTCCAGTACGCCGTCTGCTGAAGCAGGCACTTCCAGCACAACTTTGTCGGTTTCAATCTCAACCAGTACTTCATCGCGACTCACTGCGTCGCCGGGTTTTTTGTGCCAGGTTGCAACCGTTGCGTCCGCTACGGATTCAGGCAAATCGGGAACCAGAATTTCTACGCTACTCATTTTCTTTCCTTTTAATTAACCAAGGTTCAGCGCGTCGTTAACCAGGTCTTGCTGCTGTTGTTGATGTACGGACATGTAGCCCACGGCTGGTGAAGCAGAAGCCGGACGACCTGCATAACGCAGTGACGCACCGAATGGAACCACTTCGCGGAAATGATGCTGACTGCAATACCATGCGCCCTGATTCAGTGGCTCTTCCTGACACCAGACAAAATCCTGCACATGTGCATAATTTTTCAGAACGTCCTGCACCACTTTGTGCGGGAACGGATAGAGCTGCTCGATACGCACGATGGCCACATCGGTCTGCTCATTCTTGCGACGCTGTTCAAGCAGATCGTAATAAACCTTACCGGAACACATCACGACGCGTTTCACCTGTTTCGGATCCAGATCGTCGATCTCGCCAATCGCCGGTTGGAAAGCACCGTTAGCCAGTTCTTCCAGAGTGGAGACTGCCAGCGGGTGGCGCAGCAGCGATTTCGGTGACATCACAATCAGTGGACGACGCATACCGCGCAGCGCCTGACGACGCAACATGTGGTAAACCTGCGCAGGCGTTGAAGGCACGCACACCTGCATATTCTGTTCAGCACAGAGTTGCAGATAACGTTCCAGACGTGCAGAGGAGTGCTCTGGACCCTGGCCTTCATAGCCATGCGGCAACAGCATCACCAGGCCACACATACGGCCCCACTTCTGTTCGCCGGAGCTGATGAACTGGTCAATAACCACCTGTGCACCGTTGGCGAAGTCGCCGAACTGCGCTTCCCAAATGGTCAGCACGCGCGGTTCTGCCGTGGCATAACCGTATTCAAAGGCCAGTACGGCTTCTTCAGACAGTACGGAGTCCCAGACTTTGAACTGTCCCTGACCATTATGGATATGGTGCAGCGGCGTATAGGTTGAGCCGTTGGTCTGGTTGTGAATCACCGCATGACGGTGGAAGAAGGTGCCACGACCGGAGTCTTCGCCTGACAGACGAACCGGGATGCCTTCATCGACCAGCGTTGCATACGCCAGGTTCTCAGCGCCGCCCCAGTCAAACAGCTTGTTGCCTTCCGCCATCTCTTTACGATCGTTGTAGATCTTGGCGACACGCGACTGCACTTCGACCGCTTCCGGAATGCTACTGATGCGACGTGCCAGTTCTTGCACACGCTTCAGTTCGACAGTTTCTGGATAGCTTTCGTCCCACTCGTGGTTCAGATATGGCGACCAGGTGAAAGAGTGCAGGCTCATCGGACGCCATTCTGGCACCACGCACTCGCCTTCATCCAACGCATCGCGGTACAGATTGACCAGCTCGGTGGCATCTTCGAGCGTTGCGACGCCTTCGCTTTCCAGCTGATCGGCATAGATTTTACGCGGCGTTGGATGCTTTTTGATTTTCTGGTACATCAGCGGCTGTGTTGCACTTGGCTCGTCCGCTTCGTTATGGCCGTGACGGCGATAACACACCAGATCGATAAACACATCGCGTTTGAAGGTATTACGGTAGTCCAGCGCCAGGCGCGTCACGAAGGCAACGGCTTCCGGGTCATCCGCGTTCACGTGGAAGATCGGGGCCAGAACCATTTTACCGATGTCAGTACAGTAAGGCGTTGAACGTGCATCTTTCGGGTTGGAGGTGGTAAAGCCAACCTGGTTGTTGATGACGATGCGAACGGTACCGCCCACTTCATAACCACGCGCCTGCGACATGTTCAGGGTTTCTTGCACCACACCCTGACCAATGACCGCGGCGTCACCGTGGATGGTGATCGGCAGAACTTTGTTGCTGCTTGGCTCAGCCAGACGATCCAGACGCGCACGCACCGAGCCCATGACTACCGGGCTAACGATTTCAAGGTGCGACGGGTTGAACGCCAGCGCCAGGTGTACCAGGCCGCCTTCGGTTTCCACGTCAGATGAGAAGCCCATGTGGTACTTCACGTCGCCGGTGCCGAGGTGCTCTTTGTGCTTGCCAGAGAATTCGTCGAACAGATCCTGCGGCTTTTTACCCAGTACGTTGATCAGCACGTTGAGACGGCCACGGTGCGCCATCCCCAGTACCACCTCACGCGTACCGCTTTTGCCCGCATGACGAATCATTTCGCGCAGCATCGGCACCAGTGCATCACCGCCTTCCAGCGAGAAGCGTTTCGCGCCAGGGAATTTTGCACCAAGGTATTTTTCCAGACCTTCTGCCGCAGTCAGCTCTTTCAGGAAACCTTTTTTCTCGTCGCTGCTGAAAGACGCATGGCCCACCACGGATTCAAGACGCTGCTGGATCCAGCGCTTCTCATCGGTGTTGTTGATGTGCATGTACTCTGCACCAATCGAGCCACAATAAGTCTGCTGCAGTGCCGCGAACAGATCAGCCAGCTTCATGGTCTCTTTGCCGATGGCAAAAGAGCCTACGTTAAAGCTTTCCTGAAAATCGGCGTCGGTCAGGTCGTGATAAGCCGGGTCAAGATCCGCCACGCGATCCTGTTTCCACAGGCCAAGCGGATCGAGGTTAGCGTGCTGATGGCCGCGGAAGCGGAACGCATTGATCAGCTGCAGCACTTTAACCTGTTTGGAATTGGTGGCCGGATCGGTGACTGAGGATGTGTAACGGGTCGCATCTTTTGCCAGGCGGCGGAAGTAATCACGCGTGGTGGAGTGAAATTGCTCAGGTTTCACGCCAGTGCCGGGCAGCTGTTGGAACAGCTCGCGCCACATTTCATCAACTGAGTCAGGATCGGTCAGGAAATCCTCATAGAGTTGCTCTATGTAGGATTGGTTCGCGCCGGCCAGCCAGGAGGAGTCCAGCCAGGGTTTCATCGCGCTGTTCTGCATTGTGATCCCTTAAGCATTAATCTGCTTTTTATGAGGTTTCATTTGTTGCCGCTTTCGCGGCTTGCCGTAGTGAGTTCAGCGATACGAACCTGTGCGCAATAGCCGCCTGGCCCGTAAGGGAACCTTTATAAGCGTGGTCAGTACCGCGCTTATAGAGGCTTCCGTAAACTGCCGGGAACCTCAGTTCCCGGACAGTGACTTCTGTTTATTACGCCCCGCGTTGCAGCAGCATAGATTTAATATGACCGATGGCACGCGTTGGGTTTAGTCCTTTTGGGCACACGCTCACACAGTTCATGATGCTGTGACAGCGGAATACACTGAAAGCATCGTTCATGTTGTCGAGACGCGCATCCGTTTCGGTATCGCGGCTGTCGATCAGGAAACGATACGCTGCCAGCAGGCCAGCCGGACCGATGAACTTGTCTGGGTTCCACCAGAATGATGGGCACGAGGTTGAGCAACACGCACACAGAATACACTCGTACAAACCATCCAGATGCTCACGCTCTGCGGGGCTCTGCAGATGCTCACGCGCTGGAGGATTTTCTCCATTATTCAACAAGAAAGGCTTAATCTTCTCATACTGCGCGTAGAATTGCCCCATATCTACCACCAGGTCGCGGATAACCGGCAGACCAGGCAGTGGACGGATAACAATTTTCTTGGTGCCGTTGCCCAGCGCCGAGACCGGCGTGATACAAGCCAGACCATTTTTGCCGTTCATATTCAGGCCGTCTGAACCACACACGCCTTCACGGCATGAGCGACGGAAGGCCAGCGTTGGGTCCTTCTCTTTCAAACGGATCAACGCGTCCAGCAGCATCATGTCGCGACCATCTTCGGATTCCAGGGTGTACTCCTGCATCCGCGGTTTGTCATCGACTTCCGGGTTGTAACGATAGATAGAAAATTCGAGTCTCATGATGATCTCCGCAATTAGTAGGTACGCGCTTTCGGCGGGAAGGCCGCACGCAGTTTCGGTTGCATGTTCACCTCACGGCGCGTCATGCTTTCCGTTTGCGGAACATAGAGGCTGTGGCACAGCCAGTTGGCATCATCACGTTCCGGGTAGTCGAAGCGGCTGTGAGCGCCACGGCTTTCGGTACGGAAGTTAGCGGCAACCGCAGTGGCGTAAGCGGTTTCCATCAGGTTATCCAGCTCAAGGCATTCGATACGCTGCGTGTTGAAATCTGGCGAACGGTCATCAAGACGCGCTGACTTCAAGCGTTCACGAATCACTTTCAGCTCTTCCAGACCTTCACGCATCGCGTCACCTTCACGGAACACCGAGAAGTTGTTCTGCATGCAGCGCTGCAACGCTTTGCGGATTTCAACCGGGTCTTCACCCGTGGTGTTGTTTTCCCAGCGATTGAAACGCGCCATAGCGGCATCGATGTTTTCCTGCGTGGCTTCACGCAGTTCGCCCTGCTCTTCAATACATTCCAGCAGATGCACACCGGCCGCACGACCGAATACCACCAGGTCCAGCAGTGAGTTACCGCCCAGACGGTTAGCGCCGTGTACCGATACGCAGGCGATTTCGCCTACTGCGAACAGGCCCGGAATCACTTCATCTTCGCCCTGCTCGTTCACGCGCAGCGCCTGACCGGTGACTTTGGTCGGCACGCCGCCCATCATGTAGTGACAGGTAGGGATAACCGGAATCGGCTCTTTAATCGGATCGACGTGAGCAAAGGTACGCGACAGTTCCAGGATACCCGGCAGGCGAGATTCCAGCACTTCGGCACCCAGATGGTCGAGTTTCAGTTTGATATGCGGGCCCCATGGACCATCGCAACCACGACCTTCACGAATTTCAACCATCATCGAACGGGCAACTACGTCACGACCGGCCAGATCTTTGGCGTTCGGCGCGTAACGTTCCATGAAGCGTTCACCGTGTTTGTTCAGCAGGTAACCACCCTCACCGCGGCACCCTTCGGTAACCAACACGCCCGCACCGGCGATGCCGGTTGGGTGGAACTGCCACATTTCCATATCCTGCACGGGTACGCCCGCACGCAGCGCCATACCAACGCCGTCACCGGTGTTGATGTGAGCATTGGTGGTGGACTGATAAATACGACCCGCGCCGCCGGTTGCCAGGATAGTGGCTTTGGCTTTGAAGTAGACGGTTTCGCCGGTTTCCATGCAGATTGCGGTACAGCCAACAATCGCGCCGTCTTCGTTTTTCACCAGATCCAGCGCATACCACTCGGAGAAGATGGTGGTTTTGTTTTTCAGGTTCTGCTGATACAGAGTATGCAGCAGTGCGTGGCCCGTACGGTCGGCTGCCGCAGCGGTACGCGCCGCCTGCTCACCGCCGAAGTTTTTCGACTGACCACCAAACGGACGCTGATACACGCGGCCGTCATCAAGACGTGAGAAAGGCAGACCCATGTGTTCCAGTTCCAGAATTGCTTCTGGACCGACGTGACACATATATTCGATCGCGTCCTGGTCACCGATGTAGTCGGAACCTTTGACGGTGTCATACATATGCCATTCCCAGTTATCGTCATGGGTGTTACCCAGCGCAACGGTGATACCGCCCTGCGCAGATACGGTATGAGAACGGGTCGGGAAGACTTTAGATAACAGGGCACAGGTCTGGCCCGATTGGGAGATTTGCAGAGCCGCACGCATTCCCGCGCCACCCGCGCCGATCACCACGGCATCAAATTCTCTGACTGGCAAACTCATTTACACACCCCACACAACAACAATTCCATAAACGGCGTACGACAACAGCGCGACCACAATCACAAACTGCAGCAGCAAACGGGTTGCTACCGGTTTAACGTAGTCGGTCAGGACCTGCCACATGCCAATCCAGCCGTGGACCAGGATCGAGAACAGCGTCAGTATCGTAAACACTTTGGTGAAGGCAGAGGCGAAGAAGCCGTGCCAGTTGTCATAGGTCAGGGTGCCGGTCATCACCACAAAGCCAAGCAGGTAGATGATGTAGAGCGTCATTAAGATTGCAGCAGCACGCAGTAACAGCCAGTCATGAATACCGTTGCGTCCTAATGCAGAAGCATTGCTTACCATACGAGGACTCCAGCCAAAATTGAGAGCACGACAGTGATACCAAAAGCCGCTTGCGCGGAACGGGTTCCCACCTGCAGGGTTTCTTCCATGAAGCCAAAATCAGCCAGCATATGACGAATTCCGCCCACGACGTGATACGCCAGTGCAGTCAGGATGCCCCACATGATGAATTTGGCGAAGAAGCTGTCCATGATGGACGCCGCTTGCTGGAAGCCTTCAGGAGAAGAGAGAGAGAGACCCAGTAACCAGAGCAGAATTCCGAGAGCGACAAAGGTAATCACGCCGGAGACGCGGTGGAGAATGGACGATATTGCAGTAACGGGAAACCGGATCGTCGAGAGATCCAAGTTAACAGGTCTTTGTTTTTTCACGGTTTTGCCCACACAGCTCTTTTTTATTTTGCTTCCTCCGGACCTGAGTCGCATCAGAGCACAGCGCGTGTTCAGACTGCAACCGCCACCAAAATAGCAACATCCAGTGTTATGTGACGCGGGTAAAACGCTGGGTGGCTCCTGGTGTCAGGGTATTCCGGAGACCTGGCCGCAGTATAGGAGGATCACATTCTGATTACAATTCCCCTACAATCTCTTTGGTCACATTTAAGCTGAACAGTGATCACCCTCACGAATTTCACAATTCATACATTTTTAATTGTCTGATTTGACAAAAGATCAACATTTCAGTTACAAACAAACGCATTAAAGCCCTATGATGCACAAAAGTTATGGGGATACACTTTCCCCTAAGCTCAAGTTATGTAACATTGCCATTACGAGCAACACAAAGCATCAGGTTATTGGTTACCAAGAAGTTATGTCGTGACAGGATCTTTAACATCCGCGCTGTTCAGCATGTCATGCCCGAACGCCACCGACTGGCCCTAACGCATCTTTAGCTCTGTAACCCTGCACGACAAACGTTACCGCAGAGTGATACTGTGAAGATTGTGGTTTTACACAACATGAAGGCTATTCTGGTGTCTAAGATCCTTACCTACTAAGGCGCTATGGAGACGAAAAATGACAGATAAAAAAGTGACGCTAACCCTACAAGATAACGCTTCCGTTGAACTGGATGTGATGCAAGGTACGCTGGGACAAGATGTTGTTGATGTCCGCGCCTTGGGCTCACATGGCCTGTTCACTTTTGATCCCGGCTTTACCTCTACTGCGTCATGCGAATCTAAAATCACCTTTATCGATGGTGATGAAGGCATTCTGTTACACCGCGGATTCCCGATTTCTGAGCTGGCAACCCACTCCAACTATCTCGAAGTGTGTTACATCCTGCTGAATGGTGAAGCCCCGACCCAGGCCCAGTTCGAAGAGTTCCGCACTACCGTTACCCGCCACACCATGATTCACGAACAAATCACCCGACTGTTCCATGGTTTCCGCCGCGATTCGCATCCAATGGCGGTAATGTGTGGCGTAACAGGCGCGTTGGCCGCGTTTTATCACGACTCTTTAGACGTCAATATTGAACGTCACCGCGAAATCGCCGCTTTCCGTCTGTTGTCGAAAATGCCGACCATGGCAGCCATGTGCTACAAATATTCCATCGGCCAGCCGTTTGTGTATCCACGCAACGACTTGTCCTATGCTGGTAACTTCCTGCACATGATGTTCGCTACACCATGTGAAGAGTACAAAGTGAATCCGGTGCTGGAACGCGCCATGGACCGTATTCTGATCCTGCACGCCGACCATGAGCAGAACGCCTCCACCTCCACCGTGCGTACCGCCGGTTCTTCTGGTGCGAACCCGTTTGCCTGTATCGCGGCCGGTATTGCTTCTCTGTGGGGACCGGCTCACGGCGGCGCCAACGAAGCCACCCTGCGCATGCTGGAAGAGATCAGTACTGTGGATCACATTCCAGAGTTCGTGCGTCGTGCGAAAGACAAAAACGATTCATTCCGCCTGATGGGCTTTGGTCACCGTGTTTATAAAAACTATGACCCGCGCGCCACTGTGATGCGTGAAACCTGTCACGAAGTGCTGAACGAATTGGGCATGAAAGATGATCTGCTGGAAGTGGCGATGGAGCTGGAACACATTGCGCTGAACGACCCGTACTTCATCGAACGTAAACTTTATCCAAACGTCGATTTCTACTCTGGCATTATTCTGAAAGCGATGGGCATTCCGTCTTCCATGTTTACCGTGATCTTCGCGATGGCGCGTACCGTGGGTTGGATTGCACACTGGAAAGAGATGCACGACGAAGGCATGAAGATTGCGCGTCCGCGTCAGCTGTATACCGGTTACACCGAGCGTCCATTCACTTCGGCGCTGAAGAAATAAAAACAGAGGGCGGGTTATCCCGCCCTTCTCATTTCTGGCATCCCGGACACCAGTAAAACGGTCGCGATGACAGCACGCCCTTCTCGATGAGAGTGCCACAACGCCGACATTTCTTGCCCTGGCGATGAAACACTTCAAAACGAAATGCCGCCTCTTGGTGATATTTCTTCATACTGCCACGCATCTGATACGACAAACGCGGTACTGCCAGCATCGCTTCACTTAACGCATTGAGCTGCGCTTCAGTCAGATCTTGCGCACGATGGGACGCTAACAAGCCCGCGTGCCATAAAATCTCCACGCGCAGATAATTCCCCAAGCCAGCCAAAAATGCCTGATCGAGTAACAGGCCGCTAAACTGACGACGACGAAAACGCGGCGACAGCAATCGCTCGCGCACCTCCTCCACAGTCAGGCTGGCGTCCAGCACATCGGGTCCGACACGCTGCAGGAAAGGATGTGCACCTAAAGTATCCGCGTTGAGCAGTTCAATATCGGAGGCGCTGTACAGCAGGATGGTTTGGTCGGCGTTCGCCAGGCGCACGCGCAGTTGCCGCGAGGTATTCGGTTCGGTTCCCGTGGGCGCCACGCGCCAGACACCATACAGTTGGTTATGGCTGTAAAGAATTAAGCCGTTCGAAAAGTGCGTCAGCAGCGCTTTGCCGCGCGTCTCGAAGGCGTTGATGGTTTCCCCCATCAGCGCCGGTTCGTAGGTTTTCAGCTCAGGAAAGGCAAACCATACATCGGTCAGCGGTTTGCCCACCATTGCCGCGGCCAATTGATCCGCCGCACGGCGGATCTCCGGTCCCTCAGGCATCACATCTCCTGTTAGTGCGTTGCGCCACCAACGACACGAATGTCCTGGTCAGTGCTCAGAATCACCTGCAGTGCGGTTTCCAGTGCCAGAATCACGCTGGCGGTTGCCATACTCGCCACGCCGGGATGGTTTACCGCCTGCTCTGGCATATAAGGGATATGGATAAATCCACCCCGCGCCGGGCTATTGGTGGTCTGCAACCAGTGGAGCAAACTGTACATCACGTTATTACAGGTGAAGGTCCCCGCCGTTTGTGACACCGACGCGGGCACGCCGACTTCGCGCAGTGCCGCCACAATCGCCTTAATGGGCAACGTGGAGAAGTAAGCGGCTGGACCATCTGCCACAATAGGCTGATCGATCGGTTGCTGCTGATCGTTGTCAGGAATACGCGCGTCATTGACGTTAATCGCCACGCGTTCAACGGTAATATCGCTGCGTCCTCCCGCCTGCCCCACGCACAGCACGCGGTCTGGCTGAATCTCTTCCAGCGCCTTGGTCAACACGTTGCCACAGCTGGCAAACACCACTGGCAGCTGGCGCACCACAATGCGTGCACCCGCGATTTCTTTGCCATCAAAACTGCGTACGGCTTCCCACGAAGGGTTAATGCTTTCACCGCCAAAGGGTTCAAAGGCGGTCATCAACACGGTTTTCATCACGGCCTCACAGGAACATCAGGAAGTAGAGCAGGAACACGTTTACCACCAACAGTAGCACACCGGTGGGCACCTGAGCCTTGATCACCGCATTTCGGTCCGGCAGTTCTAACAAGCGAGCAGGCACGATATTGAAGTTAGCCGCCATTGGCGTCATCAACGTGCCGCAGTAGCCAGAGAACATGCCAATCGCCGCCATCACCGCGGGATTACCACCGTGCTGCAACACCAGAATTGGAATGCCAATCCCCGCAGTGACAATCGGGAAAGCTGCAAAGGCATTGCCCATCACCATGGTCAACAGCGCCATGCCAATCGCATACACGGCCACCGCAATCAGACGATTATCTACCGCCAGATACTGTTCGGTGAGATGGGAAATGGCCGTGCCCACGCCGGCACTGGTGAACAGCAGGCCCAACGTGGCGAGAATCTGCGGCAGAATAAACGCCCAGCCCACGGCATCCAGTAAGCGACGCGTTTCCTGAATCGACTGCAGCGGTTTTTCGTGGGTGAACTTCAAGGCAATTAACCAGCCCAGCACACAACCCACCATCATCGAGAACAGCGTCACCAATGTGGAGTGGTTGCCAGGACCAAACACCGCATCCTGCAAGCCGGGAATATTGTTAAACGCCAGTACGCCAATCACCGTGACCACGGGAATTGCCAGCGCAGGCAGGAACAGTTTATTACGCAGACGCCCGGCGCTTTCCTGTTTCTGCTTATCACTGCGCTGATGATAGCTGCCGAGACGCACGCCACCGAAGCCAGCAATCAACGCCATCAATACTACGGCCACGCCCACGCCGATGTGTAACCAACGCTTACCCAGCGCGGCATCACCCGCCCACTGTCCCATCAATTGGTAGGCGCCATCCCCCAACAGGAAAATCAGGCCATACAGCGCCCAGAATAACCCGGTGGTAAAACGGCGTGGGTTGGCACTGTCACGCCAGGAGAGCACTGCCACCACCAGCAGGATGACACCCGCCAGCCACATCAAATATTGTTGCTGAAACATTATTGCCCTCCTTTAGCGTTCAGTGCCTGCTGATTCAGTGCGCCTAATTCACGCGCAAGCTGACGGTCAAGCCGCACTAAACGTGCTGAGTGGATGAGGAAGGCGCAGAGCGCGGTAGGAATGCCCCACAAGGCGATATGCAACGGTTCGGTGCTGATGCCCGCCGACTCCTGCATAAAGTTGTGCATGAAGATAATGGCACCAAAGGCAACAAAGATATCCTCACCAAAAAACAGACCGACGTTATCGGTGGCAGCCGACATGGCTCGCAGACGATGGCGCACTTCATCGGGTACTTCGCCGTAGCGATTTTCAGTGGCCCCTTCTGCCATCGGCGCTAACAGAGGACGCACCATCTGTGGATGACCGCCAAGACTGGTTAATCCCAGTGCCGCCGTGATTTCACGCACGAACAGGTAGACGATCAACAAACGGCCAGCCGTTGCGGTTTTGATCTGCGCGATCCAGGTTTGCGCACGTTCTTTCAGACCATGGCGCTCCAGCAAGCCGATAACCGCCAGCGGCAGTAACAGAATCAGCGGCAGGTTACGGGTGTTCAGGAAGCCGGAACCCAACTTTTCCAGAATGTCAGCCAGCGGCAGATGCGCCGCCAGTCCCGTGACAAAACCGGCGACAATCACCACCAGCACCGGGTTAAAGCGTAATACGAACCCCAGCACGATAGTGGCAATGCCGAGTAACGGCCAGAGATTGACCACGTTATCCATTGTTTACCCTCATCAGAAAATAAAAAGCCCGACAAGCTGCCGGGCGGATGAATCATTGTTATGCGCTGGTAACAGCGATTTGATGTGCCGTAAATGCCGCACGCAGCGTACGCGCGAATTGCAGTGCGTGGGCACCATCGCCATGCAGACAGACGGTTTCCGCATTGACCTTCACCCACTCACCGCTGATGCTCTGCACCTGGCGCTGTTGCACCATGGCCAGCGTCTGCGCCAGAGCCAGATCGGCCTCTTCGATCATCGCCCCTGCCTGGCTACGCGGCACCAATGCCCCGCTCGCCAGATAGCCGCGATCGGCAAACACCTCTTCGCGCGTGCGCAAGCCATGATGCGCAGCGGCCGCGATTGAAGCACTTCCTGCCAGACCGACCAGAATCAGAGCGGGATCAACGGCTTTAACGGCGCGTGCGATGGCATCCGCCAGCTGAGCATCTCCCGCCGCCTGGTTGTAAAGCATGCCGTGTGGCTTCACATGCACCAGACGTTCACCTTCACTTTCTGTGATACTTTTCAGTGCACCAATCTGATAAATCATCTGGGCATACACCGTTTCCGGCGGAAGCTGCATAGCGGTGCGGCCAAAGTTTTCCCGATCTGGGAAGCTGGGGTGTGCCCCAATCGCCACACCGCTGGCTTTGGCCCAGCGCACCGACTGCAGCATGGTTTGCGCATCACCTGCGTGGAAACCACAGGCAATGTTGGCAGAACTGACCAGCGTCAGCAGTTCCTGATCGCTGGCGCTGCCTTCGCCGAGATCGGCATTGAGATCAATCTTCATGAGCAAGCCCCCAGGCTATTTGATCGAAGGAGCGCTGTTGATGCTGCTTCGCCAGCAGGGCTTCTTCCAGGGTGCAATGGATAAAGTGGATGGGTTCACCGAGGCGAATTTGCGCCAGTTGGTAGAGGTCAGCTTCGATTACGCAGGCGATACGTGGATAACCGCCCGTGGTTTGCGCATCGGCCATCAGCACAATCGGTTGGCCATTCGGTGGCACCTGCACCACGCCAGGCACTAATCCGTGAGAGAGCAAATCACGCGTGGCTTTGCGCTGTAGCGGCCGTCCCTGTAAGCGATAGCCCATCCGATTACTTTGCGGGCTGAGCTTCCACGGGCTGCGCCAAAATCCTTCCTGCGCTTCACGTGTGAATTCGCTGTATTCTGGACCCGGTAAAGCGCGGATGCGGTTGCCCCACAACAATTGGCGCACACCGGCTTTTGCCTTGAAGGCACGCGTGGCTTTCCCTAACGGCAGTTGATCACCATCTTGCAGTTTTCGCCCCTGCCAGCCCCCAAAGCCGGCTTTGAGATCGGTACTGTGCGAACCCAGCATCGCATCCGTGGCAAACCCGCCGTTCACCGCCAGATAGCTACGCATCCCGCGCACCGGCATCGCCAGAGACAGCACCTGCCCTTTTTTCACCGGCAAGCGCCAGCCGGTCCATACCGGTTTGCCGTCGAGGTCGGCGTTACAGCCCGCACCGGTCAGCGCGAACCAGCCGTCGCGTTTAAACTCGGCTTTAAACTGACCCAGCACGATTTCCAGCACCGCGCTCTCTTCCGGGTTACCCACTAGCATATTAGCGGTGCGCATCGACGGCTGATCGAGTGCGCCGCTCACGCTGATGCCATACTGCCGCCAGCCACTGCGCCCCTGATCCTGAATCGAGGTCATCAATCCGGCTCGTAAAATGTTTAACATACGCCCTCCTGTTGCGGCACAAAGCGCACGCTGTCGCCAGGACGCAGCAACGTTGGCGGATGTTGTAAAGGATCGAACAAGCTGAGCTGGGTCTGACCAATCAACTGCCAGCCACCCGGTGCGGCCAGAGGATAGATGCCGGTTTGACTGCCGCCAATGCCCACCGAACCGCGCGGAACTTGTACCCGAGGCTCAGCGCGACGCGGCGTGTGCAGCCGCTCGTCCAGGCCGCCCAGATAGGGGAAACCCGGCTGGAAGCCGATGAAATACACCACGTAGTCGATGCTACTGTGCAGTTCGACCACCTGCTTTGGCGTCATACTGGCACCCTCGGCCACCACCTGCAGGTCGGGGCCACCGACGCCACCGTACACCACTGGGATCTCAACCCGGCGCGATTCAGGAATCTGCTCTTCGCTCTCTTCCCACCAGCGCTGTAAACGCTCGATGGCATCCAGCGCATTCAGCTGAGGATCGCGCAGCAGCAGCGTCAGGTTGTTCATCCCCGGAATCACTTCCTGCACCTGATCATTGTGCTGCAGCCTTTGGCATAATCCCCAAATGCGCTGCTGACTGGTCAACGAAATCGGCGGTTCCAGTTCCAACACCACCGCCCGTTCACCGAGCAGATAACAACGTGCTCGTTGCAAAACCTACCTCCTGGTCATCACCAAAACGGACAAAAAATGCCCGCAAAGCGCTTTGCTTATGCTTAAAGTCAATAAGTTATGCGAAAGTGACGGAGATGTGTCAACCGATTTGCGCCCCTAACGCAGGTTAAGGGCGTGAAGAAGAGAGATCAGGCGGGATTATCGATATCAATAAAGGTGACATCCAGGCCATGATTTTCAGCCAGCCACTCACCTAAGGCTTTAATACCGGCGCGTTCGGTGGCGTGATGCCCGGCGGCAAAGAAATGCAAACCCTGCTCGCGCGCGCTGTGAATGGTTTGTTCGGAGACTTCACCGCTGATGAAGGCATCTACGCCAAAGGCCGCTGCGCTGTCGATAAAGCCCTGACCGCCGCCGCTACACCAGGCCACACGTTTGATCAGTGCTGGCGCGTTGTCACCACAGTGTAGCGGTGTGCGCCCTAGCCGTTCGGCAATTTTTGCGGCCAGCGCTTCGCCACTCAAAGGTTCAGCCAGTTCGCCCCAAGGCACTAACGGTTGAATTTCACCTTTAACGTCAATATCGAACAGCTTCGCCAGCTGCGCGTTGTTCCCCAATTCAGGGTGCGCATCCAGCGGCAGATGCCAGCCATACAGGTTGATGTCGTTGGTCAACAAGGTGCGCAGGCGCTGGCGCTTCATCCCTTTAATCAGCGGTGATTCGCTTTTCCAGAAGTAACCATGATGCACCAAAATCGCATCGGCATTGCGCTTCACCGCTTCATCCAACAGCGCCTGACAAGCCGTGACACCGGTGATAAGGGTTTTCACGTCGGCGCGGCCTTCGACCTGCAAACCGTTAGGGGCATAGTCACTGAAGGCGCTGGTGTTCAGCTGAAGATTTACGATCTTTTCTAACTCGACATTATTCATTCCGGCTCCCTGACCACTTAAGCCACGCTGCGCGCGTGCTCAAAGGCATCTAGTGTCTTTTTACGTGCGTCCTTATGTTCCACGATTGGCGCGGGATAATCGAGTTTCTTGTTATTTTTCTGCGCCCAGACCTGTGGCTGATGGATATCGCTATCCGGCACGTCTTGCAACTCTGGCAACCACTGGCGGATAAATTCGCCCTGCTTATCGAAGCGTTCGCCTTGAGTGGTGGGATTGAAGATACGAAAGTACGGTGCGGCATCGGTGCCGGTGGACGCCGCCCACTGCCAGCCGCCATTGTTGGCGGCCAGATCGCCATCAATCAATTGCTGCATAAAATAGCGCTCGCCCTCATGCCAGTCGATCAACAGATCCTTCACCAGGAAACTGGCGACAATCATGCGCAGCCGGTTATGCATCCAGCCCAGGGTGTTCAGTTGACGCATCGCCGCATCCACAATCGGATAGCCGGTTTTGCCCTGCTGCCACGCGGTGAGGTGTTCGGCATTTTTTTGCCACTTTACGTTCCGCGTCCAGTCCACAAACGGCTGGTGTTTGCACAGCGCCGGAAACGCCACCATCAGGTGACGATAAAACTCGCGCCAAATCAGTTCATTGACCCAGGTAAAGGCTTTGCCTTCATTGAGCGCATCAGGGTGCTCTTTTAAAATGCGATGCAAACACTGGCGCGGAGATAACACGCCAATCGCCAGATACGGCGACAGGCGGCTGGTGCCATCCAGTGCCGGTAAATCGCGCACTTCAGGATAATGCTGCACCGCCTGCTTGCCGAAATGCCGCAGCTGTTTCAGCGCGGCCTCTTCACCAGCGGGAAACAGCGACGCATCAATCTCTTCAAACGGATAATCGAAAGCGGGAATTTTTTTGCCAGCACTGACGGGGGCATCTCGGCGCGCTTGCGGTGCACGATGGCACTCCGGCAATCCCTGATGCAATCGACGCACAAAGGCACGGCTGAACGGCGTGAAGACTTTAAACATACTGTGATTGCCGGTCTGTACGCTGCCCGGTGGCAACAGCAGGCTGTCGTCAAACCCCTGGCAAATCACGCCCTGTGCATCAAGGCGCTTTTCAGCCGCAG
Organism: Pantoea sp. EA-12; assembly: GCF_030053355.1. NCBI lineage: Bacteria > Pseudomonadati > Pseudomonadota > Gammaproteobacteria > Enterobacterales > Erwiniaceae > Pantoea > Pantoea sp. EA-12. Next base: position 275,620 of record NZ_JASGBY010000004.1, on the reverse strand, counting down.
CATCGCGTTCGCGTTCATTAATCTCATATTGATAGTTGTAATACAGCTCATCCACCTGATGCTGCTGGCAAAACTCACTCAGGTAATCCACTGACGCGCCAAAATCATCACACTGATGGTAGTGCAACTTGATGCCGCGCTCGGCCAGTGAGTCCTGCAACAAGCACAGGTTCTGATGGATAAACGCCGCCTGTTTCGGCGCCATATGGTGCTGCTGCCACTGTTTAGGTGTCGCCATAAACAGCGCCAGCACCTTGGCCTGGCTGTCACGGCAGGCGGCAGCCAGAGCGGTGTTGTCATTGATGCGCAGGTCGTTTCGCAACCAGACGAGATGGGTGGTCATAGCGCTCCGGGATTATTGACCGTAGCGCAGACGCAGCGCTTCCGGGTAAGGATCAAAGTAACGCTGCTGTGCCAGCCACGGGTGCGGGAACTCCGCCATGTAATGTTTCAACATGGTGATAGGCACCAACAACGGTTGTACGCCAGTGCGATAGCGGTCGATGAGTTGGGCCAACTCCTGACGCTGCGGCGAGGTGAGCTGAGGACGGAAATAGCCCTGCACATGCATCAGGACGTTGGTGTGATTACGCCGAGAAGCCTGATGCGACATGAGATGCATCAAGCGGATGCGGTATTCATAGGCGTAGTCTTCCAGAGAGTCCCACTGCTCCATCGCCGCGACAAAGCGCCCCATTTCCCGATACTCGTCCTGCGCATGGGAGAGCAACAGCAATTTGTATCGGCTGTGGAAGGCAATCAGCTTGTGGCGCGTCAACCCACTGCGCCACATCTCATTGAACTCATGCAGCGCATACACCCGGCCCATGAAGTTTTCGCGCAACGCGTCATCATGCAGACGGCCATCTTCCTCCAGCGGCAGCCAGGGCATCTCTTTTTGCAGGAAGGCAGTGAAAATGCCGGTGCCGGCTTTACGGTTGTCATTGGTATCAGGTTGATACACCCGCACCCGCTCCAGACCGCAACTCGGGGATTTGGCGCAAAGAATATAGCCACACAGGTGATGCAGCGATTTCACGCGATCGGCAGACCAGCGCTGCATCTCATCCGTGACTTCCTGGCCGCCATCTTTGCTGAAGCAGAGATGGATCTGCTCATCTGACTCTTTAACCAGTCGCAGGGCTGGACGTGGCGTCGGCAGACCAATCGCCATCTCTGGGCAGACCGGTTCGAAACGGATGAAAGGTGTCAGCTCGTCGGTTGCAAAAGCGAAACGCTTGTGGCCACCGTCAAACCGGACCTTATCCCCGAGCAGGCAAGCACTGATACCAACAGGAATTTTTTCGCTCATACTTGTACAACCTCCAAAATCTTGTAGAGGTTTTAAGTGTAGCCGAAATAGACGTTGATAACAGCGGGGAGATAACCCGGAAATGAAAATTTCAGATAAAAAAACCCGGCACTTCGCAACAAGTCCCGGGTTATTGTCGAGGTAGCGTTATTACCAGTAGATACCGGCAGCCGCTTCAGACTGCGCGAGCCAGACGGGCATGGTGCTAGTTTTGCACCACACACGGTGCAGATAGCTGTAAAAACGCGCACGGTCCTGACGGAACAGCATCACCGGCAGCGCGAGTAAACCAACCAATACCACCAGCACGCGGCGCAGTACGATTTTATAGAGTGGATATGCCTGATACATCATTGCCCCCTCGTGATTATTTTTGTGTTAAATGTGATCTGCCTCAGATATTACCCTTGGTTGTGTAATTTTACTACTCATCCGACCACTTACTTTGATCTTTTTTTGCACTAATCAGGCTTATCTGAAAGTTAGTTACAGAAATGTAAAACTATAGATCACATAAGGTTATAAATATCAGCGCGGACGCCGTGTCAGTTTCTTGCTAGAGTGACGTGTTAACTTTACCTGTGGCAGGAGTCAGCGTGACGACCATCTTGATTGTTGAAGATGAAAAGGAGATCCGCCGTTTCGTGCGCCTGGCGCTGGAGAGCGAGGGTCTGAAAATTGTGGAAGCGGAGCAATTACAGCGCGGACTGATTGAAGCCGCGACGCGCAAGCCGGACCTGGTGATCCTCGATCTTGGGCTGCCCGATGGTGATGGCAATGACTTTATCCGCGAAGTGCGCCAGTGGAGCAGCATGCCGGTGATTGTGCTGTCTGCACGCAGTGATGAGCAGGATAAGATTGATGCGCTGGATGCGGGTGCGGATGACTATCTGACCAAACCGTTTGGCATTGGTGAATTGCTGGCGCGCGTGCGGGTTGCATTGCGTCGTCATCAAAGCAGCCAACCTGAACCGGTAGTGAAATTTGGCGAAGTGAGTGTGGATCTGGCGGCGCGACGCGTGCTACGCAATGAAAAGGAGATTCATCTGACGCCCACAGAGTTTCGCTTGCTGAGTTTATTACTGAATAACGCGGGCAAAGTGCTGACGCAGCGTCAACTGCTGAATCAGGTGTGGGGGCCAAATGCGGTGGAGCACAGCCATTATTTGCGCATCTATATGGGTCACCTGCGCCAGAAGCTGGAATCGAACCCCACCCAACCCAGCCATTTGATCACTGAAACTGGAATCGGTTATCGCTTCATGCCATAAAAAAAGGCCGCTTAGCGGCCTTTTCATTTCTGTCAGCAATTACGCGTTTTTCAGCACTTCACTGACAATCTCCACCGCTTCTTTCTCGATCTGCTGGCGATGCTCAGCGCCGAGGAAGCTTTCACAGTAGATTTTGTAGGCATCTTCAGTGCCTGACGGACGCGCGGCAAACCAGCCGTTTTCCGTCATCACTTTCAGGCCGCCAATGGATGCACCGTTACCCGGCGCAGCTGTCAGACGTGCAGTGATCGGATCGCCTGCCAGCGTGTCCGCGCTGACCATTTCAGGTGACAGCTTAGACAGTGCCGCTTTCTGCGCCGAGGTCGCAGGTGCCTGCAGACGGTTATAGCTCGGCGCACCAAAGCGCTCTGCCAGCTCGTCATAGTGCTGCTGCGGATTCTTACCGGTTACGGCCGTAATTTCTGCCGCCAGCAGGCACAGAATGATGCCGTCTTTATCGGTTGACCAGGCGGAACCATCGAAGCGCAGGAAGGAAGCACCCGCACTCTCTTCGCCACCGAAACCGAAGCTGCCATCAAACAGGCCATCAACAAACCATTTGAAGCCGACCGGCACTTCAACCAGTTTGCGACCAATGTCGTTCACTACGCGGTCAATCATCGCGCTGGACACCAGGGTTTTACCCACGGCCACATCTTTGCCCCACTGCGGGCGATGCTGGAACAGGTAGTTGATCGCGACAGCCAGATAGTGGTTTGGATTCATCAAGCCAGCAGGCGTGACGATACCGTGGCGGTCATAATCCGGGTCGTTACCAAACGCCAGATCAAACTTATCTTTGTACGCCAGCAGACCGGCCATCGCACACTCTGACGAACAGTCCATGCGCACCACGCCATCTTTATCCAGATGCATAAAGCGGAAGGTCTGATCGACAGCATCGTTAACGAGGGTCAAATCCAGCTTGTAATGCTCAGCAATGCGCTGCCAGTAGGCGATACCCGAACCACCGAGTGGATCAACGCCAATTTTTAGGCCCGCTTTCTGGATCGCCGGGAAATCGATAACCTGCGCCAACCCTTCAACGTAGGGTTGAATCAGATCCTGCTCCACGATATGTCCACTCGCCCATGCCTGATCCAGCGGCAGACGCTTAACGTCTTTCAACTCGCCTTTGATCAGTTGGTTAGCCCGGTCTTCCACCACTTTGGTGACATTGGTATCAGCCGGTCCACCGTTTGGTGGGTTGTACTTGATACCACCGTCTTCGGGCGGGTTATGTGAAGGCGTGATCACGATACCATCGGCCTGCGCGCCACCACGCTTGTTGTGCTCAAGAATGGCATTGGAGATCGCAGGCGTCGGCGTGTAGCCATTCTCTTGCTGCACAATGACGTCCACACCGTTGGCCGCCAGCACTTCCAGCACCGACAAAATTGCCGGTTCAGACAGCGCGTGGGTATCTTTACCCACGTAGCAAGGACCGGTGATGCCGTTCTTTTTACGCTCTTCGGCGATCGCTTGCGCAATCGCCAGAATGTGCACTTCGTTGAAGCTGTGACGTCCCGCGCTGCCGCGGTGGCCGGAGGTGCCAAATTTCACCGCATGGTCCGGGTTCGCCGCATCTGGCTTCAGGACGTAATACTGCGAGGTTAATTGTGCAACGTTAATCAAATCGCTCTGCTGGGCGGGTTGCCCGGCACGGGGGTGATTGGCCATTGGCGCTTCTCCCTGACGCTTCGGTTTAAATGGTGCCGCGAACTTTCTCTGTCAGTTCCTGAGGGAACTGCATAGCCAGCATGATGTGTTCAACCATGCTGCATTTGCGACCTGTATTGGTATTGGTGATCACCCAGTACGGCGTGCCGGGAACATGCTTCGGCTTAGTATGGGTGCCATTTTGCAACAGCGTGTGCTCATCACCCGCAAAGTAAACGCGCGTGCGGCCCTGCAGCGAGGCAGTAGCATCAGCAAAAGCTGCCGGATCAAGACGATAGAGCGTTGACAGTACCAACATAAAGCGATTAACCGCCTTATTCTGCTCAGCATACTCATCGGAAAGCAGCAGTTCACGCACGGCACGTACGCGATCCTGAGGACGCGCGTCGTTACGCGCAGGCTGCGCTTCTTTGACTGACGCACTGGCGGCAGGTGCAGCGGGCGCACTCTGTCCTGCAGTGAACTTCAGCATGCGGCGCAAAATATCGGAGGCGCTTTCACCAATGTGCTGCGTGTGGCTGGCAATATAACGGTAGAGTTCTTCGTCAACTTCAATCGTTTTCATCTTATTCCGTACAATTCTGGCAAATGACAGAACCACGCATTGTTGCAACGGCCTTAGCAAAATCCAGTCGTGCAAAATGTGAGCGGGCTCTAACATAAGGATTATAAAGTTAAATCCGTGGCAGCCGATAGCGCTGGCATCGTTTCAGGGCAAAAGTCGGAATATGCCCTAATGCCTGGCCGGCTGGCTCCTGGACAGGTGAATCCATGATAACCTAAGCCAAGGTCACAACCGTAAGAACTTTAGCCATGATTTTGAACGCCCGTCTGCAAACTGAACAATCTTCGCCTGATGCCACACCGATTCTGTTAATTCATGGCCTTTTTGGCAGCCTCGATAACCTGGGGGTGCTGGCACGTGGTGTGCGCGATGCACGCCCAACGCTGCAAGTTGATGTGCGTAACCATGGGTTATCCGAACGCAGCGAGATCATGAATTATGCCGCAATGGCGCAAGACATCGTTGACACACTGGATGCTCACCAGATTGAACGTGCCAGCGTGATTGGCCATTCGATGGGCGGAAAGATCGCCATGGCATTAAGTGCCGTGGCACCGGAACGCATCGAGAAGATGGTGTTAATTGATATTGCCCCGGTGGATTACCAAACGCGCCGTCACGATGAAATCTTTGCCGCGATTCGTGCCGTGACCGCCGCAGGCGTGACGCGTCGCAGTGAAGCCACGGAAGTGATGCGTCAGCACATCAGTGAAGAGGGCGTCATTCAGTTCATCCTGAAATCGTTTGCCGAGGGAGAGTGGCGCTTTAATGTCCCTGTCCTGTGGGATAACTACACCACGATTTCTGGTTGGGAAGATATCCCTGCCTGGCCACATCCGGCACTGTTTATTCGCGGCGGTGATTCGCCTTATCTCGACAATCAGCATCGCGATGCGCTGCTGCGTCAGTTCCCGCAGGCTCATGCACATGTGATCAGCGGTGCCGGTCACTGGGTGCACGCGGAAAAACCTGATGCGGTTTTGCGCACGGTTCGTCGCTTTTTTAACCTGTAAAAGCAAAAGCTTGCCGTAAGCGGTTTAGGGTTGGCGTCACGGAAGGCGCTGGAGTATGATGTCGCGCTAAAAATTTGCCGCGGATGATTTTTTCGCCGCGGTCGGGCCGATAATGTATAAATCGCGCAGCGCCTTTCCGCCGTTCGCGCCCACTCAGTTTCACAAATCATGGCAAAAGAACAGACAGACCGTACCACGCTCGATCTTTTTGCGGACGAGCGGCGTCCTGGTCGACCAAAAACCAGTCTGCTGACGCGTGACGAACAGTTACGTATCAACAAACGTAACCAGCTCAAGCGCGATAAAGTGCGAGGGCTGCGTCGTGTTGAGCTAAAGATGTCCAGCGAAGCTGTTGACGCACTTAACACCTTGGCCGATCAGCAAAACATCAGTCGCAGCGAATTGATTGAACAAATGCTGCTGGCGCAACTCAAACTGTCTTAACGCGCACAGACCGCACACAGGAACACAAAGTTAAGACTTTACACGTTCCGCGCTTTTCACTGGTCTGCTATCATTCGCTTAAATGTGCAGTCAACTGACTTACTTTCACAATCAGGATTTAAGAGGTTATCTAACCCATGGCAATCGTAGGCATTTTCTTCGGCAGCGATACCGGCAACACTGAAAACATTGCAAAAATGATCCAGAAACAACTGGGTAAAGATGTCGCCGAAGTGCATGACATTGCTAAGAGCACCAAAGAAGATCTCGCAGCATTCGACATCCTGCTGCTGGGCATTCCGACCTGGTATTACGGCGAAGCCCAGTGTGACTGGGACGACTTCTTCCCGACACTGGAAGAAATTGATTTCAATGGCAAACTGGTTGCGCTCTTTGGTTGTGGTGACCAGGAAGATTATGCCGAGTACTTCTGCGACGCAATGGGCACCATTCGTGACATCATTGAGCCAAACGGTGCTGTTATTGTTGGGCACTGGCCAACTGAAGGCTATCACTTCGAAGCTTCTAAGGGCCTGGCAGACGACAAACACTTCCTGGGCCTGGCGATTGACGAAGACCGTCAGCCTGAACTGACCAACGAACGTGTTGATGCATGGGTGAAGCAGATTTTTGATGAGCTGCAGCTGAAAGAGATCATCGAAGCCTGATCCCCTTCCCTACCCGATGTGAGCGGTGTCTCACATCGGAACAAAGGAATCTCCTATGAAAATAATAGCGACGGTTTTTTAACTTTTCCCCGCAAATCTGTAGAATACCCGCAATGGTCATCCGCTTATTCCTCGCTCTTTAGAATGAGGCTGAGTGAAATGGAAACCCAAACCACTACGTTTCTCAATGGCGTAAGCGATGTTTATCCTTACAGCTTTTGTTGATTTTACGCGACGCCTTGGTTTTCATTTCACTGCTTGGGTTCTATAATGAGACGCAAATGAGAATATGCGTGACCTAAACATTCAAGGCCTTTGAGCCGTAAGTGACTCGCAAAGTAACAGGACAATATCCGCATGACTGACAACAACTCCGCATTGAAAAAGGCTGGCCTGAAAGTCACTCTTCCAAGACTGAAAATTCTGGAAGTGCTTCAGGGACCAGGACCAGAGTCCCACCATGTCAGTGCGGAAGATTTGTACAAGCGCCTGATTGATATGGGCGAAGAGATTGGTCTGGCAACGGTATATCGCGTTCTTAACCAGTTTGATGACGCAGGTATCGTCACCCGTCATAACTTCGAAGGCGGTAAATCCGTATTCGAACTGACCCAGCAACATCACCACGATCATTTGATCTGCCTGGATTGCGGCAAAGTGATTGAATTTAGCGACGAATCAATTGAAACGCGTCAGCGTGAAATTGCGACTCGCCATGGCATCAAACTCAGCAACCACAGCCTGTACCTTTATGGTCACTGTGCGCTGGGAGACTGCCGCGAAGACGACACGCTCCACGACAAGTAATGACGTGTGCTATGCAATATAAAAAAACCGGTGCCTGGCACCGGTTTTTTTATGCCTGCAATCAGGCAACAAAGGTTTCGTGCAGATAGCGCCAGCGCGGGATGGTGGTGCTACAGTCCAATACAGCCAGCGAAATACGGGTTTGATTGGTGCCATTCATCATCTGTAATTCACGATATTGAATGGTGATCTCATCACTCTGCTGAGAAATGATGGCATGTTCGCTGGTGGCGATTCGCATCCCCTCACGCTGCCCATGCAGCTGACGAAACAGCGTTTCAGTCGCGTTCAGATCCAGTTCTTTGCCGAGTGGTGTGACCATTTTGAATTCTGGATGGAAGTGCGACAGAAGCAGTTCCATGCTGTCATCGCTGCCCTCTGCTTGATTGAAGATACGTTCAATCAGCTGATGCAAAACCACCACACTGTGTTTAGCTTCCAACGCGAGACTTGTCATTTTTTTTCCTTTGATAACCCGCAGAGCCCTGTCTGAGAGCGGATAGCCTACCTGAAAAAAAGTTTTTGACACTCGCTAATGGTTTAATTTTACTAAAGTCAGAATTGTCGCAATAACAGCCAACAAGCAAATTTCACGGCCCGCAGCATAAATGGTTGTGGGTTGCGTATTACAGGCAATAAAAAAGGGCGATTGCTCGCCCTTAGATGATCATATTGTTCTATCGGTAAACAGGATTACTCGCCGATTTTGGCAAAAGTATCACGTAGCCCGACAGTGCGGTTGAACACCAGTTTACCCGGCTGCGAATAGACGCTATCCGCACAGAAATAGCCTTCACGCTCAAACTGATACGGTGCAGTTACCGAAGCCGTACGCAAACCAGACTCAACAAAGCCTTGTTTGATTTCCAGTGAGTTCGGGTTGATGGTGGTCAGGAAGTCCTCTGCCGCTGCCGGATTTGGCACGCTGAACAGACGATCATAAAGACGGAACTCAGCAGGCAGCGCGTGAATCGCTGACACCCAATGAATCACCCCTTTCACCTTGCGACCATCTGCAGGGTCTTTGCTCAGGGTGTCGACATCGCAGGTTGCATAGATGCAGGTGATATTACCCTCTTCATCTTTTGCCACACGCTCAGCGCGGATCACATAAGCATTACGCAGACGCACTTCTTTACCGAGCACCAGACGCTTGTACTGCTTGTTGGCTTCTTCGCGGAAGTCAGCACGATCGATCCATACTTCGCGGCTGAACGGCACTTCGCGGGTCCCCATCTCCGGCTTATTCGGATGATTAGGCATGGTCAGCGTTTCTTCATGACCTGCTGGCAGATTCTCGATCACCACTTTCAGTGGATCAAGAACCGCCATGGCACGCGGTGCGTTCTCATTGAGATCGTCACGGATGCAAGATTCCAGCGAGGCCATCTCAACGATGTTGTCCTGCTTGGTCACACCGATACGACGACAGAACTCGCGAATGGACGCGGCGCTGTAGCCACGGCGACGCAGACCTGAAACGGTCAGCATGCGTGGGTCATCCCAGCCTTCAACCACTTTCTCGGTCACCAGCTGCGTCAGCTTACGCTTCGACATCACCGCATATTCCAGATTCAAACGCGAGAATTCGTACTGGCGCGGATGCTGAGGAATAGTGATGTTGTCCAGTACCCAGTCGTACAAACGACGGTTATCCTGGAACTCCAGGGTGCAGAGCGAGTGCGTAATGCCTTCGATGGCATCAGAGATGCAGTGAGTAAAGTCGTACATCGGGTAGATGCACCACTTATCACCGGTCTGGTGGTGGTCGGCAAACTTAATGCGATACAACACCGGATCACGCATCACGATAAAGCTGGAAGCCATGTCGATTTTAGCGCGCAGGCAAGCTTTACCCTCTTCGAAGCCGCCATCACGCATTTTCTGGAACAGCGCTAAGTTCTCTTCTACGCTGCGATCGCGATACGGGCTGTTTTTACCCGGTGCGGTCAGCGTGCCGCGGTATTCACGGATCTCATCCGCTGACAGTTCGTCAACGTAAGCCAGACCTTTATTTATCAGCTCAACCGCGTAGTTAAACAATTGGTCAAAGTAGTCTGAGGAGTAACGAATGTCTCCGCTCCAGTCAAAGCCCAGCCATTGCACATCACGCTTGATGGATTCAACGAACTCCAGGTCCTCTTTAACCGGGTTAGTGTCGTCAAAACGCAGGTTGCACTGTCCTTGATAATCTTGTGCGATACCAAAGTTCAGGCAGATAGATTTCGCATGGCCAATATGCAGGTAACCATTGGGCTCAGGCGGGAAACGGGTATGCACACTGCTGTGCTTACCGCTCGCCAAATCTTCGTCGATAATCTGACGAATAAAGTTCGTTGGGCGGGCTTCAGCCTCACTCATCTCAAAATCCTCAAAACAATAGCGGGTGATTTGTACCACGAAGTAACGGAGTATGATCCACAAAGCGCAGGAGGGAAACAACCGTTTGTTGGTCGTTTTAAAACAAAAAAGGCAGGAATTGCTTCCTGCCTTCTGGCTAAATCACAAGGACTTAGTTTTTCACTTCATACAATGGCGTCACACCCGCGACAACAGAACCGCTTGCCAGCAGATTCAGACCGGCGAAATCATCGCTGTTGCTGACGACTACCGGGCTGATCATTGAACGCGCATTGGCGTTGAGGAAGTCCAGATCCATTTCCAGAATCGGCTGACCCGCCGTCACCGTTGCGCCCTCTTCCACCAAACGTGTGAAGCCTTTGCCTTCCAGCGCGACGGTATCCAGACCCATGTGCACCACGATCTCAACACCGTTCGCCGCTTCCAGGCAGAAGGCGTGGTTAGTATTGAAGATTTTCACTACGGTACCCGCAATCGGTGCCACGACAGTTTTATCGGTTGGCTTGATGGCCAGGCCGTCACCCACGGCTTTGCTGGCGAAGGCTTCATCTGGCACCGCGTCCAGCGCAACGATTTCACCACTGACCGGCGCAACCAGCGTGGCAATCACGGCTTTCTCGCTATTAAGCACCGCCTGAGGTTTAGCTGCAACCGGAGCTGCTGCTGCAGCAGGCGCCGCAGTGGCCGCTACCGGGCCTTTACTCAGCACGGTTTTCATTGCGGTGGCAATGCTTTCTGCCTGCGTACCGACAATCACCTGCACACTCTGTTTGTTCAGACGAATCACACCGGACGCGCCCAGGCGTTTCGCCACGCCTTCATTGACCTGTGCTGAGTCTTTCACGTTCAGACGCAGACGGGTGATGCAGGCGTCGATGTTGGTCAGGTTTTCAGAACCACCAACGGCAGCAATGTAACGACGCGCCAGTGATTCGGTTTGGCTCTCGCCGCTACCGCTGTGATCAACGTTCACATCGTAGCCATCGGTTTCATCGCCCGCAGAGAGTTCACGGCCTGGCGTCATCAGATTGAATTTCTGGATAGTGAAGCGGAACACCACATAGTAGATGGCGAAGAACACCAGACCTTGTGGGATCAGCATCCACCAGTTAACCGCCAGCGGATTTCGGGTAGAGAGCACCATATCCACCAGCCCGGCACTGAAGCCGAAGCCGGCGATCCAATGCATACTTGCCGCGATGAATACTGAAATACCAGTCAACACCGCATGGATGACGTACAGCACCGGTGCCACGAACATGAAGGAGAATTCCAGCGGTTCAGTGATACCCGTAAAGAAGGCTGCAAAAGCCGCCGCCAGCATGATACCACCCACTTTGGCGCGGTTTTCTGGACGCGCACAGTGGTAGATCGCCAGCGCAGCGCCCGGCAGACCAAACATCATAATCGGGAAGAAGCCCGCCTGGTAACGACCTGTAATCCCTGGGATACCGGTGCCATTGGCAATAGACTGCGCACCGCCGAGGAACTTAGGAATGTCGTTAATACCGGCCACGTCAAACCAGAACACCGAGTTCAGGGCATGATGCAGACCCACCGGAATCAGCAAGCGGTTGAAGAAGGCATATACGCCCGCACCGACAGAACCCAGTTTCTGGATGTGTTCACCGAAGTTCACCAGTCCACCAAAGATGATCGGCCAGACATACATCAGAATGAAGGCAACGACGATCATCAGGAAGGAGACCAGAATCGGCACTAAGCGGCGTCCGCTAAAGAACGACAGCGCTTTTGGCAGCTCAACGTGGCTAAAGCGGTTGTACACTTCAGCGGAGAGAATACCGACCAGGATACCCACGAACTGGTTATTGATTTTACCGAAGGCAGCGGGAACCTGCTCCACCGGCATTTTCTGAATCATTGCCACCGCGGCAGGTGAACAGAGCGTGGTCACCACCAAGAAGCCGACAAAGCCGGTTAACGCGGCTGCACCATCTTTATCTTTGGACATACCGTAAGCCACACCAATGGCAAACAGCACAGACATGTTTTCGATAATGGCGGAACCGGATTTGATCAACAGTGCCGCCAGCGCATTGCCTGCACCCCAGCTGTCTGGATCGATCCAATACCCCACACCCATCAAGATTGCCGCTGCCGGCAGCGTCGCTACCGGCACCATAAGCGCGCGGCCGACCTTTTGCAGATATCCTAAAATACTCACCTTATTCTCCCCCTATGAGACTGGCGTTTGCCGTGGCGTGGGTTGATTTTATTATCCCGCCGCCCGGTACCTTGATGACATCATTCACCACGAGGCGCAGTGTAAAGATAAATTAATTCGCCTCGCAAATTAAAACCACAGTAACTGTGACTTTAATCACCATAATGGACGTTTACTACTGCGAAATGCTAGCCACCACCACAAACTTATTTTATGATGCAAAATATCAGGTCGCACTTTTCCCTGCTGGTTACGCTTAAACGGATTACGCTTAAGGGCAGCAACCTAAACCAGAATCGGCGACAACATTTTCCTAATCTTAATTGAGGTGAAGACATGAGACTGATCCCTTTGGCCACACCTACCCAGGTGGGTAAATGGGCTGCACGCCACATTGTTAACCGCATTAACGCGTTTAAGCCTAGCGCAGAACGTCCCTTCGTGCTGGGTCTGCCAACCGGCGGTACACCGCTGGAAGCTTACAAGCACCTGATCGAGATGCACAAAGCGGGCCAGGTTAGCTTTAAACATGTTGTGACTTTCAATATGGATGAATACGTTGGCCTGCCAAAAGAGCATCCAGAAAGCTACCACAGCTTCATGTTCCGTAACTTTTTTGATCACGTTGATATTCAACCAGAAAATATCAATCTTCTGAATGGCAATGCACCGGATATTGACGCAGAATGTCGCCAGTACGAAGAGAAGATCCGCGCTTACGGTAAAATTAATCTGTTTATGGGCGGCGTAGGTAACGATGGACACATCGCGTTTAACGAACCGGCCTCTTCACTCTCCTCCCGCACCCGCATCAAAACCCTGACGCATGAGACCCGCCTGGCGAACTCGCGCTTCTTCAATGGGGATGTGGATCAGGTGCCTAAATATGCGCTGACCGTTGGCGTGGGCACGCTGTTAGATGCAGAAGAAGTGATGATTTTGGTCACCGGTCATGTGAAAGCGCAAGCGCTGCAGGCCGCAGTGGAAGGTAACGTGAATCATATGTGGACCATCAGCTGCCTGCAATTACATGCGAAATCTGTGGTGGTGTGTGATGAGCCAGCCACCATGGAACTGAAAGTGAAAACCGTGAAATATTTCCGCGAAATGGAAGCGGAAAATATGAAGGGTGTGTGAAAACACGTTGTCATAACCTGCAGCGCAGGCTGCAGGCTTAGCCGGGAGAGAAAAACGATGTACGCATTAGTAAACGGCCGGATTTTTACTGGCCACGAAATTCTGGACAATCATGCCGTGGTGATTGCCAATGGCCTGATTGAACGCGTGTGCCCACGTGATGCGCTTGATGCGAACATCGCGCTGCAGGATGTGGCTGGTGCATACATCGCTCCCGGATTTATTGATTTGCAACTCAACGGCTGTGGTGGTGTGCAGTTCAACGATGACATCGATGCCCTGAGCGTGGAAACGCTGGAAATCATGCAGCGCGCCAACGAAAAATCGGGCTGCACCAGTTATCTGCCAACACTGATCACCAGCACCAACGAATTAATGAAGCGCGCCGTTGAAACCATGCGCGCCTATTTAGCCAAGCATCAAAATCAAGCACTGGGTCTGCATCTGGAAGGGCCGTGGCTGAACAAAGCTAAGAAAGGGACGCATAACCCAGAGTTGATTCGTCTGCCTGATGCGGAAATGGTCGACTTCCTGTGTGCTAACGCGGATGTGGTCACCAAAGTGACGCTGGCGCCAGAGAATGCGGGCGACACTGTGATCCGTCAACTACGCGATGCGGGCATTATTGTGTCAGCGGGCCACTCCAACGCCACCTATGAAGAAGCCAAAGCCGGCTTTAGCGCGGGCGTGAGTTTTGCCACCCATCTTTATAATGCGATGCCGACCTTCGCAGGCCGTGAACCCGGTCTGATCGGTGCGCTGTTTGATTCACCTGATGTATACTGCGGCATCATTGCAGATGGTTTACATGTCCATTACGCTAACGTGCGCAATGCAAAACGCATCAAAGGCGACAAACTGGTGTTAGTGACGGATGCCACAGCACCGGCAGGCGCATCGATTGATAAATTCATTTTTGCAGGCAAAACAATATACTATCGCGACGGCCTTTGCGTTGACGAAAACGGTACCCTGAGCGGCTCGGCATTGACCATGATTGAGGCAGTGCAGAACAGTGTGGAGCATTGCGGTATCGCTCTGGATGAAGCGTTGCGGATGGCAACCCTGTATCCAGCACAGGCAATGGGCGTGGCAAAACAGTTAGGCTCAGTGACAGCAGGAAAAGTCGCTAACCTGACCGTCTTTACCCGCGATTATCAAATCACTAAGACGTTAGTCAATGGAGACGACGTCCTCAGCGAGTAAGTACTGAATGACCACTGGCGGCCAGACTCAAATAGGAAATGTCGATCTTGTCAAACAACTTAACAGTGCAGCCGTTTACCGGCTGATTGATCAACAGGGGCCGATTTCGCGCATACAGATTGCCGATCTCAGCCAGCTTGCGCCCGCCAGCGTCACCAAAATTACGCGTCAGCTTATCGAACGCGGCCTCATCAAAGAGGTGGAGCAACAAGCCTCCACCGGTGGGCGCCGCGCCATCTCTATCGTTACTGAAACCCGCCATTTTCATACTATCGGCGTCCGCTTGGGCCGCAATGATGCGACCCTGACGCTGTTTGATCTGAGCGGAAAATCGCTGGCGCAGGAAGATTACCCTTTACCGGAACGCACGCAGGAAACGCTGGAGAATGCGCTCTTCAATGCCATCACCGCGTTTATGGCTGCGCATCAACGTAAGATTCACGAACTGATTGCGATTGCAGTGATCTTGCCCGGTTTGGTCGATCCGATTAACGGCATCATTCGTTATATGCCGCACATCACCGTTAGCCACTGGCCGCTGGTGTCCAGCCTGAAAAAACGCTTTAACGTCACCAGTTTTGTCGGTCACGACATTCGCAGTCTGGCACTGGCAGAGCACTACTTCGGTGCAAGTCGTGACTGTGCAGACTCTATTTTGGTGCGTTTACATCGCGGTACCGGCGCGGGCATTATCGCCAATGGGCATATCTTTCTTGGCAGCAATGGTAATGTCGGCGAGATCGGTCATATTCAGGTCGATCCGCTGGGCGAGCGCTGCCACTGCGGTAATTTTGGCTGTCTGGAAACCATCGCGGCGAATGGCGCGATTGAGAACCGCGTGCGTCATCTGCTCAATCAGGGCTACCCCAGCACGCTGACGCTGGATAATTGCCTGATGCCACAAATTTGCCGCGCCGCGAATCAAGGCGATGCGCTGGCGTGTGAAGTGATCGAATATGTCGGACGCTACCTCGGCAAAGCGATCGCCATCGCCATTAACCTGTTCAACCCGCAGAAAGTGGTGCTGGCCGGTGAAATCACCGAAGCGGATAAGGTGCTGTTCCCCGCCATTGAAGGCTGCATTAACACCCAGGCGTTGAATGCCTTCCGCAAGAACCTGCCGGTGGTGCGTTCCGAGTTGGACCATCGTTCGGCAATTGGTGCGTTTGCCCTGGCGAAGCGCGCAATGCTGAACGGCATTCTGCTGCAGCATCTGCTGGAAGAATAATCGAAGCCTGCCGCCCGGCGGGCCTGACCGGAAGCCATTATGACCATCAAAAGCGTAATCTGTGACATCGACGGCGTGTTGATGCACGACAATACCGCCGTGAAAGGCGCGAACGAGTTTTTGCAGCGCATCCTGGAAAAAGAGATGCCGCTGGTGGTGCTGACTAACTATCCGTCGCAAACCGCGCAGGACCTGGCGAATCGTTTTGCCAATGCGGGCGTTGAAGTGCCGGATTCGGTGTTCTATACCTCTGCCATGGCCACCGCCGATTTCCTGCGTCGTCAGGAGGGTAAAAAAGCCTATGTAATTGGCGAGGGTGCCCTCATTCATGAGCTGTATAAAGCGGGCTTTACCATCACTGACGTCAATCCCGATTTCGTCATCGTCGGTGAAACGCGCTCCTTTAATTGGGAGATGATGCACAAGGCTGCCTTCTTCGTCGCCAACGGTGCGCGCTTTATTGCCACCAACCCGGATACCCATGCGCGCGGATACGTGCCCGCCTGCGGTGCCTTGTGCGCCGGTATCGAAACCATTTCTGGTCGCAAGCCGTTTTATGTGGGTAAACCGAGCCCGTACATCATGCGTGCGGCGCTGAATAAAATGCATGCGCATTCTGAAGAGACGGTGATTGTGGGGGATAACCTGCGCACCGATATCCTCGCTGGCTTCCAGGCGGGCCTGGAAACCATTCTGGTGCTTTCTGGCGTCTCAACCTTGAGCGACATTGATGCGATGCCGTTCCGTCCAGACTGGATTTACCCTTCAGTGGCAGACATCGACCTGTTCTGATTATCTATTATCACTTTTGCTTATCGCCCTGCTGGCACCTTGTGTCTGCAGGGCGTTTGTTTTTATGTCGCTTTGTCGTGAACGACACCCAGGATAGTTGCACACTAAATCATCCAAAAAGCCATTTCATTAGATGCCATCTAAAGAAGTGGCGATTAAATTAGATAAAATTCAATTTTTATCGCCTGACAACATTCTTTTTATCAAAAGAACGCAATTTTGCTTGCACTAACACCACCAGATAGCGCATTTTCTTATACATCACGCAGCCACTGCTGCCGGACAAACGAAGAAATAACATCCCCGTAAGGTGAGATCAGGAGTCAGTTATGTGTTCGATTTTTGGTGTGTTGGATCTGAAAACCGATCCTGTTGAATTGCGCAAGAAAGCGCTGGAGTGTTCCCGTCTGATGCGTCACCGTGGCCCAGATTGGTCCGGCGTCTACGCAGATGACAAAGCCATTCTGGTGCATGAGCGCCTGTCAATTGTTGACGTCAACAACGGCGCACAGCCGCTGTATAACGCTGACCACACCCACGTACTGGCCGTGAACGGTGAAATCTATAACCATCAGGCACTGCGTGCGGAGCTGAGCGACCGCTACGCCTTCCAGACCGGTTCTGACTGCGAAGTGATCCTGGCGCTGTATCAGGAAAAAGGTCTCGACTTCCTTGACGACCTGCAAGGCATGTTCGCCTTCATTCTGTGGGACAGCGTGAAGCAGCAGTACCTGATTGGCCGTGACCATATCGGGATTATCCCGCTGTATATGGGCAACGATGAGCACGGTAACCTGTTTGTTGCTTCCGAAATGAAAGCGCTGGTGCCAGTTTGCCGCACCATCAAAGAATTCCCACCGGGAAGCTTCATGTCCAGCAGCGATGGTGAGATCCGTCGTTACTGGCAGCGTGACTGGATGGATTTCTCTGCTGTGGCTGAGAACACCACCGATGCCGCTGGCCTGAAACATGCGCTGGAAGAGTCCGTGAAAAGCCACCTGATGTCAGATGTGCCTTACGGCGTGCTGCTGTCTGGCGGTCTCGACTCTTCTATTATCTCTGCCGTGACCAAGCGCTTTGCTGCAAAACGCGTAGAAGATGAAGATAAAAGCGATGCATGGTGGCCGCAGTTGCACTCCTTTGCTGTCGGCCTGGAAGGTTCTCCTGACCTGAAAGCGGCGAAGTCCGTGGCTGATCATCTGGGTACCGTGCACCACGAAATTCATTTCACCGTACAGGAAGGTCTGGATGCCATCCGTGATGTGATTTATCACATCGAAACTTACGATGTCACCACCATCCGCGCCTCGACGCCTATGTATCTGATGTCGCGCAAAATTAAAGCGATGGGCATCAAAATGGTGTTGTCAGGTGAAGGTGCAGATGAAGTGTTTGGTGGCTACCTGTACTTCCATAAGGCGCCGAACGCCAAAGAGTTCCACGAAGAAAACGTGCGTAAACTGCTGGCTCTGCACATGTTTGACTGCGCGCGTGCTAACAAAGCGATGTCGGCGTGGGGCGTTGAAGCGCGTGTGCCTTTCCTGGACAAAAAATTCCTTGATGTGGCGATGCGCATCAACCCAGAAGATAAACTGTGCGGCAAAAACGGTAAGATGGAAAAACACATCCTGCGTGAGTGCTTCTCCTCATATCTGCCAGAAAGCGTGGCATGGCGTCAGAAAGAGCAGTTCTCCGATGGCGTAGGCTACAGCTGGATCGATTCGCTGAAAGAAGTGGCGGCGAAACAGATCACTGACCAGCAGCTGTCGACCGCGCATTTCCGTTTCCCGTACAACACGCCGAACTCGAAAGAAGCGTATTTGTACCGTGAAATCTTTGAAGAGCTGTTCCCGGTCGCCAGCGCGGCAGAGTGTGTTCCCGGTGGTCCATCGGTTGCTTGTTCTTCCGCTAAAGCGATTGAGTGGGATGAAGCATTTAAGAACATGGATGACCCTTCAGGTCGTGCCGTGGGTGTGCATCAGTCCGCTTATAAATAAGCTTTTTAATTAAGATCATAAGGGGCCTTGACTGGCCCCTTTTTGCTTTGATCGTCGATGTTGCGACGGAAAGTTGCCGAATAATTCACCACCCTGGTTACAAGCCAGACAAACAGGCGTTTTAAGGCAAAAAACGGCAAAAAACTTGTTGACGCTACAAAGCTCAATACGCATAATGCGCCCCGCAACGCCGATGAAGGTTAGCGAAAAAAGATGGCTACGTAGCTCAGCTGGTTAGAGCACATCACTCATAATGATGGGGTCACAGGTTCAAATCCCGTCGTAGCCACCAAATTCTTGGGGTGTCGCCAAGCGGTAAGGCTCTGGTTTCTGATACCAGCATTCCGGGGTTCGAATCCCTGCACCCCAGCCAAATTGAATAATAAAGCCCGCTTTTGCGGGCTTTATTGTTTTCTGCGTTTAGAAAAAATAGAGCGCCCTGCGACGCTCTCCTGCTTACAAACCCAACGCGTATTTCAGCACTTTGCGTTTCAGCGCTCCGGCATTCTCTGCGGCGATCAATCCCAGATTGCGCGCAAAGCGTAACGGTGAAAGTGTATTGCTGAACGCAAAATAGAACAGATCCATCCCGCCTTGCATCAGCACGTTATCTTTATAGCGTTGACGATGATAACGCTGTAACACCGCATCCGATGACCACAACTGCGCCTGACTGCGTGCCTCGACGAGTGTATTGATCAGCGCATCCACATCCCGGTATCCCAGGTTCACACCCTGACCGGCAAGCGGGTTAATGGTGTGGGCGGCATCGCCCACCAGCGCCAGACCGGGCATGACATAGCGTGTCGCATGGCGTCGCACTAAGGGAAACGAGGCCGCTTTTTTCACATGAAGGCGGCCCACACGCGCCGGGAAATGAGCGTGAATCTCTTTCTCTAGCTGTGCCAGAGGCAGGTTTTGCAGTTGACGAATACGCGCTGGGGCGTCATACCACACCAGTGACGCATGGCGATCAAACAACGGCAGGAAGGCACGCGGACCTTCAGGTGTGAACTGTTGCCAGGTGGAATCACCCACCTCCTGCTCACATTCAACGCTGATCAGCATGCAAGACTGCGCATATTGCCAGCCGCGCACACCAATCCCGGCCAGTTGACGTACTCGTGAGTTGGCACCATCTGCACCCACCACCAGACGCGTCTCCAGCACCGTGCCGTTATCCAACTGCACCTGCCAGCCCGCACGATGCTGCTGTAGCCCCTGTAAGCTCGCCGGGCAAACCAGCGTCACACCCTCTTCCTGCATTTTTTCCCACAGCGCGCGCTGTATCACGCTGTTTTCAACCATGTAACCTAATTCAGGCAGACCTAACGAAGCCGCATCAAATGTCACGTGCGCACTTTGCCACTCCCAGGTTTCCAGCTTGCGGTAAGGTGCGCAGCGCATCGCTTCAACGCGCTGCCAGACATTCAGTTGGCGTAGCAGCGCCACTGATGAAGCGCCGATGGCAGAAATACGCACATCGGGTGGGCTGGTGGCATCAAACTCCGCCGGTTCCGCACGCTCAATCACCGCTACGCGGAATTGCTGCTGTGCCAATCCACAGGCCAGCGCGGCACCGACCATGCCGCCGCCCACCACCACCACATCAAATTGTGAATCCTGCATTGACTCTCATCCTTCTGCTTACCGTAAAGCCTCACAGCATCACGTTGATTGGTAAAGTGTACCGGAAATTGGCGCCACAATCTCAGCCCCTGCTGCGCTGGTCACAACAGCGGCAAAGCATTACAATACGCGCCCTGCACTTCGCTCTGATCAATGGCTAGTTCGATGACCAAAAAACTGCATATCAAAACCTGGGGCTGTCAGATGAATGAGTATGATTCATCCAAGATGGCTGACCTGCTGAACAGCACGCACGGTTATACCCTGACCGAGGACGCCGAAGAGGCGGACGTTCTGCTGCTCAATACCTGCTCCATCCGCGAGAAGGCACAGGAGAAGGTTTTCGCCCTGTTAGGACGCTGGAAAAAACTGAAGGCGAATAATCCTGACGTGATCATCGGCGTGGGCGGTTGTGTGGCGTCACAGGAAGGCGAACGCCTGCGTGAGCGTGCAAACTGCGTGGATATTGTTTTTGGTCCGCAGACATTACATCGCCTGCCAGAGATGCTGAATCAGGTGCGTGGCACCAAGAGCCCGGTGATTGATATCAGTTTCCCTGAGATTGAAAAATTTGACCGCTTGCCGGAACCGCGTGCTGAAGGGCCTACCGCCTTTGTCTCTATTATGGAAGGCTGCAATAAATACTGTACCTTCTGCGTGGTGCCTTACACCCGTGGAGAGGAAGTCAGCCGTCCGTGTGACGATATTTTGCTGGAAATTGCCCAGCTCGCCGCTCAAGGCGTGCGTGAGGTCAATTTGCTGGGGCAGAACGTCAATGCCTACCGTGGTGCCACCTTTGATGACCAAATCTGCACCTTTGCCGAACTGTTGCGTCTGGTCGCCGCGATCGATGGTATCGACCGTATTCGCTTCACCACCAGCCACCCGATTGAGTTCACTGACGACATTATTGATGTCTACCGCGACACGCCAGAGTTGGTGAGCTTCCTGCATCTGCCGGTACAGAGCGGTGCGGATCGCATTCTGACGCTGATGAAACGCGGACACACGGCGCTGGAATATAAATCCATCATCCGTAAGCTGCTCAAGGCACGTCCTGATATCCAGATGAGTTCGGACTTTATCATCGGTTTCCCGGGTGAAACGCAGCAAGATTTCGAGCAAACCATGAAGCTGGTTGGTGATGTGAATTTCGATGTCAGCTACAGCTTTATCTACTCTGCGCGTCCGGGTACACCGGCTGCCGATCTGCCGGACGATGTCACCGAAGAAGAGAAAAAACAGCGCCTGTTCATCCTGCAAGAGCGCCTTAATCAGCAGGCGATGGCGTGGAGCCGTCGTATGCTTGGTACCACGCAGCGTGTATTGGTTGAAGGCATCTCACGTAAAAATGTCATGGAGTTGAGCGGTCGTACCGATAATAACCGCGTGGTCAATTTTGAAGCGCCGGTCGAGATGATCGGTAAGTTTGTTGACGTTGAAATTGTGGATATCCACGCCACCTCACTGCGCGGTAAGCTGGTGCGTACCGAGGATGAGATGGGCCTGCGCGTCAACCAAAGCCCAGCGATGGTGATTGCCCGTACACGCCGTGAAAATGACATTGGTGTTGGTATCTACCAGCCTTGAAACCACGAACTTTGAGCGGCAGCGCACAACCCGCTGTCGCCTGCTTCAGTTTGCTCCCCTTGCATTCCGCAAGCGGCGCCCAAATATTCCTTCTGCAACTTGCAGCTGGGCGTAACCCCATAAATAATTCCGTAGAGATGCGCGGCATCAATCAGCGCATCCGATACACCTTTTTCAACTGGCCCTGAGTGACCCAAAGGATTCATTTGAATATCGAAACTCGTGAAATCGCCCTTGAACCGGCAGATAACCGCCGACTGATGAGCCTGTGCGGTCCGTTTGATGACAATGTGAAGCAGCTGGAGAAACGTCTCGGTGTCGAAATCAACCGCCGGGATAATCACTTCAAACTGGTGGGACGCGCGTTAAGCGTGGACGCGGCGGTCAATATTCTGCGTGATCTTTACGTGGATACCGCACCGGTGCGTGGCCAAATTCCCGATATTGAGCCGGACCAGATTCATCTGGCGATCAAAGAGAGCCGCGTGCTGGAGCAAACCGCCGAGAGCGTGCCGGAGTTTGGTAAAGCCATCCACATCAAAACCAAACGCGGCGTGATAAAACCGCGTACGCCGAACCAGGCTCAGTATGTGGCGAACATCCTCGACCATGACATTACTTTTGGTGTCGGCCCAGCGGGTACTGGTAAAACTTATCTCGCCGTTGCGGCGGCCGTCGATGCGCTGGAGCGCCAGGAAATTCGTCGCATTTTGCTGACGCGCCCTGCCGTTGAAGCAGGTGAGAAGCTTGGCTTCCTGCCGGGCGATCTCAGCCAGAAGGTCGATCCCTACTTACGTCCGCTGTACGATGCCCTGTTCGAAATGCTCGGCTTTGAACGCGTTGAAAAACTGATGGAGCGCAACGTGATTGAAGTGGCACCGTTGGCCTACATGCGCGGTCGTACGCTCAATGATGCGTTTGTGATTCTGGATGAAAGCCAGAACACCACTATCGAACAGATGAAGATGTTCCTGACACGTATCGGCTTTAACTCTAAAGCGGTGATTACCGGCGACGTCACGCAGATTGACTTACCGCGCAGCACGAAATCAGGCCTGCGCCACGCCATTGAAGTGTTGGCGGAAGTCGAAGAAATCAGCTTTAACTTTTTCCACAGTGAAGACGTCGTGCGTCATCCGGTTGTCGCACGCATCGTTAATGCTTATGAAGCATGGGAAGAAGCCGATCAGAAACGTCGAGATAAACTGGCTGAAGAGCGCAAGCGTGAAGCGCTGGCGGCTCAGCTAGCGACCCACCCCAGCCCGCAGGAGCCTTCATGAGCGCGGTGATTTTAGATTTACAGTTGGCCTGTGCCGATGAAAACGGCCTGCCAGCCGAAGCCGCCTTTCAACGTTGGCTGGAAGCGGCGGTCACGCCTTTCCAGCCGGAAAGCGAAGTAACGATTCGCCTGGTTGACGAAGCAGAGAGCAATGAGCTTAATCTGACTTATCGTTGCAAAGATAAGCCGACTAACGTGCTCTCATTCCCTTTTGAAGCCCCACCGGGAATTGAGTTGCCGCTGCTGGGCGACCTGATTATTTGTCGTCAGGTGGTTGAGCAAGAAGCGGAAGAACAGGGCAAAACCCTTGAAGCCCATTGGGCGCATATGGTGGTACACGGCACGCTGCATTTGCTGGGTTACGACCATATAGAAGACGATGAAGCCGAAGAAATGGAGGCACTGGAGACCGAGATAATGCTTGCTCTTGGTTATCCTGATCCGTACATTTCGGAGAAAGAAGACGCCTGAAACTCTGTTTCAGGTTATTGCGCTGCTGGCGAAGACGCCGGCAGTTCCTTTCCCTCATTAGAGAGAACGAAATAAAAACGCCATGAGCGACGACCATTCTCAAAACAGCGACGCACCCAGTAGTAAAAAGGGATTTTTCTCCCTGCTAATCAACCAACTGTTTCACGGTGAGCCTAAAAACCGTGATGAACTGCTGGGGCTGATCCGCGATTCTGAGCAAAAAGAGCTGATCGACCAGGACACCCGCGACATGCTTGAAGGGGTGTTGGATATCGCCGAACAGCGCGTGCGTGACATCATGATCCCGCGCTCACAGATGATTACCCTCAAACGCAACCAAAGCCTGGAAGAGTGCCTGGCGGTCATTATTGACTCTGCCCACTCGCGCTTCCCGGTGATCAGCGAAGATAAAGACCACGTCGAAGGCATTCTGATGGCTAAAGACCTGCTGCCGTTTATGAGTAGCGCGTCTGAACCCTTCAGCATTGAAAAAGTGCTGCGTCCTGCTGTTGTAGTGCCAGAAAGTAAGCGTGTTGACCGCATGCTGAAAGAGTTCCGCTCCCAGCGTTATCATATGGCGATCGTCATTGATGAGTTTGGCGGCGTTTCTGGACTGGTTACCATTGAAGACATCCTCGAACTGATCGTTGGCGAGATTGAAGATGAATATGACGATGAAGAAGATCGTGATATCCGTCAGCTTAACCGCCACACCTACACGGTGCGTGCGCTGGCGCCGATTGAAGAATTCAATGAAATATTTGGTACCAGCTTCAGCGATGACGAAGTAGATACCATTGGCGGTCTGGTGATGCAGGGATTCGGCCACCTTCCCGCGCGCGGTGAGAGCATCGACATTGATGGTTACCAATTCAAAGTCGTGATGGCTGACAGCCGCCGTATCATCCAGGTGCATGTGAAAATTCCGGAAGACTCTCCGCAACCGCAACTGGAAGACGAATAATTTTATGGCTTTAGCCTCTTTATACTCGCAGCAGCGGGTACGCCTGCTGCTGGCGTTAATTACGGGTGCCGTTGGCACCCTTTCCTTTTCCCCCTACGATTTCTGGCCCGCCGCGCTCATCTCCCTGGCGGGTTTACAACTGCTGTTGCTGGAGCGTCGCAGCCCGCAGGCCGCGGCGATAGGTTTCGTCTGGGGCTTTGGCCTGTTTGGCAGTGGCATTAACTGGGTTTACGTCAGCATCGCCACCTTTGGTGGTATGCCCGGTCCGGTGAACGTCTTCCTGGTGATTCTGCTGGCCGCCTACCTGGCGATCTACCCGATGCTGTTTGCTGCAGTGCTCAATCGCTTGTGGCCACGCGCCACATTGTGGCGTCTGGCACTGGCGGCTCCGGCCCTCTGGCAGATCAGCGAATTCCTGCGCGGCTGGATCCTGACCGGTTTCCCGTGGCTGCAATTCGGCTACAGCCAGATTGATGGCCCGCTAAAAGGCCTTGCACCGCTGGCTGGTGTCGAAACCATTACTTTCCTGCTGATGGTGATCGCCGGCCTGTTGGTGCATGCATTCCATCATCGCACCGTAAAAAGCCTGATCGCCGCAGCCGTGCTGTTGCTGCTGCCCTGGCCGCTACGGATGCTGCAATGGTATCAGCCACTGCCGGAACGCAGCGTGGATGTCGCCATGGTGCAAGGCAACATTCCGCAGTCCATGAAGTGGGACCCACAACAGCTGCTCAATACGCTGCGCGTTTACACCTCCTACAGCCAGCCCTACATGGGCAAAGCGCCGATCATTATCTGGCCAGAGTCTGCGATTACCGATCTGGAGAGCAATCAGCAGCCGTTCCTGAAGGCGCTGGATGCTGAGCTGCGCGCGCGCGGAAGTTCGCTGATTACCGGTATTGTTGACTCACGGGTTGAAGGCGATAACCGCTATCACGATTACAACTCGGTGATTGTGTTAGGGGGAGAACAGCCTTACAGCTATCAGAGCCACAACCGTTACCAGAAAAACCATCTGGTCCCGTTCGGTGAGTTTGTTCCGCTGGAAGAGTTGCTGCGTCCGCTGGCACCATTCTTTGATCTGCCCATGTCATCATTCAGTCGTGGAGCTTATATACAGCCGCAATTGAAAGTGTCGGGTTACAACCTGACCAGCGCCATCTGCTATGAGATTGTGCTGGGTGAGCAAGTGCGTGCTAATTTCCGCCCGGACACCAACTTCCTGCTTACGGTGTCCAATGATGCCTGGTTTGGTCACTCAATCGGCCCGTGGCAGCACTTCCAGATGGCGCGCATGCGTGCACTGGAGTTGGGCCGTCCGCTGCTGCGCTCCACCAACAATGGCGTGACCGCCGTGGTGAATGCCAACGGTGAAATCGAGAAAGAGATTCCGCAGTTCACCCGTGACGTGCTGGAAGCCAAAGTGACACCAACCACCGGTGAAACGCCTTATGCGAAAGCCGGTATCTGGCCGGTGTGGATTCTGACGCTGATCGGCATGGTGTTGGCGATCATACGCCGTCGTCATTGATACCTGGCTCACAATATCTCCAGGCGAAGTGATCACTTCGCCTTTTTTTTGCGCTGTTTTCCGCTCCCATCCGCTACGCTTTACCAGATTCTCTGCTGGCTTTTTTTCTTTTTTCATCGTGCTGGCACGATCATTGCTATTTATTTCAGTGATTTTCCAGACATCAGCGTTTTGTCAGCGTATTGCCATCTTTTCGCACTACTATCTGGCACTGACACGCACCGTAAAGGCGCACAGGTGTTTTATTGCCTCTTAATGGTGCGGAGCGGCTCGCAAAAAACAAACTTTTTTGTTTCATTGCGTTAACAATTCGCTATGTTAATCACTATCCTGCGTGCAGTTGCGCTAAGGGATAACTAAAAAAGCAGCACGAAATACACACAACATCACAATCTGCGCAGTTTATGTTCTGCGCGACATCCATTCAAAGGAGTAGGAACATGCAGACACGCAAAGTGGCATTATCTCTTCTGCTGTTGGGAGCAGCAGCGGGAGCGGCCCAGGCGGAAGATCTCACCGGCACCCTGAAAAAAATTAATGATAGCGGCGTGATCGTCGTTGGGCATCGTGAGTCATCAGTTCCCTTTTCTTACTACGACAACCAGCAAAAAGTGGTTGGCTATTCACAAGACTACTCAAACGCCATCGTTGCTGCGATCAAGGCCAAGCTGAACAAGCCTGATCTGCAAGTTAAAATGCTGCCGATCACTTCACAAAACCGTATCCCACTGCTGCAGAACGGGACTTACGATTTTGAGTGTGGTTCTACCACCAACAACCTTGAGCGTCAGCAGCAAGCCGCATTCTCTGACACCGTGTTCATCATCGGTACACGTCTGCTGGTGAAAAAAGGTGGCGACATCAAAGATTTCGCTGACCTGAAAGGGAAAACCGTTGTGGTGACCTCAGGTACCACCTCTGAAGTTCTGCTGCACAAGCTGAACGATGAGAAGAAAATGGACATGCGCATCATCAGCGCGAAAGACCATGGCGATTCTTTCCGTACGCTGGAAACCGGTCGCGCCGTGGCCTTTATGATGGATGATGCACTGCTGGCAGGTGAACGTGCAAAAGCCAAAAAACCTGACAACTGGGAAATCACCGGTACGCCTCAGTCGAAAGAAGCCTACGGCTGTATGCTGCGTAAAGAGGATCCACAGTTCAAACAGCTGATGGATGACACCATCGCAAAAGCGCAGACCTCGGGTGAAGCGGCGAAATGGTTCGATACCTGGTTCAAACAGCCAATTCCACCGAAAAACCTGAACATGAACTTTGAACTGTCATCTGATATGCAGGCACTGTTCAAAGCGCCAAACGACAAAGCACTCTAATTAACAATGAAAACAAGGGCAGTTCCGCTGCCCTCTCGATTGCTGAACACGCGGTGCGGACAGACAGACTGCAACAGGTCGTTCCCCTGAAGCAGGACGTAAGACACCGCTCAACAATCTTATGGGTAGCCTGGCTACCCTTTTTTTACCGGAGCTCGTTATGGGTATCGATTGGAACTGGGGCATATTTTTACAACAGGCCCCGTTCGGCAATACGACTTACCTCGGCTGGCTGTGGTCCGGATTTCAGGTAACCGTTGCGGTTTCCTGCTGTGCCTGGATTATCGCCTTCCTGGTAGGTTCCTTCTTTGGCATTCTGCGTACCGTGCCCAATCGTCTACTGTCGACGATCGGCACCTGCTACGTGGAACTGTTTCGTAATATCCCGCTGATCGTCCAGTTCTTCTTCTGGTATCTGGTCGCGCCTGAACTGGTCGGTGAGAAGCTGGGGATGTGGTTTAAAGCGGAGCTGGATCCGAACGTTCAGTTCTTTGTTTCTTCAACCATCTGTCTGGGGCTCTTCACTGCAGCCCGTGTTTGTGAGCAAGTCCGTGCCGCCATTCAGTCACTGCCGCGTGGCCAGAAAAACGCCGGTCTGGCGATGGGCCTGACGCTGCCACAAACCTATCGTTACGTGCTGTTACCCAATGCGTATCGCGTGATTGTGCCGCCGATGACGTCTGAAATGTTGAACCTGGTGAAGAACTCGGCGATTGCTTCAACTATTGGTCTGGTCGATATGGCAGCGCAAGCGGGTAAACTGCTCGACTACTCCGCCCATGCTTACGAATCCTTCACCGCTATCACCCTGGCTTACGTCGGCATCAACCTGGTGATCATGCTGATCATGAGTCTGGTAGAACGCAAAATTCGCCTGCCTGGCAATCTGGGAGGCAAATAAATGTACGATTTTGACTGGAGTTCCATTCCCCCAAGCCTGCCCTATTTATGGAATGGCTTGATCATTACCTTCAAAATTACCGCGGTGGCGGTGGTGTTCGGCATTATCTGGGGCACCATTCTGGCGGTGATGCGCTTGTCACCGTTTGCCCCGATCCGCTGGTTTGCCAAGCTGTACGTCAACCTGTTCCGCTCGGTGCCTTTGGTGATGGTGCTGCTGTGGTTCTATTTGGTGGTACCGGCTTTGCTGCAACAAGTGCTGGGGCTATCACCAAAAACCGATATCCGTCTGATTTCCGCCATGGTGGCATTTGCGCTGTTTGAAGCGGCCTATTATTCGGAAATTATTCGTGCGGGTATCCAGAGCATTTCACGTGGGCAGTCAAATGCGGCGCTGGCGCTGGGTATGACGCACTGGCAATCGATGCAGCTGATTATCCTGCCACAAGCCTTCCGTGCCATGGTGCCGCTGCTGCTGACGCAAGGCATTGTGCTGTTCCAGGATACCTCGCTGGTGTATGTCTTAAGCCTGGCTGACTTCTTCCGTACCGCCTCCACCATTGGTGAGCGTGACGGTACCCAGGTTGAAATGGTTCTGTTTGCCGGTCTGGTCTACTTTGTGATCAGCCTGAGCGCTTCGCTGTTGGTTAGCTATCTGAAAAGAAAAAGGACGGTTTAAATGATTAGCCTGAAAAACGTTTCTAAGTGGTATGGTCACTTTCAGGTGCTGACCGACTGCTCCACCGAAGTGAAAAAAGGTGAAGTGGTGGTGGTCTGCGGACCGTCCGGTTCGGGGAAATCAACGCTGATTAAAACCGTTAATGGTCTGGAACCTGTGCAGCAAGGCAGCATTCAGGTCAACGGTACCGAAGTGAACAACAAGAAGACCAACCTCGCACAGTTGCGCAGCAAAGTGGGTATGGTGTTCCAGCACTTCGAACTGTTCCCTCATCTCAGCATTGTCGATAACCTGGTGCTGGCGCAGGTGAAGGTCCTGAAGCGTGATAAAGCTGCAGCTCGTGAAAAAGGTCTGAAGCTGTTGACGCGCGTCGGTCTGGCGGCACATGCGGATAAATTCCCTGGACAGCTTTCGGGTGGACAGCAGCAGCGTGTGGCGATTGCCCGTGCACTGTGCATGGACCCGATTGCGATGCTTTTCGATGAACCGACTTCAGCGCTTGATCCCGAAATGATCAACGAAGTGCTGGACGTGATGGTGGAGTTGGCCAACGAAGGCATGACCATGATGGTAGTGACGCATGAGATGGGCTTCGCGCGTAAAGTGGCGAATCGCGTGATCTTTATGGATGAAGGGAAGATTGTCGAAGACACCAACAAAGATGACTTCTTCAACAACCCGCAATCTGAGCGTGCGAAAGACTTCCTGGCGAAGATTCTGCACTAATCCGTTAGCGTAATAAATCGCGCCGCTACAGGTTCTTTACACCGCTAGCGGCGCGACTTTATGCAGGTTCGCATGAATGCGCACTCTACGCAAAACGCGCCAATGCATTGTAGGGGCGCCATTTATGGCGACCGTCCGGCACAAAACCGACAAGCACTTCGCGATTCATCGCGCTTTTGACATCCCATCAAGGCTCAAACGGCTGACGTTGGAAATGGTCGTGCCCACACTCAGGACAGCGCGTTAAGCTTTCAGGCGTGTAAATGGCTCGGGTGAACCCGCACTTCTCACACACCAGATTCCCCAACCCCACCACTTCACCGCTCTGATAGACGCCGTGATGTCGCAGATCCTGAAACACCTCGCGCCACTCCAGTTGGCTTTTGTCTGTGATATCCGCCAACTCCTTCCACAAGCTCTCACGGATCACGCGCATAAATACGGAATCCCCCAACACATCCGAGGATTCCTGATAGCTCAGAGCAAACTCATGCAAATCGCGCCTGACGGCCCGTATCACTTCATTCACTTCCGAGGAAGTCAGCGTTTTTTTCGCCAGCAAATCCTGCCGCGCTTCCGCCACCAGCGCATCCACATCACGCTCGCCGCGCTCCAGTCGCTGGGTTAATGCCGCTATCGTTGCTCGATACTCCTGCGCCACGTTATTCATTTTGTTCTCCTTTCCGCGGGAATCGCTGCCTTTAAGTTTAGCTGTTCTGTCATATTTGCCGTGCTATCCGCCAGGGAAATCATAAAAGGGTGAAAGCGGCGGCGCATTAAGCAGAAATCCTGCCTGCGGGGGCGTGAAATGTTGTTGAGGGCCTGCCTTATGGGTATGCTATGCGGATCTAAAAGTATGCGAACCCGCCATACAGGGTTAACGATTTTCACAAAGGACCACAGGCAGCCATGCAAGAGCAATACCGCCCGGAAGAGATAGAATCCCGCGTACAACAGCACTGGGATGAAAACGAAACCTTTAAAGTGACCGAGCAGGAAGGCAAAGAGAAGTATTACTGCCTTTCAATGCTGCCCTATCCTTCTGGCCGCCTACACATGGGCCACGTGCGTAACTACACCATTGGCGATGTGATCGCACGTTACCAGCGTATGCTCGGTAAAAACGTCCTGCAGCCGATTGGCTGGGATGCGTTCGGTTTGCCAGCAGAAGGTGCCGCGGTAAAAAATAACACCGCCCCCGCCCCCTGGACATACGACAACATCGAATACATGAAGAACCAGCTGAAACTGCTGGGCTTTGGCTATGACTGGAGCCGCGAGTTAGCCACCTGTCAGCCAGAGTACTATCGCTGGGAACAGTGGTTCTTCACCAAGCTGTATGAAAAAGGCATGGTCTACAAGAAGACCTCTGCGGTGAACTGGTGCCCGAACGACCAAACCGTGCTGGCCAACGAACAGGTTATCGACGGCTGCTGCTGGCGCTGTGATACCAAAGTGGAACGCAAAGAGATCCCACAATGGTTCGTGAAAATTACCGCCTATGCTGAAGAACTGTTGAACGATCTGGATAAGCTGGAAGACTGGCCTGAGCAGGTCAAAACCATGCAGCGTAACTGGATTGGCCGTTCTGAAGGTGTTGAGATCACCTTTGATGTGGCTTATAGCGAAGAGAAACTGACGGTCTACACCACGCGTCCAGATACCTTCCTGGGTGCCACTTACGTTGCCGTCGCAGCGGGTCACCCACTGGCACGTCAGGCAGCAGCCAGCAATCCTGCGCTGAGTGACTTTATCGCCGAATGCAGCACCACCAAAGTCGCGGAAGCTGATATGGCGACGATGGAGAAGAAAGGCATGGCCACTGGCCTGTTTGCTATCCATCCGCTAACCGGTGAAGAGATCCCTGTTTGGGTGGCTAACTTTGTGCTGATGGAATACGGCACCGGTGCTGTGATGGCCGTGCCAGGCCACGACCAGCGTGACTGGGAGTTTGCCACCAAGTACAACCTGAACATCAAGCCCGTTATCCTCAACCTTGATGGTTCAGAGCCCGATATCAGCGAAGCCGCAATGACTGAAAAAGGCACGCTGTTTAACTCTGGCGAGTACAACGGTCTGGACCATCAGGCGGGCTTCAACGCCATCGCTGATGCGCTGGCCGCTAAAGGTGTGGGCGTACGCAAAGTTAACTATCGCCTGCGCGACTGGGGTGTTTCCCGTCAGCGTTACTGGGGCGCGCCAATTCCAATGGTGACGCTGGAAGATGGCACGGTCATCCCGACACCAGAAGACCAGTTGCCGGTTATTCTGCCAGAAGACGTGGTGATGGACGGTATCACCAGTCCTATTAAGGCCGATCCTGAGTGGGCGAAAACCACCGTTAACGGTCAGCCTGCGCTGCGTGAGACCGATACCTTTGACACCTTCATGGAGTCATCCTGGTATTACGCCCGTTACACCTGTGCCAACTATAACGAAGGCATGCTGGACCCGGCTGCGGCCAACTACTGGCTGCCGGTCGATCAGTATGTGGGTGGTATCGAACACGCCATCATGCACCTGATGTACTTCCGCTTCTATCACAAGCTGCTGCGTGACGCGGGCCTGGTCAATTCTGATGAGCCAGCTAAACGCCTGCTGTGTCAGGGCATGGTGTTGGCCGATGCGTTCTACTACACCGGCGCTAACGGTGAGCGTAACTGGGTGTCTCCGGTTGATGTGACGGTAGAGCGTGACGAGAAAGGTCGTATCGTTAAAGCTGTCGACAATGCAGGCCGCGAAGTGGTGTATGCGGGCATGAGCAAAATGTCGAAGTCGAAAAACAACGGCATCGATCCACAGCTGATGGTTGAGCGTTACGGCGCGGATACCGTGCGTCTGTTCATGATGTTTGCTTCGCCAGCAGAAATGACGCTGGAATGGCAGGAATCCGGTGTGGAAGGGGCTAACCGCTTCCTGAAACGCGTCTGGAAACTGGCCTACGAGCACATTGCGAAAGGGGCCACCGTGGCGCTGGACGTGAACACGCTGAACGACGATCAGAAAGCGCTGCGTCGCGATCTGCACAAAACCATCGCGAAAGTGGCGGATGATGTTGGCCGTCGTCAGACTTTCAACACCGCTATCGCGGCCATTATGGAGCTGATGAACAAGCTGATTCGTGCACCACAGGAGAGCGAGCAAGATCGCGCTCTGCTGCAGGAAGCTCTGGTGGCGGTTGTTCGTCTGCTGTATCCGTTTACCCCGCACGCCAGCTATGTTCTGTGGCAGGCTCTGGGGGGTGAAGGCAGCGTAGATGAAGCCAGCTGGCCGGTTGCGGATGAAGCCGCAATGGTCGAAGATTCACTGCTGGTGGTCGTACAGGTGAATGGCAAAGTGCGCGGCAAAATCACCGTTGCGCCCGATGCTACGCAGGAGCAAGTTCAGGCGCGTGCTGCGCAGGAGCATCTGGTGGCGAAATATCTGGATGGCGTCACCCTTCGTAAAGTGATTTATGTCCCTGGCAAACTGCTTAACCTGGTCGTAGGTTAAGTTCAGGAGGAACTGTGCGACAACTGATTATCAGGCTGTTTGTCCTGCTGGCGGTGATGATCACCGCCGGATGTGGTTTTCACCCGCGCGGCACCACCATGGTGCCAACCGAGATGAAAACGCTGATCGTCCAGAGTGGCGACCCTTATGGTCCGCTGGCACGTACCGTGCGCCAGCAGCTGCGTATCAATGATGTGACCATTGTTGAAGACAGCAAAATGGCGAGTGCGAAGTACCCTACTCTGCGCCTGGGCGCTGAAAGACAGGGGCGTGACACCGCATCAGTGTTTATCAGCGGCACCACCGCCGAATATTCACTGGTGATGACGGTCACCGCACAGGTTCTGCTACCGGGCAAGGGTATCTACCCGATCAGCACCACCGTGTATCGTTCTTTCTTCGACAACCCGAACGCCGCACTGGCCAAGGATGCCGAGCAGGATATGATTGTGCAGGAGATGCGTCAGCGTGCTGCCGAGCAGCTGGTGCGTAAACTGCTGACCGTTCATGCCGCGCAGGAAAGCAACAAAGATACACTGCCGCAGCCGGAGACGATTGCACCGGGTCAAGACTCACCGGAAGTGCCGTCTTCGTCAGCTACCAGTCTGCAATGATCAGGATTTATCCTGAACAACTGAGCGCGCAGCTTCGAGAGGGGCTGCGCGCCTGTTATTTTCTCACCGGCAACGAACCCCTGTTGATTCAAGAGAGTGCCGACGCCATCCGCGCCGCCTCGACTGCACAAGGTTTTGAAGAGCACTTTAGCGTCACGCTGGATGCGCAAACCGATTGGGATGCGATCTTTGCCAGCTGTCAGGCGCTCAGCCTGTTTACCCAGCGCCAAACTTTAACCTTACAGTTGCCAGAAAATGGTCCGAATGCCGCCATGGCGGAGCAACTGGTGAAACTGGCCGGTTTGCTGCACAGCGATATTCTGCTGATTTTACGCATGGCTAAACTGACCAAAGCGCAGGAAAACAGCGCCTGGTTTAAAGCGCTCAGCGGGCATGCCGTGGTGGTGCCGTGCCAGACGCCGGAACAGGCACAGCTGCCGCGCTGGGTTGCCAGCCGTGCAAAAGCCATGAAATTGAGTGTCGATGATGCCGCCATTCAGTTGCTGTGCTACTGCTATGAGGGTAACCTGCTGGCCTTAGCGCAAGCACTGGAACGCCTTTCACTGTTATGGCCAGATGGCAAACTGACGCTGCCACGCGTGGAAGAGGCGGTCAACGATGCCGCGCACTTTACGCCGTTTCACTGGGTGGATGCACTATTGGCCGGAAAAAGTAAACGCGCCCTGCACATCCTGCATCAGCTGGAGAAAGAGGACGCCGAAGTGGTGATTCTGCTGCGCTCGCTGCAACGCGATTTACTCACGTTGTTGCATTTGCAGCGTAACCAGGCAAAACAGGGTTTACGCACGCTGATGGATCAGCAACGCATCTGGCAAAATCGTCGCGCACTGTTTACCGAAGCCCTGCAGCGTCTTGATGCGCGGCGTTTACAGCGCGCGGTACATCTGCTGGCTGAGCTGGAACTGACCATGAAGCAGGATTACGGTCAAAACCTTTGGCCTCAGCTAGAAACGCTGTCGCTGTTGATCTGCCACCGTGATTTTCCCTTGAGTTTCACCGATGTCTAAACTCTATGCGCTGTTTGGCGGCACCTTTGATCCGATCCATTTTGGGCATCTGCGTCCAGTGGAAGCCCTGGCGCAGCAGGTGGGTTTGAAGAAGGTGACATTGCTGCCTAACAATGTGCCGCCACATCGCCCTCAGCCCGAAGCCAGTGCGCAGCAGCGCGTTGAGATGCTGCGTTGTGCCATCGCCGACCGCCCCTTATTTGATATCGACACACGGGAACTGGAGCGCGACACGCCCTCCTGGACTGTGGCCACGCTTGAAGCACTGCGTGCGGAACGCGGTGCAGAACAGCCCCTCGGGTTTATCATCGGACAGGATTCTCTGCTAACGTTAGCCAAATGGCATCGCTGGCAGGATTTGCTGTCGCTGTGCCATTTGCTGGTTTGCAAGCGTCCCGGCTATGCGGCACAGATGGAGAGTGTTGACATGCAGCAGTGGCTGGATGCCCATCTGGCTCAGAGCCCGCAGCAGTTGCATCAGGCACCTTCTGGCCACATCTGGTTGGCGGATACCCCGCTGTACGACATCTCCGCCACAGAAATCCGCCAGCGTCGCCATAGCGGTCAGTCCTGTACCGATCTGCTGCCCGATGCAGTCATTGACTATATCGATCGCGCTGGCTTATATCGCGCTTGATCGTTGCGTGCTATACTGCGCCGCTTCATTTTCGGCTACGTTTTCGGGCATTCAGCCTGCTCGCAATCACCTGTTTTTAAGGGGAACCTTTTGCAAGGTAAAGCACTCCAAGATTTCGTTATTGATAAGATTGATGATCTTAAAGGTCAGGACATCATTGCTGTCGATGTTCAGGGCAAATCCAGCATCACCGACTGCATGATTATCTGCACCGGCACCTCCACGCGCCACGTTATTTCGATTGCCGATCACGTGATGCAGGAATCACGTGCAGCGGGCCTTAAGCCACTGGGCGTAGACGGCAAAGCTGCCGCTGATTGGGTCGTAGTTGACCTCGGCGAAGTGATCGTCCACGTGATGCAGGAAGAGAGCCGCCAGCTGTATGAGCTGGAAAAGCTCTGGAGCTAAGCGTTGAAACTTCAGCTGGTGGCCGTTGGCACCAAAATGCCCGATTGGGTTCAGACCGGTTTTATGGAGTATCTACGCCGTTTTCCCAAGGATATGCCGTTTGAACTGACCGAAGTCACTGCCGGTAAACGCGGCAAGAACGCGGACATCAAACGCATCCTGGAAAAAGAGGGTGAAGCGATGCTGGCTGCCGTGGGTAAAGGCAATCGCATTGTCACGCTGGATATTCCAGGTCAGCCGTGGGAAACGCCCCAACTGGCGCAGCAGCTTGAGCGCTGGAAGCTGGACGGCCGCGATGTCAGCTTGCTGATCGGCGGCCCGGAAGGACTGGCGCCGGCGTGTAAAGCCGCCGCCGAACAGAGCTGGTCGCTTTCTGCGTTAACGCTACCGCACCCTTTAGTGCGCGTGTTGGTGGCGGAAAGTTTGTATCGTGCCTGGAGCATTACGACGAATCACCCTTATCACCGTGAATAAACGCCTGACAACCTCCAGACAATAAACGCAGCGGATGAAATTACAGAGCAACGCCTTTCGCGACTACACTGCTGAACAGAAACTCTTTGTCCGCCGGGCTCTGGTGGCTTTTGTTGGCATTTTTCTCCTCTCCAGCGTGCTGGTGGTAAACCTCTATCACCTGCAAATCCTGCGTTTCGACGATTACAGCACCCGTTCAAATGAAAACCGCATCAAGCTGGTGCCCGTGGCACCGAGCCGCGGCATCATCTTTGACCGTAACGGCGTACCGCTGGCGCTGAACCGCACGATCTATCAGGCGGAGCTGGTGCCCGAAAAAGTTGATGATCTTAAGCAGACCTTGCAAGACCTGCGTCCGGTGCTGGATCTGACTGACGACGATATCGACGCCTTTGAAAAAGAGCGCAAGCGCTCGCGCCGCTTTACCTCCATTCCGGTGAAAACTGCACTGAACGAAGTCCAAGTAGCGCGCTTTGCGGTGAACCAGTACCGCTTCCCCGGTGTGGAAGTTAAAGGCTATCAGCGCCGTTATTATCCTTACGGCCAGACCCTGACTCACGTGGTGGGTTATGTGTCAAAAATCAACGATCGTGACGTTAAACGGTTGGATGATGAAGGGAAATGGCCTAACTATGCTGCGACGCATGATATCGGTAAGCTGGGCATCGAAAACTACTACGAAGATGTGCTGCACGGCAAAACCGGCTATGAAGAAGTTGAAGTTAACAACCGTGGTCGCGTGATCCGCCAGTTGCATGAACAATCTCCTCAGGCTGGGCGTGATATCTATCTCACCGTTGATCTCAAGCTGCAGCAGTATATTGAAACCCTGTTGACCGGCAGCCGCGCAGCGGTGGTAGTGAGCGATCCACGCACCGGTGAAATTCTGGCGCTGGTGTCGACGCCAAGTTATGACCCCAATCTGTTTGTCGATGGTATCTCCAGCAAAGATTACAAAGCACTGCTGGGTGACGAGAACCGTCCACTGTATAACCGTGCGTTACAGGCATCCTATCCACCTGCATCCACCGTTAAACCTTACGTGGCGGTATCGGCGCTCAGTGCCGGGGTGATTAACCGTAATACCAGTTTGTTCGATCCCGGCTGGTGGCAGTTGCCAGGTTCGGAAAAGCGTTACCGCGACTGGAAAAAGTGGGGACACGGTCGGCTTAACGTCACCAAATCGCTGGAAGAATCCGCCGATACCTTCTTCTATCAGGTTGCCTATGATATGGGCATTGATCGCCTGTCCGAGTGGATGACCAAATTCGGTTATGGCCATCGTACCGGTATCGATCTGCCGCAAGAAAGCCCAGGCAACATGCCGACCCGCGAATGGAAACTGAAGCGCTTTAAAAAGCCCTGGTATCAGGGTGACACCATTCCAGTGGGCATCGGGCAAGGTTACTGGACGGCGACGCCCGTACAGATGAACAAAGCAATGATGATTTTGATTAACGATGGCGTAATCAAAGTACCCCACTTGCTGCGCGCCACCCGTGAAGGGCAAACCATGGTGCCTTATCGTCAGCCACCCGATGCCCCGATTGGTGATATTCACTCCGGCTACTGGGAAATCGCCAAAGACGGTATGTATGGCGTGGCGAACCGCCCCAACGGAACCGCACACAAAAGCTTTGCTGACGCGCCTTATAAAATCGCAGCAAAATCAGGTACTGCGCAGGTCTTCGGCCTGAAAGAGAACGAAACCTATAACGCGCATAAGATTGCCGAGCGGTTGCGCGACCATAAACTGATGACGGCTTTCGCGCCCTATGACAAACCGCGCGTGGCGGTCACCATGATTCTGGAGAACGGCGGTGCCGGCCCTGCGGTAGGTACTGTAATGCGCCAGATTCTCGACCACATAATGTTAGGCGACAACAATACCGTGCTGCCTGAAGCCGCACCGACGCCGCCTGGCTACGAAGGTGAATAAAGATGTCCATGAACGATAGCCCGCAGAAACGATCGATCTGGACACGTATCCACATCGACCCGATTTTCATGCTGATCATCCTCGCGCTGCTGGCCTATAGCGCCATCGTGATCTGGAGTGCCAGTGGTCAGGACCCAGGTATGATGGAGCGTAAGCTCGGCCAGATCGCGATGGGCGTGATTATCATGCTGGTGATGGCGCAGGTGCCACCGCGCGTCTATGAGAGTTGGGCGCCGTATCTCTATATTGTCTGCGTGATATTACTGGTGGCCGTTGACGCCTTTGGCCATATCAGTAAGGGTGCACAGCGTTGGCTGGATCTCGGATTTGTGCGTTTTCAGCCCTCGGAGATAGCCAAAATTGCAGTGCCGCTGATGGTCGCGCGCTTTATCAACCGCGATGTCTGCCCCCCTACCCTGAAAAATACCGGCATCGCGTTAGTGCTGATTTTCATGCCAACACTGCTGGTGGCGGCGCAGCCGGACTTGGGTACATCTATTCTGATCGCCGCATCGGGTCTGTTTGTGCTGTTCCTGTCCGGCATGAGCTGGAAGCTGATCGCGGTGGCGGTACTACTGGTTGCCGCGTTCATTCCCGTTCTGTGGTTCTTCCTGATGCACGACTATCAGCGTGACCGCGTCATGATGCTGCTGGATCCCGAAAGTGATCCACTCGGCGCGGGCTACCACATCATCCAGTCAAAAATCGCGATAGGTTCCGGTGGGCTGCGCGGTAAAGGCTGGCTGCACGGCACGCAGTCGCAACTTGAGTTTCTCCCTGAACGCCACACCGACTTTATTTTTGCCGTGTTAGCGGAAGAACTCGGTCTGGTCGGGGTATTGCTGTTGCTGGTCCTGTATCTGTTGCTGATTCTACGCGGGCTGATTGTCGCGGCCCGTGCACAAACCACTTTTGGTCGTGTAATGGCCGGCGGTTTGATGCTGATTTTATTCGTTTATGTTTTCGTTAACATTGGCATGGTAAGTGGTATCTTACCCGTGGTCGGCGTACCGCTGCCGCTGGTGAGCTACGGCGGATCGGCATTGATTGTGTTAATGGCCGGATTTGGCATCGTGATGTCGATCCATACTCATCGAAAAATGTTATCTAAAAGCGTTTAAGAGGCTGCACATGCGTAAGGATTGGCTTGGGGTTGTACTCGCGTCACTGGTACTGGCTGCCTGTTCCACACCGGAACAGCAGACGAACACGGCACCGCCACAACCGGCCTATAACGGCCCGGTGGTTGAGATCCCAGGCGTGGAGCCACGCTATGAACCGATCAATCCGTCCACCAGCCAGGATTACAGCGTTAACGGTAAAAATTACCGCGTGATTCAGGACCCGTCGAATTACAGCGAAATCGGTCTGGCGACCTGGTACGGTGACGAAGCCAAAGGCAATCGCACTGCCATTGGTGAGTCCTACGATCCCGACGCCATGACCGCTGCACACCCGACGTTGCCACTGCCAAGCTATGTGCGCGTGACTAACCTCGCCAACGGTCGTCAGATTGTGGTACGCGTGAACGATCGCGGCCCTTATACGCCGGGTCGGATTATCGATTTATCTCGTGCCGCAGGCGATCGTCTTAACATCTCGAATAACACGCGCGTGCGTGTGGATTACATTAAAGTCGCGCCGGATGGCTCGGTTTCCGGTCCTGGCACCATTGGTACGACTGTGGCTAAGCAGAGCTATGCCCTACCCGCACGCCCTGACTTGGGCGGCGGCATGGTGATGATGGGCGGCAGCAGTGCTAATGCCACTCCATCCCCTGCCCCGCAGGATGTCCGCGCGGTGGATAACAGCACGCTGCAAAGCAACGGCAATATGGGTGCGCCAGTACAAAGCAGCGGTTTCCTTGGTGCGCCACAGCCGTTAGCCAATGGTGTACTGGAAGGCAGTGAACCCGCGGCCACGCCAGCCCCTGCGGCAGCGGCAGTTGCTGCGCCGGTGGCGGCCAGTGCGGCCCCCGTGAGTCAGAATGCTCATGCTGGCAGCGGTTACGTGGTACAGGTTGGCGCCGTCAATGACGCGGCACGTGCCCGCCAACTTGCCACCAGCCTTGGCAAACGTTTTGGCGTGCCGGGCAGCGTTGAGGCCAACGGCAATGTCTATCGCATCCAGCTTGGGGGTTACAAAAGCCGAGCTGAAGCCGCGGCGTTACAGAAGCGCCTGACCACTGAAGCGCAGATGAGCTCATTTATTACCACTGCCCGCCCGTCAATGTAACGGGCAGTCAATTTTACCGCTGATACTGATTTGCAAAGCAAGATGTCGCCCGATCGGGCGTTTGCTATAGTAAGGCACTTTTTTCACTCTTAGCCCACGGATGTTGTAGTCCTTAACATGAATACGCTGAAACCTTCTCGTTTTCTGAAACGCCTGACAGTGGGATCACTGGTCGCCCTCTCTCTCAGCCATGCCGCATTTGCGGATGATGTTAATCTTAAGACGATGATCCCGGGCGTACCGGAAATCGATGCTGAAGCTTACGTGCTGATGGATGCCAACTCCGGCAAAGTACTGGCGGAAAAGAACGCTGATGCTCGCCGCGATCCTGCCAGCCTGACCAAAATGATGACCAGCTACGTCATTGGTCAAGCGGTCAAAGCCGGTAAAATCCACAACGATGATATCGTCACCGTAGGGAAAGATGCCTGGGCGACCGGCAACCCGGTGTTCAAGGGTTCATCACTGATGTTCCTGAAACCTGGCGATCGCGTACCGGTTTCCCAGCTGACGCGTGGCATAGTGCTGCAATCGGGCAATGATGCCTGCGTGGCAATGGCGGACTATGTCGCCGGTAGCCAGGACGCCTTTGTTAGCCTGATGAACAACTACGTCAACGCGCTGGGTCTGAAAAATACCCACTTCCAGACCGTACACGGCCTGGATGCCGAAGGTCAGTACAGCTCACCACGTGATATGGCGCTGATTGGTCAGGCACTGATTCGTGACGTACCGGACGAATACGCGGTTTACCGTGAAAAAGATTTCACCTTTAACAACATCAAACAGATGAACCGTAACGGTTTGCTGTGGGATACCAGCCTGAACGTGGACGGTATCAAAACCGGTCATACTGATGCCGCTGGTTACAACCTGGTGGCATCCGCTACTGAAGGCCAGATGCGTCTGATCTCTGCGGTAATGGGCGGTCGTACTTATAAAGGTCGTGAAACCGAGAGCAAAAAACTGCTGACCTGGGGCTTCCGCTTCTTTGAAACCGTTGCACCACTGAAAGCGGGTAAAGAGTTTGCCTCTGAGCCGGTGTGGTTCGGTAACAGCGATCGTGTGCAGTTGGGCGTGGAAAAAGATGCTTATCTGACTATTCCTCGCGGCCGCATGAAAGACCTGAAAGCCAGCTATGTGCTGAACAACACCGAACTGCATGCACCGCTGCAGAAAAATCAGGTCGTGGGCAGCATTAACTTCCAGCTGGATGGCAAAACCATCGAACAGCGTCCGCTGGTGGTACTGAACGAAGTGCAGGAAGGCGGCTTCTTCGGTCGTATCATTGATTACATCAAACTGATGTTCCATCACTGGTTCGGTTAAGATCAGCTTGAAAAAACGCCCGTCTGGTACAATATAAATACAATCCCCGTATCAAACGTGTAGGGGAGGCCTTCTGGCCTCCCTTTTTAACTTTTTTGCACCACCCGTAAGGGACGCATTTTTGCCTCCCGAATTATCTGTTAAGCACCGGAGTCAACATGAAAACCAAACTGAATGAACTGCTCGAATTCCCTACCCCCTTCACTTATAAAGTCATGGGACTGGCGCAACCGGAGCTGGTTGATCAAGTGGTTGAAGTGGTGCAACGTCACGCGCCAGGCGACTATACCCCGGCGGTGAAGCCCAGCAGCAAAGGCAACTATCACTCCGTCTCCATCACCATTACCGCCACGCATATCGAACAAGTTGAAACCCTTTACGAAGAGTTAGGCAATATCGAAATCGTGCGTATGGTTCTGTAATACCCACGCTGGCAAAGGCAGCTTTGCCAGCGTTATACTCAGCCCTTCACTCTTTACCGGATTTCCGCTTTGTCAGCTAACACGCTTCTTGTTCGTCAACTGGGCCTGCGCGACTGGCAGCCC
This sequence comes from Pantoea sp. EA-12, assembly GCF_030053355.1. Classification (NCBI taxonomy): domain Bacteria; kingdom Pseudomonadati; phylum Pseudomonadota; class Gammaproteobacteria; order Enterobacterales; family Erwiniaceae; genus Pantoea; species Pantoea sp. EA-12. Next base: position 233,150 of record NZ_JASGBY010000004.1, on the reverse strand, counting down.
GTCTCCGATGCGATGCATCAGTTTACCGATCAACGCGACCCGCACACTGCCGATGAAATCTGGCTGGTGGAACATCACCCGGTGTTTACCCAAGGCCAGGCCGGCAAAGCAGAACATCTGTTGATGCCCGGTGACATTCCGGTAGTACAAAGCGATCGCGGCGGTCAGGTGACCTATCACGGACCCGGTCAGCAAATCATGTATGTGCTGATTGACGTCAAACGCCGTAAAATGGGCGTGCGTGAGCTGGTAACGGCATTAGAAGAGACGGTCATCAGTACGCTGGCGGACTATGACATCACAGCGCGCGCGCGCGCCGATGCGCCCGGTGTGTATGTGGATGATGACAAGATCTGCTCGCTAGGGCTGCGCATCCGCAAAGGGTGTTCCTTCCACGGGTTAGCCTTAAACGTGGCCATGGATCTCGCCCCCTTCTTACGCATCAATCCGTGTGGCTATGCTGGCATGCAGATGACCCAGCTCAGTGCAACCCAGCCGGGCGTGACGGCGGCCGACGTGCAACCGCGTCTGGTACAGCATTTCGCGCGATTAACCGGTTTTAGCCAACTGGAGTGGAAAAATGAATCAGCGGGCTGACCTTGACTGTCTGTGCTGATTTACAAAATTGTAACTTTTGCACGGGCTTATCGGCTGCTTATACGCAGACGAGATGATATAATTTTTGCCATATTTTCAAATAAAGTTGAAAGCCTGGTTCTCAGTTTGAGTGAGGAAGCTTTCAAATCGCAATCCCGACCGGAACCTGCAGATTTATGAGTAAACCAATTCAGATGGAACGTGGCGTCAAGTATCGCGATGCCGACAAAATGGCGCTGATTCCGGTGAAAACCGTGATGGTCGAGCGTGAAGAAATTCTGCGTAAGCCGGAGTGGATGAAGATCAAACTGCCTGCGGATTCAAGCCGCATTCAGGGAATCAAAGCCGCCATGCGCAAAAATGGTCTGCACTCGGTGTGTGAAGAGGCGTCCTGCCCTAACCTCGCCGAATGCTTCAACCATGGCACCGCCACCTTTATGATCCTCGGCGCAATTTGTACCCGTCGCTGCCCGTTCTGCGACGTCGCCCATGGCCGCCCAAATGCGCCTGACGCCAACGAACCGCTGAAGCTGGCGCAAACTATTGCCGATATGGCACTGCGCTATGTGGTCATCACCTCGGTGGACCGCGACGATCTGCGTGACGGTGGTGCTCAGCACTTTGCCGATTGCATCACCGCGATCCGCGAGAAAAGCCCAAGCATTAAGATTGAAACGCTGGTGCCTGATTTCCGTGGTCGTATGGACCGCGCACTGGAAATTCTGACCGCAACCCCACCGGATGTGTTCAACCACAACCTGGAAAACGTGCCGCGCGTCTATCGCCAGGTGCGTCCAGGCGCCAACTACGACTGGTCACTGAAACTGCTCGAACGCTTCAAAGAAGCCCACCCGGATGTGCCGACCAAGTCTGGTTTGATGGTCGGTCTGGGTGAAACCAATGCAGAGATTGTTGAAGTGATGCGCGATTTGCGCCGTCATGGTGTCACCATGCTGACACTCGGCCAGTACCTGCAGCCAAGCCGCCACCACCTGCCGGTTCAGCGCTATGTCAGCCCAGCCGAGTTCGATGAGATGAAAGAAGAAGCTATGGCGATGGGCTTTACCCATGCCGCCTGCGGCCCGTTCGTTCGCTCTTCTTATCATGCAGACATGCAGGCGAAAGGTCTGGAAGTAAAATAATCCGCCATTCTGGCAGCAGGCTAATCACCTGTGGCCGTTTTTTCGGCAGCCAGAAAAACAAAAACCAGACTGGAAGCAGTCTGGTTTTTTTTATCAACGTCATAAACATTTACATTTATATACGTTCGACGTCGGAATTACTCTTTGTGACTGACGCGTTCAGCCGGCGCTTCTTCAGCGGTGCTTTTGGTTACGGTGGATTCATCGTCTTTCATGGCTTTTTTGAAGCCTTTGATTGCGGAACCCAGATCGCCACCCAGTGAACGTAACTTGTTGGTACCAAACAGCAGTACGATAAGTGCACCGATGATCAGCAGTTTGGCAATGCTGAAACCTTCCATACTTTACCTTTCAACCTTAGCGAAAAACATACATGACTATTAACGCGCAGTTTATCACCCGCCACAACTGGAATCTGTAACAGATTACGATCAACCTGCGCGTGGCACTAAATAAAGCGGCTCAGAAATGCCTGGGTACGCGGATGCTGTGGATTGCCAATCACCTGCTCCGGGCTGCCCTGCTCCACCACCACGCCACCATCCATAAACACCACCCTGTCTGCCGCTTCGCGCGCAAAACCAATTTCGTGCGTCACCACAATCATGGTTAAGCCCTGGTCTGCCAGCGTTCGCATAGTGGCCAGCACTTCGCCCACCAGCTCTGGATCCAGCGCCGATGTAGGCTCATCAAACAGCATCAGCGCCGGTTTGATCGCCAGTGCACGGGCAATCGCCACACGCTGTTGCTGACCGCCTGAAAGGTGACGTGGCCAGGCATCAGCTTTATCACTCAAGCCCACGGTTGAAAGTAGCTCCCGCGCATGCTGCAGCACTTCCTGACGCGGATACTTATGCACGCCAATTGGGGCTTCGATAATGTTTTGCATCACCGTCATATGCGGATAGAGATTAAACTGCTGAAACACCATGCCAATTTTCTGGCGTTGATGGGCAATCTTGCGTGCCGACAAGCGGTGTAGAATCCCGCGCTTCAGCTCGTAGCCGATCTGCTCGTCACCCACCATAATCGAGCCCGCATTCATATCTTCCAGATGGTTAATACAGCGCAGGAAAGTCGATTTACCCGACCCCGAGGGCCCGAGGATCACCACTACCTCGCCCGGAAACACATCCAGATCGATACCCTTGAGTACTTCATTATCGCCGTAACTCTTCTGCACATTGCGCGCACGGACCAGCGGCTGAACGTCACTCATACATCCTCCTTCAGTCGGTGTGCGGCGGCGACCGCTTTATCGGTGCTGGCAGCACGACGTTTATTCACCACTACGGTGCGTTTAGTTCCACGCGCGTAGTAACGCTCTATGGCGGACTGGCCGACGTTGAGAATCGAAGTGATGAACAGATACCAAATCACGGCCACCATCAGCATCGGGATAATTTCAAAGGTCCGGTTATAAACAGCCTGTACAGAATAGAGCAGGTCGCCCATCGCAATCACACTCACCAGCGAGGTGGCTTTGATCATGCTGATCAACTGGTTGCCTGTTGGCGGAATGATCGAGCGCATCGCTTGTGGGATGATGATGCGACGCAACGCACGGCTGCGGCTCATACCAAATGCCTGAGTGGTTTCCACCTGTCCATTGTCCACCGACAGCAACCCTGCGCGAATGATCTCGGCCATATAGGCCGCCTCATTCAGTGCCAGACCGGCGATCGCGGCCGTTAACGGCGTGATCAGATCGTTGGTGTTCCAGTGGGCAAAGGTGATGTCCGTCCAGGGCACGGTGATGGAAATGGACGGAAACAGCGTTGACAGGTTGTACCAAAAAATCAGCTGCACCAGCAGCGGCGTTCCACGGAAAAACCAGATGTAGAGGGAAGAGATACCACTCAACAGCTTGTTATCCGACAGTCGCCACACCCCTAACACCAAACCTAACAGCGTCCCGAGGATCATCGAGACCACGGTCAGGCCCAGCGTCACCTGAAGCCCCTTCATGACCGAGCCTTCCGTGAACCACTGCAGCACCACTTTCCACTCAAAATTGGGATTGGTCGCCACTAACCAGAGAAAGTTAGCGGCAATCACCAGAACCACAATCCAAGAGATCCAGCGCCCATAAGTGGGCGCACTGCGGGCAAAAGCCACATCGCGCTGCTGCACGTCGGCCTTATCCCTGGCTCGCGTATTGTGGTTGAGCGGACTCATTTTGCCGTCCCCTGCGCCAGATTACGTCCCGGCTGCTGCAGAATATTGCCGTCGAGTTTCCATTTTTTCATGATCGCCGCATAAGTGCCGTTGGCAAACAGCTCTTTATAGGCATCCAGCACCACATTGCCCAGCTCGGACCCTTTCGGCACCACAGTGCCCTGGAAGATATCGCCGAAACCGTTTTTCTGCCCTTTACCCGACAACTCGAGTTGGCCATTCGCCTGTTCGATGAAGTAGGTCAGCGGCGCTTGTGACGAGAAGAACGCATCAGAGCGTTTTGAGCGCACCGCCAGAATCGATGACGGCTGGTCGGTGAAGGATTGCACCTGCACCGCTGGTTTGCCTGCAGCCACACAAGCATCGGACTGCTTACGGATCACCTGCTCTGCCGAACCCGCCGCCATCACCGCGATGCGTTTACCGCAGGTGTCCTCAAGACCATTGATCTTCGCCGGGTTGCCCTTCTGCACACCGAACACCACGAACTCCTGCACGAAGTCGATAAAATCGACCTTCTGCTGACGGTCCGGATAGTCACCAATCGGGCCAATCGCCATCTGGTAACGACCTGAATTGATGCCAGCCAATACGCCAGACAATCCACTGACGGTAGCATGTTCAATTTTTACACCGAGCAGCTGTGCCAGCGCCTCGGTCAGGTCAGCGGAAGCGCCGTCCATCGAGTGAGGGCCATTCACAATCTCATACGGAGGGAATGAGCCGTTGTTTACCGAAATCATTTTTCCGGCGCTTTTAATCTCAGCAGGCAGACGATCGTGTAAAGCCTGATCAACTTTCTGCGTTGGGATGGCATCCGCTGCCTGAACGACGCTTACGGTCAGGCCCAGAGCCAGCGCGATAGCGGTTGCAAGTGTTTTCATTGGCCAGTTTCCCCAAAGTCTATCAAAGTGGTTTTAATTCAGGACGTGCAAAACGGCGGTTTTCCAGCACCGGTAATACGCTGCGGGCGTAAGCAATGCGTTGTGGATCGAGGTCGGCAAACACCAGCGCGGCAGACTCAGGCGCTTTAGCAATTGCCACACCGAGCGGATCGACCACCAGACTGTTACCGATATTGCGCGGGCCACATTCGCCCACGGCCACCATGTAGCAGGTGTTTTCCAGAGCGCGTGCGGTGCAGAGCAACTCCCAGTGCATCTCTTTCAGCGGACCTTTCACCCAAGCGGCAGGCAGCACCAGCACGTCTGCGCCATCCAGCACCAGGCGACGCGCCAGCTCCGGGAAACGCACGTCGTAGCAGGTCATCAGGCCCACTTTCATCCCCGCCACTTCAACCAGCGGAGGGATCACATTCCCTGGATTGACGCGCTGAGATTCCTGCATCGCAAAGGCATCGTAGAGGTGTAATTTGTCGTAAGCGGCAATGATTTCGCCGTTACGGATGGCAATCAGCACGTTCAGCGCTTTGTTGCCTTCAGTTGGCACGTGCACGCTCATCATGGTGGTTAAGTCATTACCTTTGCTCACCGCCAGCAGCTGCGTCACAAAAGGGCCATCCAGGGGTTGCGCCGCTTTCAGTACCAGGTCTGGGTCGGCAATATCACGCGCCAGCACGCCTTCAGGCAGTACCAGCAAATCTGCGCCACCCGCCAGCGCATTGTTCATCAGACCGATGCAGATATCGGTGTTTTCCTGCCATTCGCGGCTGACAGCAAACTGTCCCATTGCAACTTTCATCATCATTCCCCTTTCGCGACGGCCGGGAAAATCGCTTCCGGCGTCAGCAATGTTTTGGTTAAGCCTTGTTGGAACAGCTCGTTGGCAAAATCGGCGATCATCTTTTTGTTAGTTGAGAATCCGTTTTGATTCCAGTCGGCCGGTAATTCCTGCGCGGTACGTCGCAAATCATCCAGCAACCACGGCGTGGTATCCGCATACTTCTCACGTTTCTTCATCCACATCTGGTACGACCGATCGATAATTTCGCTTAAGGCCTGTGGCAACCAGGGATGCGCTTCTGCCAACGCCGGTTTCATCGCCAGAATGTGAATGCCCGGCACATAACCCACGCGGTTAAAGTAGTCACGCTCTGCGGTGGCAAAATCGGCCTGCAGCTGACGTAAACCGGAGTCTTTCAGGAAGAAGCCTTCAGGCATAAACGGCGTGAACACCGCATCCAACTCGCCCGCTTTCAGCAGGTCGATCAGCGGTCGCTCTCCTGGCGCAGGCTCGATGCGGCCCGGACGGCCAAAGCCCGCCAGACGGTCCACAATCGGGTGATCTTCGGTCAAACGGCCAGCAAACCAGTAAGCATCATCAATTTCCACACCGGCTTCACGCAGTACGGTACGCGTCCAGGTATTGCCGGAATCCTGCCATCCCGTGACACCAATCTTTTTGCCTTTAAGCTGCGCAGGCGTGGTGATGGGGCTGTCAGCGGTGGTGATAATGCAGCGCTGACGAAAACCTCGCATCAGGAAGTGCGGCAGGCCCAGCAACGCGTAGTCACCTCTGGCACATGCCTGAGCATAGCGGCTGAAAGAGACTTCACCCGCATCGTATTTATCGCTGGTTGCGAGGTTATCGACCAGCGTACCTACGCGGTCAATCTCCAGCGTAAAGCCTTCTGGTTTGATATCGCCGAGTGCTAGCGGGGTGAAATAATCCCAGTCACGCACCGCCAGTCTGATGGTTACCATATCTGTACTTCCCCGTTTTGCCGCCTGCCAAGGCGTTGTTTATTTTTTAATCAAATAGTGCTTGAAATTGAGTCTAAAACGCGAATACTAATCTGAACAATCAATTCTTTGTTACTGAACAAATGATTTTCTTATGACGCAAAATGTAGACGTAGAGTGGCTTAGCCAACAGATTGATGACGCTTCGGTGAAGGGGATTACTCATGCCACTTCAACGCTGATTCGTGACGGGGAAATCGCGGTGGGTATGCAGATGCCCGCGGTGCGTGAACTGGCAGAACGGTTGGGCGTCAGCCCGGCAACCGTTTCTGCTGCCTGGGCGCAGTTGAAGAAGCAGAAAGTGCTGGCGGGAAAAGGGCGCAGCGGCGTATGGGTCTGTGGCAACAGCGTGCTGCCCCGCCCGATTCGCTTTGAAAAAATTGGCAATTACGGCGAAAACATCAAAGCGTCACTGGCGATGGCGTCGCCGGACCCTGCGCTGCTACCGGACCTCAGACAGGCGATGCTGGCGGGCATTACCTCAACGGATCTCAACAGCTATCAACGTGAGGCGATATCGCCACAGTTACAGGCTGCAATTCAGCCGCGCTGGCCCTATCCGGCGCAGGCCTGGCTCGCTACCGATGGAGGGTTTGATGCCATGAATCTGATTGTACAAACCTTGCTGTCGCCTGGCGATCGCGTGGTCATCGAAGATCCCACCGCCACACGCCTGTTGGATATGCTGGATAATATCGGCGCGGAAATTCTACCGCTGCCCTGTGACGAGCAAGGCCCGCTGCCTGACGTTTTAGCCACGCATCTGCAAAAGTCACCGGCCATGTTTATCTATCAGCCTCGCACCCATTCAGCAACGGGGCACAGCGTCACCCAGCGCCGCAGCGCCGAACTGGCCCGCGTGTTGGCAAACAGCAACACCCTGATTGTGGAGGATGACGGCATCGGCGACCTGTCACGCTGGCCGGTCTGGAGCCTGGGCTTTCACTTCCCGGAACGCATTATCCACGTCCACTCGTTCTCCAAAGCCTATGGCCCGGATCTCCGGCTGGCAGTGCTGTCCGGTACGGCAGATATGGTGAAACGATTACAGTCATGGCGTAACTTTGGCGTGAGCTGGACCAGTCGAATTTTGCAAGACGCCGTGGCATGGATGCTGACTGATGACACCACACAACAGTGTATCCAGCGGGCAAAAACTGCCTATGCACAGCGCCGCCAACAGTTGCTCGCGGCACTGGCGGCTCGTGGAATGGTGCTGGAAGAGCGTGATGGGCTCAGTGTTCTGATTCCGGTGGAGTCAGAACAGTACGCGATGATTACCTTAGCTGCACGTGGCATTGCCGTGCTGCCCGGTGAGCGCTGTAGCATTAACAGTCGGCAATTTATTCGCGTCAGCGCCGCGTTATTGCCGTTCGAACAGCTGGACAGTATCGCAGACGCTATCGTCATCGCCTCAGGTCGAGAACTGAAAACTACCCCAGATCTTTGATGTGATAGCGCGGTGACTCAACATAGCCTTCTCGCGAGTAAAACTGATTCGCTTTAAGGCGCGATGAATGGCAGTGCACTTCCATGCGGTCGCATCCGCGTTTTATCGCCAACTGCTCAGCGTGATTGAGCAGCTGCTGCCCACTGCCTTTGCTGCGTTCGCCCTCGGCAATGCAGAAATAGCTAATACGCGCGAAGTCGCCAGAGAGGGCCAGTTGTGGAATGAAATGCAGTGAGAGAAAGCCCAACACCTGATTGCCATGCTCCGCCACCAGCAATATCTCATCGGGATGGCTACACAACTGGGCCAGACGTGAATCAATAAACTTTTCCGTGCCGCTGTAACCCAACTCCGTTAACAGCGCACTCAGCGCAAAACTGTCTTTTGCTTGTGCCTGACGTATGTTCATCCTGCCTCCTCATGAGTCCCTGACTGCAGTTATATAGCGTTGTTCAGCAAAAAGCTGCAAGTAAGGATTGTTATGAGAATGTTACTGGGATTATCTGTGAGATACGCCGCAGAATGTGCCTTGTCATCGGAGTGTCACGGCAATTTAAGGTTGGCTTAACCTGGCTTTGCCATGCTGGAGGAAATGAATTTCCGAGGCATGAGCCATGAAAAATTGCGTCCCACATACGTTGAATGAACTTATCGCTACCAGCGTCGCGATAGCTGCCGTGCTGGCCTATGCGCACACCTGGTGGCAGATGTAAAACAAAGGCGAAAAAAAACCCGCCATTAGGCGGGTTTTCAGAATTCTAACTGTTAACTTACAGAGCGATAACGTTAGCAGCAGATGGGCCTTTAGCGCCGTCAGTGATTTCGAACTCTACACGCTGACCTTCAGCCAGAGTTTTGAAACCATTGCTCATGATTGCAGAGAAGTGTACGAATACATCTTTGCTGCCATCTTCTGGAGTAATGAAACCGAAGCCTTTCGACTCATTAAACCACTTAACGTTACCTTTGATCTTGGACATCTATATTACCTTTACATGAAAAATGGACACTAAACTGTGTCGACGTGTAGTACAGCAATTGCGGTGACATTTGTCCAGCGCGAATTGATGAAAAAGTGATAAATATTGATTTTTTCCACCTTCTTCACACTTTCTGACGCTCTTCACCGTTCAAAACTGGAATCTTAGCCAGGCAAAATAGACATTACCATTATTATAAGTGCCTGGAATATAAGTCATTTGGAAAGTAGCTGGTCCGTATCCGATTGATGCTAATGGTAAAATCAACGGAACCGGAATATAGCGCCAGTTATCTCTCGCCGTCACGCCTGCTGTGTACCCTGCCCCGATGTGGAAGTTCTGGTCGTCAAGCGGACGCCAGGTCGCCTCCCAACCGTATCCCGCAATGGGCTCCCACTTGTTAAACGAGTCCTTGAACACCATCGCATACAGACCGTGCCAGTTCCCTTTTTCATCCCAGCGAGAAACACCGCCACCTGCGCCCCACGGCCGCTCATTGTACTTATTGATGTGCTCGTCATCATATGCCAAACGGTTATGCCAGGTGATGGCGGGCAGATAAAAGTCATCATTTTGCGGTTGCTCCCACGTCTTAACCGCATTGTTACTGAAGGTATTCCACCCTGATTCAAGGGTTTGTGACAGGGTCGCTGCGGGTGTCGATTGCGTGATCATCAAGATCAAAATGCCACTTATCAGAATGGTAAAAACAGTCCGATTCACAAAAAAATTCCCGTTAGATCTTCTTCCGGCAGCAGCTCATTGCCATCCTGGCAATGCTGCCGTTTTTCCACATCAAGATCGGGAAAGGTATGCAAAAAAGAGCCTAAAAGCTCCAGGTTATGTCTGGATTTTGCGGCCCACTATGAGGAAATTTTCCAGGGCGCATCAGCCATAATTACGCGCACAAGTGGCGGCATTTTCATGAATAGCAGGTGCAAAAAATGCACACCACTCGTGATAGTTGCATCAGGATATAAGTTAACATTCAGCCACTTATCGCCGATCATTTACATCGTAAACAAATTAATTAAATTTATGAATTGAACTCAAAGGATGAATGAGATAAATCTCATCTTTCCAGGAAGGAGAGAGGGGAATATTGAGATGACCATTCGCTGTAGCCACTGCGGTTGCGTAAAATTCTTCTTCACGTTGCCAAAGCGTGAAAATAACAGTGCACCTCGTCACCACGGTGCTTGCTGTGCCGGCTGTGGCAAGCCAATCAATCAGCAAGATTTGCATCCGCCGCTGGTCACCTATGATGAGTGGGCTGCATCGCGCGCCGAATAAACTCAGCAGGCACCCAAAGGTGCCTGTTAGTGTTAGAAAATCAGTTTAAACACGCCAGTAATCGTCAGTAGTCCCACAATAAAGATGATGGCAATGATCCACAGGATTATTTTCATTATTCGCTCCTTCAGTGATGAAAAATAACGCTTCTCTATCCCAGTATAGATGATCATTCTGAGTTCGCTGCCGGGTGCGAGTCCTGTCACGTCTTGTTAGCGTCGTTGCTTTCACTTCAATTTAATTTCTGCGAGACCGGTCGCAGGTCGTGATTTTATCCCCTCACCTGACCGCACAAGGTCCCTCTGCGCTGTCTAAACTTACAGCGCCTCTAGCAGGCCTCAATTGTTATCACTGCCTACGTAACAAGGAGATCTTATGAGCACGATTAATACCAGCATGGGGCGTTACAGCCTGAAGGCAAAGGATTATGGCAACCACATCAGTGGCAGTATTGCCATCAATGATGAGGGTGGCACACAGCTCACCATGCAAGAGTTTGAAGAGCACTACCTTGACGATGTCGTCAATAATGTCATTTATCCTGTCACGGGTGGGAACCGTGAAATTACCCGCGCTTTGCGTGAACAAATGGTTAAAGCCGGCTTTGAACAGCCGCACTAAGATTTTGGGCCACGCTTTGTGGCCCTTTGCTTTTAAAACACTTACTTGCGGTTATTAATACTTTCGGCGCAGGATGCCTGATTAATGATGACATGGAGATTGACCGCGTGAGTGCCCTCTATCGTATTCCCCCTTCCCAGTTGCATCAGTTTGTCCAAGCCATTTGGTTGCACGCAGGCAGCAGCGCTGAAGAGTCGCGTTTGGTTGCCGATCACCTGGTCGCCGCGAATCTGGCTGGCCACGACTCACATGGCGTCGGCATGATCCCCAGCTATATGAACTCCCTGTCCCAGGGTTTTCTGCAGCTTAACCAGCACGCCACCATCGAAAAAGATGCGGGTGCCGTTATCACGCTGCACGGCCACAACGGATTTGGTCAGGTTGCAGCGCACGAGGCCATGCAGCACGGTATTGAGCGAGCGGCGAAGTTGGGTATTGCGGCGGTTGGGCTGCATCACTCGCACCATATCGGCCGTATTGGTCACTGGGCGGAACAGTGCGCGGCGGCGGGATTTGTCTCCTTCCATTTCGTCAATGTGATGGGGGATCCCATGGTTGCGCCGTTTAATGGCAGCGATCGTCGTTTTGGCACCAATCCGTTCTGCGCCATCTTCCCACGTCGTGACGCCAAACCGCTGCTGCTTGATTTCGCCACCAGCGGCATTGCCTTTGGCAAAACACGCGTGGCCTGGAATAAAAATCAGCAGGTCGCGCCGGGTTATTTAATCGATCATCAGGGCCAGCCCACCACGGAACCAGGTGTGATGCATCAGGCACCCTATGGCTCGCTGATGCCGTTTGGCCTACATAAAGGCTATGCGCTGGCGACCATGTGCGAAATTCTCGGCGGTGCACTATCCGGAGGCCGCACCACCCACGATGCCACCCTGGTCAGCAGCCATGATGCTATTTTCAACTGCATGACCACGATTATCGTCAATCCCGAGGCGTTCGATGCCCCTGCGATGCAGGAAGAGGCGGAATCTTTCCTTGAGTGGGTGAAACGTTCGCCGCAAAGCGGTGATGCACCGATTCAGGTGCCGGGCGAATGGGAAGAGCAGAATCGCGTTGATCGCGAACGTGATGGCATCCCGCTGGATAGCAATAGCTGGGAGCAAATCTGTGCGGCTGCACTTACCGCCGGAATGCCCGAAGAGGAGTTAGCGGCCTTCCGTGCTCTGGCACAGTAGACCGCTGGCATGAGGCTGAGGTGCAATACCTCAGCCTTGCATTTAGATCACATTTGCGAGCAGCAGACAGCCCACCAAACCGCACACCGAAATAATGGTTTCCAGCGCTGACCACGAGCGAATAGTTTCACCAATCGTCAGGTTGAAATACTCCTTGAACAGCCAGAAGCCGGGGTCGTTAACGTGCGAGAAGATCACACTGCCCGACCCCACCGCAATCACCATCAGTTCTGGGCTGGCGCCGCTGGTAACAATCAACGGTGCGACGATGCCGCCTGCGGTAATCGCCGCTACCGTTGCAGAACCCAGCGCAATACGCAGCACCGCAGCAATCGACCACGCCATAAAGATCGGCGAGACATTGGTTTCATGCATCATGCTGGCGATATATTTATCCACGCCGCTGTCCACCAGCACCTGCTTGAATGCGCCACCACCACCAATGATCAACAGCATCATGGCAATGATTTTGATCGAATCGGTAATGGTGCCCATCACTTCATCCATGCTGCGGCCGCGGTTCAGACCGAAGGTGAAGATGGCTATCAGCACAGCGATCAGCGTTGCCATGATCGGGTCGCCGAAGAACTCGGCATACGGCAATAACAGGTGGCCTTTTGGCAACACCATTTCGGCCACTGCGCGCAGCGCCATCAGAATCACCGGCACCAGTGCAGTGCCCACGCTGACGCCGAAACCTGGCATTTCCGCTTCAGTAAAGGTTTTCGGGTTCCACAGTCCTTCAGGGATCGGCTTGTCGATGCCTTTCAGGAAACGCGCATAAACCGGACCGGCAAGAATCACCGTTGGGATACCTAACAGCGTGCCGTACAGCAGCGTTTTACCCATATCGGCATTAAACAGCGTGGCAATCGCCGTTGGACCCGGATGCGGGGGCAGGAAACCGTGCGTTACAGACAACGCGGCTGCCATCGGCACGCCAACAAAGAGTAACGGAACACGCGCCGAGGCTGCCACGCTGAACACCAGCGGCAACATCAACACAAAACCGACTTCATAGAACAGCGCGAAGCCCACAGTAAAACCGGTCAGCACCAGTGCCCATTGAATGTGCTTCGGGCCAAATTTGTCGATCAGCGTGGTGGCGATACGTTGCGCCCCGCCGCAATCTGCCAACAGTTTGCCCAGCATGGCACCGAAGCCCATGATTAGCGCCAGGCTGCCTAATGTGCCACCGACACCGGCTTTGATTGATCCAATCACTTTATTGACCGGCATTCCTTGCATCATGCCCACCGCCAACGCGACCAGGATCAGCGCAATAAACCCGTTGAGTCTGAAACGGATCATCAGCAGCAGCAGTAATGCGACGCCAATCGCCACATAGAGTAATGGCATAATTTTTCTCCACTTTTGCGTACGACGATAAGTCGGCAGCGGTTTGTTTTTGGTTATCCCAGAGGACTTTGAATTTCACGACATCTGCGCCTGGCGTTAAGTCGCTTACGCAATGTTACGGGTATCATGTTAAGGGTAACATTGCGCACAAAGCATCAGATGCGGCGGCGGAATTTCTGTTTTGCGAAGGTGATCAACTTTTTGCCTGGTGGTTATCAGAATGTTTGCCACGGGGACGTCACGGCTTTTGGTTACACTAGATGCTTTACGCCATTCAAAAAGGACATGCAGGTGAGTGAGAATCTGATCGAGTTGTACAGTAATCAACAAACCCTGTTTGGTCGCGGTAGCATTGACCGCCTGGTGCCGCTGTTAGCGGCCAATCCCCAACCTACTCTGCTGTTTTGTGGCCGTTCATTTCTTAACGGCCCGGCCTGGCAACGGCTGGGTGCCGCGCTAAATGACCAGATTTTGGGTTACGAGATTGTCAGCCATGAAGCTTCGCCCGATGAAATCGATGCGTGGGTTAACCGCTGGCGCGGCCACGTTGACCGTGTCGTCGCGATAGGCGGCGGTAGCGTGTTGGATGCGGCGAAAGCGTTCAGTGCCATGATGCAGCATCCGCTGAATACCGCGCGCTATCTGGAAAAAGTGGGGGATACCGCCGTTCAGGCTATCACCCTGCCGTTGATTGCTATCCCGACCACCGCAGGGACCGGCAGCGAAGCGACGCAAAATGCCGTGGTGACCGATCAACAGCATATTCAGGTTAAAGCGTCGCTGCGCCATCCGGTGTTTGTGCCGCAGGTCGCGATTCTCGATCCCGATTTACTCAAAGGTTCACCCGATAGCGTACTGGCGACCTGCGCCATCGATGCTTTTACCCACTTGTTCGAAGCGTACCTGTCGCGTAAAGGGAATCTCTTTACCCAGCAAACCGCACTGAACGGCCTGCGGTTGTTCTTTACAGCCTGGCCGAACCTGAATCGTGAAGACCAGCAAGGTGACGAAGCACGTGAAGCGATGATGATGGCATCCTGGCTTGGCGGCGTTTGCCTGAGCAGTGCAGGATTGGGTGTGATCCACGGGATCGCCGGTGAACTGGGCGCAATTAAGCCGTTCCATCACGGTGAAGTGTGTGGTCGCTTACTGTTCCCGTTCCTTGATGTGCTGGCCGAAAGTGAAAATGCCGATCAACAGCGTCTGATGGCGCAGTTGGGGCAAGCGCTGCTAGCAGAGGATCCGGCACCGCCGGCGCTGGCACTCAAAGCCTGGTTGCAACAGCACGCGATTGTGCCTTTCTGGCAGGAGGGCCCGACGCTGAGCGCCACCGAAGTGGACTGGATTGTGGCACGCGCCAACAGTAAAAATGGCTGGGTGAGTTACGATGCCCCAACCCTGACCGAAATGATCGCCGCCGCGTGGCGCGTGGTTTGATAAAGCGGGCGGCCTGAAGGCCGCCCATGAACTACACCACCTTGAACATCGCAATCTCTTGCGCCAGCTGTGCGGCTTCATCACGCAAGGCTTGGGTATTCTCCGCCGTTTGCGTCACTAACATCAGGTTCTGCTGAATGCCCCGCTCCATTTGCGAAACGGCCAGCGTCACCTCCGCAATCCCTTTGCTCTGCTCATCCCCCGCGACTCGCATTTCGCTGACCACCTGCTTCACCTTATGCACATCACCGACCAACTGCGTCAATTGCTGGCCCGCACCCTGCACCAGCTTACTGCCCGCCAGCACGTTGCTGTCCGAATCAGCGATCAGCGCTTTAATCTCCTGCGCCGCCGTGGCACTGCGCTGGGCCAACGCACGCACTTCCGAGGCCACCACAGCAAAGCCTCTGCCCTGTTCACCCGCGCGTGCCGCTTCAACCGCCGCGTTCAGTGCCAGAATATTGGTCTGAAAGGCAATACTGTCGATGACCGTCAGGATCTCGGCCACACGACGCGATGAAGATTGAATTGAGCCCATGGTACTCACCACTTCACTCATCACCTCACTGCTGCTGCGGGCGATACTGGCGGTTTGCTCCGCTGCGGCATCGGCAAGCCGGGTGTTTTCGGCGTTCTGTTGCACGGTGGCGTTAAGCTGCTCCATCGCGGCGGCACTCTGTTCCAGTGCAGCGGCCTGTTCGGCAATCTTTTCGGACAAGGCATGATTACTCTGCGCCAGACCAGAAGCATTGGCGGCAACGGTTTCACCACTCCCCTGCACGCGGGAGATCACGCCAGCAATCTTATCGACAAAGCTGTTAAAGGCTTCGGCGATATCGGCTAACTCATCACGTCCGCTTTTGGTTAAACGACGCGTCAGGTCACCATCACCGTGGGCAATCGCGTCCAGCGCCACGTGCGTCGCTTTTAAGCGCTGACCAATACGTTGGGTAAACATCCAGGTGAGGAGCAACAGCACAACCATCGCCGGTATCAGGAAGGTAAAGATGTCGCGCATCATGGTACGCGCCAGACCGCTAACCACATTTTCCGGCGTCACCAGCCCGACAACCCAGCCGGTGCCGGGCATACGGAACAGCGTCACCTGTGCGCGGGTGTGCAGATAATCATCGGCAAAATCCGACATTTTCTGCACGTCACCTGCACCTTTGAGCTGGCTAACTTGCTCTGCCAGCGGCGCAAGCCACGCTGATTTCTCGGTCAGACTTTTCAGGGTGCTTAAGGTCTTTAAATCCTGGCCTGGGTAATAGAGCAGATTCCCTGCGCCATCCAGCGCAAACGCGTAACCGCCCGTGACCTGCCCTTTTTGCTGCATAAAGCCCGCCAGGTTATCCAGTTGCACATCTAAAGTGGCCACCCCGGCAAACCGATCCCCTGCCACATAGGGCACGCTGCAGGTCACCATTTTCACGCCGGATACCGGATCCTGATAAACCTCAGACCAGCCGCAGCGATCGCGAGCCGAACTGCGCACGGCGCTGTACCAACTCTCTTGCTGATAGGCGTTGCCCTCCGGCTGGTTATAGCCATCCGAATAGGCCAGCGAGCCATCGTTCTGTCGCGCCCAGAAAAAACTGCGACGCTGCACGCCGGGGGTGAAGGCGTCCGGCTCCGGCCACACACCACCGCCCGCGATGGTTTTATCACCGCTGCTGTTGATAATCTGCGGGAAACTCTGCTGCCAGAGTGTGGCATCGTGCGGCAGGACTTCTGCCAGGCGCGCCATACTGACGGCTTCGCCTTCGATGCGAACCAGTTGCTGATTCAATTGACTGACAAGGTTGTTGCCGGCCTGCTCTATCAGCGTATGGCTGGCTTCGATGACACGCGGCTGACCGCGCAACATCAATACGGAGAACACTACTGCGGTAGTAACACAAAGCAATAACAGGCCGCCCAACGTCATGCGGGCAGCCAAACGGGTTGGCAACATAATTTATCCTTACTTACCGACTGCATTTTCGATTGAGATAAGAAACTGCCGCTCAGCGGCGAATTGTGCGTTCCGTCACAATCGAGTATCGGCAAAGTCAGGAATAGCTTAAGGCTGCATGACGATTAAATGACAAACGGTGGCTTGCCCGCCAGCATCTGTTCAATCACCTGCAGCACGCCCTCTTCGTTATTGTTGGGTGCCTCAAAGCGCGCCGCGTCTTTGACCTTCTGTGGCGCATTCGCCATGGCAAAACTAAAACCGGATTGCTGCAGCATCTCCAGATCGTTACCGCCATCACCGAATACCAGAATCTCACTGCGCTCGATGCCCCAGCGCTTACCCAGCAGATCGAGGCCATGGCCTTTGTGATTGCCCGGCACGATTAAATCCACCGATCCATGGCCGCTGGACGTCGCTGCAGCTGAGCCCTGATGCAGGCGCTCAATGTCCGCCATTAGCGGCTCAACGTATTCATCAGACAGGTTAAGGGCAAACTTGAAGAGTTTGTCATCGCCGACCTCATCGAGGCTGCGAATCGGCTTCAGGCGATGGCAATAATGACGCATTTTGACCAGCCAGCTCTCTTCGATACCTTCGAAGTAGTAGGCGCTGTCGCGTCCACACAGAATGTAGCGCAGTTCTGGATAGTGTCCGTTGTGCAGGGTATCGAGCACCGCATCAATATCCGCGCGGGAGAATGAGCCGCAGAACAACTCTTCGTCGCAGTCGATGATCCACGCGCCGTTTTCGGCCACGAAAGCAATTTCACTGGAGATGTCGGGGAAGAAGGATTTGAGCTGGTAATACTGGTTGCCGCTGGCGACCACAAATTTGATGCCGCGCCGTTTCATTTCCTGATAACAGACCTGAAAACGTGCCCGGTTGTACTGTTTCTTATCGTCGAGGAAGGTGCCGTCCTTATCCACCGCCACCATTTTTACCACGGTCATCATGACTCCTTAGCGCATTGAAAGGAAAAAAGGGCCGTAGAGAGGATAACCTGGTGAGCGAAGAAAGCGGAGAGAAACACGGATGGTGGACACCATCCGTGCAAGCGATGTTAGTTAAACGCGCCGTTCAGAATCAGCGAGGTGATCACGCCCGTTGCTGCAGCAATCAACACATAGTTACCGTCAACATAAGACCAGTATTCACCACGCGGTGGCTCCGGCAGGCGACGTTCACGCCAGTCATCTACACGATAATGCGGGCCACGGAATTCTGGCGGCATTGGATGCCCACGACGGAAATCATGGCCATTCCACGCGAAGTGGTCGCCACCGTGGTGTCCTTCCGGCATACGATGGTCAGCATAGCGGTCGTGATGATCCGGGCCACGGTCTGGGCCATGGCCACGATCGGGACCACGGTCGCCGCCATGATCAGGGCCACGGCCGTGGTCCTGATGTTGGTCGCCGCCACGCGGCTGCCAGTGTTGGTCACCCGGGCCATCGGCCCAGGAAACGGCTGAAAACAGTGAGCTGCATGCAATAAGTGACGCAATAAGATTTGATGTAGTTTTTTTCATGATGTTGCCTCCAATGATAACGGCAGTTCTCGCACCGTTGAGTATCACTATTCATCAAATGGCAGCAAAAGAGGATTTCCAAAATTCCTAAAAAATCGGTGACTTACAATAAATTACCGCGAATTATCGCTTTCTTAACGATTGTGTCTTTTCTGACATCAAATGGACTTAATGTGAACAAAAAATGGAGATGAGAGGGGAAAGAAACCCGATCGCGAGGATCGGGTGGATAATGCTAATTCCATAAATTGCATAAAGCGGGTAAACCCTGCAAATTTGAGGGTAAAACTGAAGCACACAACGCCACATCACTAGCATTGCCGATAAACAATACCACTTTAAAATGCAAAATTCTTTTAAAACCCCCTGCTTTTCGGAAAAAACCGTAAAAATTTAACGGGAAAAGAAAATTATATTTCGCTGGCACTCACTTCCTGACAAATAAGGTCTGTGCTCTGACCAGAATCGGGGAGTGATTAAGCACGCTTTTCCTTTTTGCAAAAAAGCGTAGCGTCTAAAAGGAAGTTACTTGCCACAAAAAAAACATAAAGCATTAAAAAATAAGATTAATACCTAAAATCACTTTTAAAACGGACTGGTTATTCAGAGCAGACTTCAATGTTATTCATCATTACCTTACGCGCTTATCAGATAAAAATCCTTATTAGCCAAATTAATACACACCTGTGATTAATACCGCGCTTAATATTATCTACACTGAGTTTCGGATTATCCCCCGCTTTCTATTTAACTGAGTGTTTTTTCATCCCTGACGGGTCTGACAATAGAGGATTGCACCTCAGATAAGGTTATTTCAGGCAGATGATTGCAACAAAAGAATAATAGTGGACGTGCAGACAACGAATTCAACGCGTTGATGATGCCGACAAATGTCGTGTGGTCGATGCCGGATGACGCGCTAACGCGGCAGCAGGGCGAACCGGACGGCGCACCAACTCGCCGCTGCAATTCGGGCAGTGCTGGTTCAGGAGGGTTTCCACGCAGGTGACACAGAAGGTGCATTCAAACGAACAAATGCGGGCATCCGGTGACTCGGGCGGCAAATCTTTATCACAGCATTCACAGTTAGGACGTAGTTCCAGCATGGCGATCTCCTCTCAGTTTAGGGCCCATCATCACCTGCTTGTGCGGTCAGCACCAGACTGCTGACGGACACCACCCGGACAGATCGGGACAATCCTTCTGGGCAAAAGCATTACATTCCGCGCTTCACGTTCTATAGTTCAATCGCCACATTTACACATGAGATTATGCAATGCGAATCAAAGGCCTTAACTTCGGTTTCTTTATTGTGATTTTGGCGATCGTCACGGTCGCCTTTTTTGATGTGCTGACACCATACTTTTCCGCCATCTTCTGGGCTGCGATTCTGGCGGTGATCTTCCATCCGTTGAAATCCCTGCTACGCCGCAAAATGGGCGATCGCAACGGGCTGGCTGCCTTTGCCACCTTAGCGATCATCTGTCTGATCGTCTTTACACCACTGGCCATTATCACCTCGTCAATGGTGGTGGAGGTCAACACCGTCTACACCAAGCTGCAGAACAACTCGTCGCAGTTCCCTGCGGTGTTTGCCGATCTGATGCAGCATTTGCCTTCATGGGCGCGTAACTATCTCGCTGAAAATCACCTCGACAATGCCGGACAGATTCAGCAAAAACTGTCTGAGTTTGCGTTAAAAGGCGGTCAGTACATGGCCGGCAGTGTGTTCCTGATCGGCAAAGGCACCTTCACCTTCACCGTAGGTTTTGGCGTAATGCTCTACCTGTTGTTCTTCCTGTTAAAGGATGGCGCATGGTTAGTGG
Organism: Pantoea sp. EA-12; assembly: GCF_030053355.1. Taxonomy (NCBI): domain Bacteria; kingdom Pseudomonadati; phylum Pseudomonadota; class Gammaproteobacteria; order Enterobacterales; family Erwiniaceae; genus Pantoea; species Pantoea sp. EA-12. The sequence goes on along the minus strand of NZ_JASGBY010000004.1, from coordinate 212,890 downwards.
CCTTGATGCTGGAAGCGCTGCCGCTTTCAACCTACGTAAAGCATCATCTGATGATGAAGTTCGCGGCGGTATCCCGTGCTACGGTAAAAGGCACGGTTGTGGTGGCAGTGGTGCAGGGGATTCTGGGCGGTATCGCCTTCTGGATCACCGGCATTGATGGCAGTCTGCTGTGGGGCACGCTGATGGCGTTCCTGTCGCTGATCCCGGCGGTGGGTTCAGCTATAGTTTGGGTACCGGCAGCGATTTTCTTCTTCGCCACCAGCGCGGTGTGGAAAGGGTTGTTCCTGGTCGGTTTCTTCGTGGTGGTGGTTGGCTTAGTGGACAACATTTTACGTCCCCTGTTGGTGGGTAAAGACACCAAAATGCCAGACTACTTGATCCTGATCTCTACGCTCGGCGGCATGGAAGTTTACGGTATCAACGGTTTTGTCATCGGCCCGCTGATTGCGGCACTGTTTATCGCCTGCTGGAATCTGCTCTCCGGGCGTGACAACCGTGAGAATGCCGAAGAGATCGATGAAGAGTTTATCGAAGAGGGGAAATCGCGCGAGTAAGCCGTTTCCCGATCAGGCGGTTGCCCACGTTGGGTAACCGCCCGCTGACTGGAGAACTGCACCGATGTACCAGGGTTGGTTAAAATCGCTCTCCCCCGTGGCGCAAGCCCTGTTCCTGCTCGCATGCCTCACCTTGGTTTTACTGGGCTTGCGGCTCGCTGCACCGTTGATCAATCAGGTGCTGTTAGCTATTTTTCTTGCCGCAATGCTGGACCCGCTCATTAGCCGCCTGGCGCGACGCGGCATTCCTCGCGCCCTCTCTTCGCTGCTGGTGATCGTTATCCTGTTAATGCTGATCGTGATTACCATCATGTCACTTAGCGCGTCGGCACCCGATCTGATTAAACTCAGCCGCCAGGCGCCTAATCTGGTCGCCGCCAAGCTGCAATATCTGACGCAATCCCTCAGCCAGATGGGCATTATCCTCACCGCCGATGAGATGCTGAATTTCGTTGATGCGGGGGCGGTGGTACGCTTTGTCACCACGCAACTGTCGATGATTCCCGGCTTACTCTCCTGGTGGCTGATGGTGTTTTTGATGCTGCTGTTTATGCTGATTGAACTGCCACTGCTAAAACGCGTAGTACGCGCCAGCGAACGGCACTCTCGCTTATTCACGGCACTGGAGGAAGGGATCCAGAGCGTGCTGGTCTATGCGCGGGTCAAAACCTTTACCGGTCTACTCGGCGGTGTGATTGTCTGGGCAGTGGCCCATATGATTGGGCTCAAGTTCGCCTTTTTGTGGGGCGTACTGATGTTTATCTTCAACTACATTCCGGTACTGGGTTCGTTCCTGGCGGCAATTCCGCCGGTGATCCAAACCTTTATCATGTTCGATATCAAAACCAGTCTGATGATGGTGGCATTTTTTGTCGCCCTCAATCTGATGCTGAGTTCGGTGCTGGAACCGCTGATGCTGGGCAAACGCCTGAATATGACGCTGACGGTACAGCTTTTGGCTTTCCTGTTCTGGCAAGCGCTGCTCGGCATCACCGGCGCGATTCTTGCCATTCCCCTCACCTTCCTGCTGAAAAAAGTCTGGCTGGCAGTGCGCCAGCCAGATTTAAGCAGCGAATAAAATATTGTCGTCCTGGGCACACCAGTGCCCAACGACAATGATTAACCCTGCCGGTTAATTAAATAACTTAAAAACACCACGCAAAATAAATAATATATTAAAAACAATTAAAAGTTAGTCAGGAATGGATATTAACACCGTAAGGCAATCACTACAAAATTAATATTTGCGCCACTCACGCTTTAATCATAAAATCCATTAACCATTAAAATAACATCTAATAACTTCTTTCGTGATTAACAGGACTGTGACATGAAGAATGTGCTTATTGTTGATGATCATCCGGTAGTCAGGATGGCACTCCGATTATTACTTGAAACGGATAATATGAATGTCATCGGTGAAACTGATGACGGTTTTGAAGCGATGAACCTCACCAAAAGACTCTCACCGGATTTAATTATCGTAGATATCGATATGCCCTCCTACAACGGCATCGATCTGGTACAACGCTTACGCAACAATGACTTTGGCGGCGGCATCTTAGTCCTGACGGGCAAGGACGGCGATCACTACATCAAACGCAGCGCCAACGCAGGTGCGGATGGGTTTATTAGCAAACGCAATAATATGACGGAATTACACGATGCGATTAGAGCAATTAACGCTGGCTACGGTTATTTCCCGCTGAATCGTAAGCGCCATGGCATGCCCGATGATGAACCAGCAGACAAAGCGAAAATAGAAGCACTCTCCAGTAAAGAACTTCAGGTGCTGGTGTTTTTAGCCAGAGGAATGAAAGTGGTCGAAATGGCACAAAAAATGAAAATAAGCGACAAGACAGTCAGCACTTATAAACGCCGCCTGATGGAGAAACTGGACATTCATAATATGGTCGGACTCTACGAATTCGCCAAACGCAATAATATCTCCTGAATCCCTCATGCTTAAATTAGCGTATCTGCTTACTCTCTTTTTTAGCCTGTTCATTCTGCCCGCACAGGCCGAAGAGTCTCGGATTATGCAGATATTCAGTCGCGAGCAAATTATCCCACTGACGTTTACCCTGTCCGATAATGACTGGCGTTGGCTGGGTAAAAAGCGCGAGATCAAAGTGGGTATCTATGCACCCGATAATCCCCCTTTTAATCTCACCAGCGACGCGAATACCTTAGAGGGCTTATCGGCTGATTACACCAAACTGGTGCTGCATCATCTTGGGCTTCAGATAAAAACGCACTACTTTCCCAGTCACAGCGCTGCCTTTGACGCCCTACAACAGGGCGCGCTGGATATGCTGGTTACGGGCGCAGGCAATCAGGAAACTCCGCCTGAACTCTTGCTCAGCCAATCAGTGGTTGATGACTTCCCCGCCATGGTGTCACAAGAAAACAGGTTGTCTGCCCGCCAGGATGAGCCTGCACAACTGCACATCGCCATGCAGCGTGGCTACTTGAGTGATGCATGGGTGGAGAGCCGCTATCCAGAAGCAAAAATCACCCGCTACCCGTCCGCATTGAGCGCACTAGCCTCGGTCGCATTTGGCGAAAATGAGGTATTTATCGGCAATCTGACCTCTGCCAGCTATCTGATTGAGCGCAACTATGCTTCCACACTCTCGGTCGTGCGCATTTTTGAACGCACCGATGCTGGCCACCGCTTTGTCTTCCCCGCCGCCAATGCACCGCTACTTCGCGCGGTGAATAAGGTTATTAATGCCATTCCACAACAGCAGCATCAGGCCTTATTTCACCAGTGGGGGCAAAGCCTACCCGCTTCACTGGCTGCTCAGCCGCAACTGTTCAATGACAGTGAGCGGCGCTGGCTGCGCCAACACAAAGTGCTGCGTGTGGTGATCAATCCCTTAGACGCGCCCTTTACACTGAAAGATCGTCAGAACAGCTTCAATGGCATGACAGCGGATTTGCTGCGCTTGATTCATCTGCGCACCGGGCTGAATTTCAAAATGGTTGAAGCTTCCTCGGTCAACGACATGCTGGATAAGTTGAGTAGCCATCAGGCCGAGTTTGCCGGCTCACTAACCTACAGCGCGCAGAGGGAAGATCGTGCGTTATTTACGCGGCCCTATGTTTATCCGCCCTATGTTTTAGTCAGTAAAGATTCGCTGGGATCGCCGAATTCACTCAGCGAGATCACGACTCTTGCTATTACGCCACAGCATGAACTCACTCAGTGGCTGACGGACAATTATCCCCATATCAAACTGGTGAACGTTGAGAATGCCAGCATCGCGCTGCAAATGGTTAATGAAGGACGCGTCGACAGCGCGGTGAACAACCTGATATCCGCGCGATATATGATCGATCGCTACTTCAGCAATCGCCTGCAGATTTCGGCACGTCTGGGGGAACATCCTGCCCGCATCGCCTTTGCCATTGGGCGCGAAAACCCAGAGCTACTCAGCATTTTGAATAAAGCGCTGGCAGCCCTCTCTCCCCGCGATATTTCGCAACTGACGATGAAATGGCAGGGCACGCCGGACGTCAAACTGGATACCTGGCTGGCCTATCGCCACGAGTTCTATTGGCTGGCGGGGATCTTTGCGCTGCTGGTGATCACCTCTCTGTTCTGGAACTATCATTTGCACCGCGCGATACGCCAACGCAAAGAGGCACAGGCCCGTCTACAGGAGCAGGCCGCGTTTCAGCGGACTCTGTTTAATGGCACGCCGGTGCCGATTTATGTCATCAACAGTGCGGGGGAATTGACCAACAAAAATCCGGCATGGAGCCAGTTTTTTGCCGAAGAGTACAGCCACATCTGCCAACTTCCTCTCAGTGATACCGCGCACCCATTGCACAGCATCAGCCAGGCACAAATGGCGCTGCTGGCGGAACAAACGTCGCGAGTCATGCCGCCACAGCGTGGACAGATCGATAACGGACGCGAGCGACGTGAAGTGATCCATCGGGCTGAAGCCTTCCGCGATCATTACGGCAATATCGCGGGGCTAATTTGTAGCTGGCAGGATGTCACCGAGCATGAACGCCTGACGCGCGCGCTCTCTTTAGCCCGAGAGCGCGCCGAGCAGGCAAACCGCACCAAGAGCACCTTCCTTGCCACCATGAGTCATGAAATCCGCACGCCAATCAGCGCGATTATTGGCCTGCTGGAACTGGCGGTGACCGATCGCCAGCAGCAGCCGTGTGATAAGGAGTCGGTGCGGGTGGCATATGAATCCGCGCAGTCACTGATGGGGCTGATTGGCGATATCCTCGATATGGCCAAAATTGAGTCCGGCAAGCTGGAGTTCACCCCGGAATGGGTAAGCTTTGAGACGCTGGCTGAACCCGTGGTGCGGGTGTTTTCTGGCCTGGCACGTCAGAAAGGCTTGCTGCTGCATTACCACATCGATGCACTGCATCCCGATGAAATCTATGTCGATCCGATGCGTCTACGGCAGATCCTCTCCAACCTGATCAGCAACGCCATTAAATTCACCGAGCGCGGATCGGTGGAAGTGCAGATTCGCAGTCAACCTCGTGAGGATGATCAGATTCAACTGGAACTGATCGTGCAGGACACCGGCATTGGCATCAGTGAGGTTGAGCAGCAGCTGATTTTCAATCCCTATGAACAATCGGCTTCAGGCAAAAAACAGAGCGGGACAGGATTAGGTCTGGCGATCTGCGAGCAGATGGTGGCGATGATGGGCGGATGCATCGCCCTGCACAGCCAACCCGGCCGCGGCACACGTATCAGCGTGCATATCCCGCTCTCCAGCCGTAAAGCACTGGATATCCCGGTCGAGGCAGTTTCCCAGCAGGAGTGTTGCAATTTGCCCCTCACCATTTTGACGGTGGACGATCACCCGGCCAACCGATTGTTACTGAAACGACAACTCACTCGCCTGGGGCATAACGTGATTGAAGCGGAGAATGGCGAACAGGCGTTATGGTTATGGCAGGAAAACACCGTTGATTTGGTGATTACAGATTGCAGCATGCCGGTGATGGATGGTTTTGCCTTAACTCGCCAGCTGCGCCAAAAACAACGTGGACCCTTAACGATTATGGGACTGACCGCCAATGCCCAACCGGAAGAGCGCCTGCGTTGCCTGGATGCTGGCATGGATGATTGCCTGTTCAAACCGTTGCGTTTACCCCAGTTGGAAGCAATCCTGCATAACATCCCGCGTTCAGCTGCCGCCGCTACCTCAAAGCACCTCAAGCTGCATCAGCTCCTCGACCTCAATGCGCTGCGCGATCTGGCACACCACGACGCCGAGATGTTAGAGCGATTACTGAGTGCCACCCGTGAAGAGAACTTGCGCGATATGCAGTTCGCTTACACCAGCTGTGACAAAGGTGACTGGCCGGCCCTGGAACGCAGCCTGCATCGGCTCGCGGGATCGGTGCAAATCATTGGTGCATTAGACATCGCCGCGCAGTGTCGCAAGCTGGAAGAGGCGTGCGTCACCCCAATAGAGGCCGCGGATATTAAACAGATGCTGGATGAAACCCTCAGTTGTGTGCAACTGCTTAACCAAGCCATTCTGAACTTCATTCAGGAACAGCGGGCCTCTTAAGCAATGAGGCTCGCTGTTTTCTCTCGTCAAGGAATTAATCCAGATTGTGTTGCAGCGTAAAGTCATACAGGTCGATCATATTTTTCAGTTCTAATTTTTCCATCATGCGGCACTTGTAGGTGCTGATGGTTTTGTCACTGATTTTCATGACTTTGGCAATCTCAACGATTTTCATGCCCTGCGCCAGATAACGCATCACATCCATTTCTCTGGCGGTGAGCGTGGCAATCTTATCCTGCGCACTGTGTGCCTCTGCCAGCATCAGCCGCCTTGCACGCGCACCAGGGAAATAACCGTAACCTCGGCGCATGGCACTCAGCGCATCATGCAACTCCGCTAGCTCTTTGCGTTTGCTGATAAACCCATCCGCACCGGCACTGGCGCAGCGCCGAATGTAGTGCTCACTGTCCTTGGCCGAGAGAACAAGAATAGCGATATCCGAGCCCTGATTACGTATGCGCTGCACAACGTCAATACCGTTAAGTGAAGGAATATCGATATCAATGATGAGTAAATCTGGCCGTACCTTTTTCACCAGCACAAGGGCTTGCAAGCCGTCATTCACCTCCGCAACCACCACCAGGTTTTGCTTTTCCAGCAGCAACTTGAGGGCGAAGCGCGTGACGGGGTGATCATCCACAATCAATACATTTTTCATTCTTCACCTTGCGCAGATTGGCGATTTCCGAACTTCGCTGAGATGGCTGGGGCAGCCACTCGGTCATTCAGGGCTTATCTGCACGTTAAATCGGTCGTTCGGGCTGAAGACTAAAATAAATAACCCGTTCAATGTCATAGTTTTGCGTATTGGTGAGTAAATAAAAAAATGCACTGATTAAATGAATGAAATGCTTGCATGGGTGGAGTTATGGGGGGAATCGATCTTTGTATGTGTTTGCCAGCAAGTGTGGTATTGCCACAGAGCAAATCATGGACGGCAAGGTGAGAGTGTGTTGGGTGTCTGCTGGAGACTTTGTGGATAAGACCATTTTATAGCGGCGTCTCGCGCAAGCGCCCCACCCGGATACGCGTAGTGGCTGACATCGTGGTCTTATTATCCTCTCCCAACCCCAGCATCACATTGTATCCGTTGAACAATCCGGCATCGCCCAAACGGGGCATCGGCAGGAGCCGGGTCGGCACCGTCAGCCAGAATCGCAAATCGTAATCACAGCCCAGCAAGGTGCGCAGCAGCGCCATCACGTCCTGGCGGAGTTGCCCGTCAGGCATCCAGCCCTTCGCTTCTGCGGGATCGTCTGTCGAGAGCTCGACCCGGGAGCAGTAACCCACCACGCGGGTTTCATCACCCAGTATCGGATTTTGATCGAGCGTCATGCCGCCGCGCAGTGAGAGTCGGGCGCGTTTTGCCACCGGCATCCTCACCGGATGGTGTGCAAAAACTTCAACTTTGGTGTTCGGTGCCTGGCTGTTGATCACCGCTACGATGCCTTCCGCGGTGTGGGTGGTATGCAAGAGTGGTTGCAATATTGCCAGCAGGCGTGATGACGGTTGATCGCCGCTGTGGGTGATGCCCGTAAGCGCCATCAGGCTTTGCGAAACATTATCTGTACCGCCCGGCTCAAAGCTGGCCGGATAGTTGTATTTGCGCCAGATGCGGTAATACTGCGTCATCAGACGGTGATTGAAGATATCCAGAAACGCTGCCATCGCATCCGCACCGTCGCGGCCCTGATTGATATCGTCAATGATGCTGGTGGGCAGCGGCGAATCTACGCCGTATAAGCCGAAGAAGTGGGTCCTGACCGTTGGCGGCGCATCTGGATTGTCAGCGTCAGTTTCCGTACGCTTCAGCTCCCCGGCGGGAAAGCCCAGATGCGGATTGGGGCGAAAGCGCACCGGATCACTCTCTGGCGTACGGCCCGTGCCAAGGCGGCTACCGGTCGTCTGCTCCAGCAACTGGCAGAAACGATAAAAATTATACCGAGCTGTCTGGTCTTTGCCGTTATCGTCCAGCCAGAATGGTGGCAGCGGCTGGCTGTTTTCTTTGTTATCCATGCTCACATCAGCACCCTGTCAATGCGTCGTTCAGGCCAGGCCCATTCGGTGCCGGAAGCGGTCAGCAGCACCGTCAGTTGGGTAAAGCGCAACACGCTGGCGTACTGCGTCAGGAACTGCTCCAGCAGCTCGCAGAACAGGCGGGCATCACCGATGCCGCTGAACTGCGTTTCATCGAGCGCAACACGAATGCGCACGCCGTGCCAGTGATACGATGAGTTATAGTCCTGACGCCAGCTGACGTGGCGGATACCGCTGATACGGCGGCGGTTGTTTTCGTCGTTGCTCCAGTCGAATAACGTCAGCACGGCGCGGAGGCTTGCAGCATCATTGATCATCTGGCTGAGAGCGCGTGGATGCAGCAGCGACATCAGGTGCCACTGATACAGCTGTGTGGTGGGTGGGTAATACGGCATGGAAGGTGGCTGACGGGTTTTGCACTGCAACGCCAGGTTACCGGTGACTGCGCTTCCATCAAATACCGCTTTCTCCAGCGCCATGCGCGGATAGTTACCGTTGGTGCAGGTGATGTTCATAAACAGCGTAGCGTCATCTTCCCCCCGATCAGCCTCGCTTGCATCTCCGCCCAGCATCAGTAGGGTTTCATAAAGACCACTGACACCACGCCAGATGCGCGTATGAAAATATCGCTCCGGCCACGACTCTTTGCGTTGCAACATGCCGCCTTTTTGCCGGAAGTGTCGATACGGCACATAGCGCCGCTTATCCAGTGTTTCACTGGCGGCAACCTCATCCACGCTGTAAATCTCAGTATGCTGATCGCGCAGCCGGTGCGGACGCAGACGATAATCGAGCACCGCAGGCCTCACCTTTAGCGGCTCGGCGTTCAGAGTAAACAGGTTAATCACCGGGACACAGTGAATACGCAGCGCGTCCTCCGGTAACGTAATATCGCGAGGAAGTGGCTGGCTGAGATGGATATCGAGAATTGCCTGCAGACAACTTTCATTGAAAGGAAGCGTTTCGAGCCCCGTAAGCGTAAAGAAGGCGTAGCGAGCCGGAAAACTGAAATACTCCAGTAGTGGGCGAACTTCGCCACACAGTGCCGGGCTGTCGCTTTCCGGCCAGACTGGTCGCCAGTGCTGCTGCCAGCGTGCGCTAATGCCACCATTAAATGGCTGCGGATCGTGGCTATCACTCTGCGGCAGACGAACAGTAATGTTGCGCAGATGGCTGGTGAGCGCATGGTATAGCAGAGACTGCACCGGGCGATCGCCGTGAAGATAAAGCGGAATATCGCTGAGATCGACTTGGCTCGGATCGGCCTGAGGGCTGAGTGTAAACCGCAGGGATATCATCTGGTGCCCGTCAGGGTGAAACGATGTTGTGACATTACCTAACACCAGCGGGTGTAATTTCAACGCATCCGTGGTGCGATAAGGGCAACGCAGACCAGTGATATCCATCGGGCGTGTTAATAGCGTTGTGCCTTCCGGCAGCACCGCATCACGCACCTGAGCGACCACATCTGGTGTAAGTTCCACAACCGACATGGACGGCAGCGTGCGATTCACCACGGGCAGCAGATGCCCGAGCAGCGGTTCTGTCAGTTCCGGGATATCGTCATCAATCTTGCGGCGCATCTGCGCCATCATCAGTGCGAAGCCCTGAAACAAGTGCTCCACCGAGTCGTCCCTCTTCAGAGACGCACCATCCACGCCTAGCCTACGACCGGCTTCCGGATATTGCTCGGCAAACTCCTGCGCCGCCGCCTTCAGATAACGCATTTCGCTGTCAAAATATTTTAGAAAATCATGATCCTTCATTGCTCACCTACTCAACCAGTGTCAGCGCCAGATACAACACAGAACAGAGTGAAACCAGCCACAGCACCAGCAGTGAGATCATTGCCCGGTAAAAAATGACCCTTGTGCCTAGCAAGCGATCTGTCAGAGAACGCAGTCGGGCAAATTTTTTCGACCACAGCTGCGCCATCCCCTGATCAAACTCAGCAAGATCCTCTTCATTCTTGAGCAATCCAAAGAGCCGTTCATCCAGCCATAAACGCCAGCAGTAGTAGTGCGTGACGAAAAACAGCACCATTAAAGGCAGGCTCAGCGCGGAGTAGAAAAGGTTGAGTATCAGCGCCAGCGGCGGCAGCGTCAGTGCGGCAAAGTAGCGCCAGCTCGACAGATGAATTTGCACAATCCGCTTAGTCATCATGCTGTCTGACATGGCTGTTCCTTGCTGAATGCTTCCAGAGTGGCAATGTGCGCAGGCGTGAGAACAATCTGCGGACGTCGGGAAGTGACGAGTGCAACGGCTTGGACGGCAGAAGCAGCATACCCTTCAGCCAGTAGCCACGCCGCAACCACCGTGGCACTGCGCGATAACCCCAGAGCACAGCAGACCAGCACTCTGTCATGTGCCTGACGCAACTGCTGTAGCTGTCTTACTGCAGTGCGCAAATGCTGAATGTCTGGCACCAGCAGATCCATTAAGGGATAGGACTGCCAGCACTGTTCACCTCGCTTGCCCTTGTGGAATTCGGCTGTCAGGTCAAAAACAGCAATACCCTGCTCTGCCTCGTCCGGAAACCTGCCCAGCGATACGCCAGCGGCAATCTCATTACTTTGCGCTGTATGCCGGGAAAACCAGCGGCGGGAAATTTTTGCACCTGCCAGGTAAGGCAGAAGTAGCATGCGTGCGGAGAGAGATAAGTTGCCGTGGCTGTTTTTCTGGAACACCGTCACGCCCAATCCGGCATAGCCCGCAGCCACTGTCAGTAGTGCTAAGGCAGGCCACAGCAGCCAATAACCACAGGGAATCGCTGTTCCCGCCAGTAAAAACAGGATGCCACCGAGGCAGTATTTACCCGCAAGACGTCGCGCGTGCAGTGTTGGCCGCTGCCAGCGCCATTCTCCTTCAATCGGAATGACATAGCTGATGATGATTGCGACCACCATTCCGCTAATCACATCAATGAAATGGTGTTGCCAGGTCGTCAGTACGGAAACGGCAATCAGCAGGAACCAACAGCCTGAAACGATTCTCGCATGGCGATTCAGATGCTGGCGAAAGCGTAGCCAGAGCAACCAGGTCAGAATGATGTGCAGTGAAGGAGCCTGATTATAGGGTAAATCGAACTGTTCAAGCTGGCGGAATAGCCAGCCGAAAGCACCCTGGGTTTCCGGGCGCATGAAGGTAAACTTCAGCGGGAAAAGCAAAAACGCAGCACACGCCACCAGCGATGCCGCGAGCAGGCGACAACCGTGACGCATCAGTTCCTGTTTTGACGTGCAGATAAACAGCGAAATGCCGTATAGCAGGTCAATGCTCCAGTAAGGCACGATAGTCCAGGGAATAAACGGGATCGAATGCTCCCAGCCAAATACCAGACTGCCCACATCGTCTCGGGTCGAGGTAAAGGTATTCACCTGCCCGTAGCTCAGAAAAAACAGCGGCCCCAGCAGAATCAGCCAGCCAAGCCCCTCCTTCCAGGGGCTGTGAGGGCGTTGTGTCAGCAACGATTCAGTCATGCAGTTTTCTTACCGCCAGCGACACGGTAAAGATGCCAAACTCATCAATCAGTTGGTGGCATTTCTCAAATCCAGCTTCCTCGACCATCGTATCCATCTCTTTCTGGCTGCGAATGCGCATCAGCCAGGGAATGCCGTTTTGATGGCTGGTTAAGGTCCATGCGATGGTTTTCAACTGCGGATGCCATGGCTGTCCGGTATACACCAGCACACCACCAGGTGGAATGGCTGCTGCCAAACCGGCCAGCGACGTTTTAATTAGCTGGTTGCTCGGGAACAATTCATAGAGACCGGAAACGATGCCCAGCGTCGGTGCAGGGGCGAGTGTAGCGAGCGAGTCATAATCAAAGGCATTGCCTTTTTTGAACTGCGCGAGATGGCCTAATTGACGCGCTTCAATCATCGCCTGGCCTTTTTCCACATTCAGATCGCTGTAATCACGCAGCAGGATGCTTTCAATTCCCGGTTGCTTCTCCAGCGCATCAAGAACGTAGCGGCCATGTCCGGCGGCAATATCGACCACGCGAACCGGCAAATTGTGCTCTTGCAGTTTTGCTACGGCTTGCGCAATCACCTGCTGGATATTTTCTTTGCGCACGCGGATGCCGCGCCAGCCAATGCTGTTGAGATACTGTCTGTCGATAATGCGACCAACAATGCCAGTGCCTTCAGCCGTATTGCGGTAGACATAATCCAGCGTGCTGCCAGAGTCAAAGCCGGTTTCATATCCCAGGCGCATGCCTTTAGATAGCCTGCCAATGGTTTTCATGCCAAAACTCAGCGCAGCGTAGGACATGCCTTGTAGTGAGCAGCGTTTAGGTGGAGCCTGCAATTCTCGGTACGCATCAGCGCCCGGGCTCCACTGATCTTCATGGCTGTAATCGAAGGTGTAAGGAGCTGCGTTATAGAGCTGTTCGATAAACGGCTTCATTTTATCGAAGGCAAGCTGGCGATCCTTCTCGCCTAGTGTGTCGTGATAAAAGCCCGGCAGAATATGCTGCTCTTTAATGGCGCTGCGCAGCCCCTGATAGAATTTTTGCTGTGGTTTGGTGTGCACCACAAAATCATCGCCGGAAATCAGCAGTTGGGTGGGCACGGTGATAGCGGCAGAATCAGAAACAATGCGCTCCGCCGTTTTATACAGGTCCAACAGAATATTCACCGCAATCTGGCGAGTGATGAGTTTATCCTGCTCAAAGCTGCTGATTCGCTGAGGATCGTGGCTGAGAAATTTCCCCTTCACGTAAGAGTTCACGTAAAACAGGCCGCGAATGCGTTGCAGCAGACTCAAGCCAGTGCGCGCGAAAGGCACATAAAGCTTCACTTTAAACGCTGGCGATGCCAGCACCATGCCGCGAATTTTCGGCGCATAATCATGTACCCAGGTAGCGACCAGCACTGCGCCGACGCTTTGCGCAATCACAACTATGTCTTCAATACTCACCTGTGCCTGTTCAGCCACAAAGCGGACAAACTCATCGACGTCCTGCACTGAACGAGCAAGGCTCGGGCTGTAACCACGCTCTCCCGGCGAATGGCCGTGCCCACGTGCATCCCAGGCGTAAAAATGGGCATCCGGCATCAGCAACTCATCGACAACATGCTGTAAACACCCGGAGTGCTCATGCCCGCGATGAAATAGCACAATCACTTTTTTGCTCTGCGCATCCTGCGCGGGCCAGTGGCGAAAATAGAGTGATTCATCGTCGCTGGTTGAAAAAGATCCTTCCTGAAATAAACGTGCTTCCCGGCTCATGGTAGTTTCCTTGTGGCTTGCTGTTGTAATTCGACAAAACGATTTAATAACGCTGTTTTAAATTCGGCCTTGTTGTCCTGATAGCGCACAGGCTCGTCGATATAAATATCGATAAAAAACGGCACCGGTATTTTCTGGCCTTTGCCCATTGAGCGATCCAGCCCGTGCATATAGACAGGAACGATGGGCACATCCGGGCACTGCTGGCTGAGATGCCACAGGCCAGATTTTATTTCTGACAGTTTCCCCGGCTCACCGCGCGTGCCCTCCGGGAAAATAATGACGATTTTCTTTTCCGCCAGCGCATCAACGCAGGCCTGCAACGGATTGGCCTGATGCGCCCCGCGATACACCGGGATAATGCCAATCACCTTGAGTGCAAACCAACCCACCACTCTGTTTTTCAGAAAGTAATCGGCGGCAGCAACCGGCTGCACGTCCACCAGCGTCGAAAGCGGAAACAGCGTGAACAACGTCAGTACATCCAGATGACTGTTGTGATTCGCCACAATAATTGCCGGTCCTGTTTTCGGCAGTTTCTTACGGTTAGCAACGGCGACACCCAGCCAAATCCACACCACCGGGTAAGCGATGCAAAGGGTAAAGATCCAGCGCAGCATTCGGTTCATGAGCGCCTCTTACACGTAGAAGTAGTAATAGAAGTGGAAGAACAGCGGTGCGGTGTAGATGAGCGAATCGAGGCGATCCAGAATACCCCCGTGTCCGGGCAGCAATTTTCCTGAATCCTTCACACCAAAGTCGCGTTTGATCGCCGACATCACAACATCGCCGCAAAAGCCGCTGGCACCAATAATCAACCCGGCACCCAGCGAGTGGAGATAACTCATTGGTGTGAGCAGTGGGCCAAGAATCACCGCCAGCAGCATGGTGGTGAGGATGCCGCCCAGCAGACCGGCCAGCGTTTTATTCGGGCTGACTTTGGGCGTCACTCTGATCTTGCCCAGCGATTTTCCCCATAGATACTGGGCAATATCATTCAGCTCAGTCAGCGCAACGAGGAAGAACACCAGCAGCGCACCGGCGCTGGCGTCAGAACCGGGCAAAGTCATCAGATAAGCGACGTGACTCAGAGCGAACACGGTGGTCATCATGCCCCAGTGCATCACCGATGCGGAGTGCAGAAAACCTTTGGTATCACCGGCAATCACCATGCGAGCAGGCAGGAACAGGAAGACGTAAACCGGGATAAAGATGATGAACATGCCGTACCAGGCTATGCCGGTCCAGAGGTATTGAACCGGGATGGCGGCATACATCCACAGCAGCGGCATACTGTCCGAACGTCGCGTGGGTGCCAGCGTCAGATACTCTTTTAACGACAGGAAGCTGATGAAGCCGAAAAAGGTTAGCGCCAGCCATTTCGGAGACAGCATCGCCAGCGAAAACAGGCAGATAATTACCCACCAGCTATTAACGCGTTGCTGCAATTCCAGCCAGTTGCGCTGTGGGCGGCATTTTCTCAGCACAAAAATAATCAGCGTCGCCAGAATAAGTATGGCGAAGATGCCCCCCAGGCAGTAATAAAGCACTTGTCTGGAATCAGCCATTTTTCGCCTCCATCGCGCAGCGACAGCGGTTCAGACTGGTCCAGCACAGCAACAGGGCAGCGATAGCAAACAGTGCGTTAGCGTAGCCGATATATTGCGGCCACAGCGCAATCACCAGACCGAGAGCACCGAAGAGGAATGCACGATCGCTTTTTCCCAACGGACCACGATAACTGCGGATGCCGTTCAGCGTCTGACACATTACACCGCAGAATTCGCTCAACCAGGAAAGCAGCACGACCAACACTACCAACCACGGCGAGATACCTGTAACAAACGCAAAAGCCAGATACAGTGCGGCGTCAGAGATAATGTCACCGACCTCGTTGAGGATTGCTCCTACAGTAGATTGCTGATTGAACTCTCGGGCTAACATGCCATCAATGGCGTTTAACGCCATGCGGAAAAAAAGGAAGATGGGCAAGGTGATAAAAAAGCGCAGATCGGGGAAACACATCAACAGTGCGCCCAGTAGCACAGAGGTCAGCATGGCAAACAACGTGACCTGATTCGCAGTGATTCCCTGCGCATGTAACCTGATGACCAGCGGTCTTAATAAATTCTGAAACTTCGGTTTTATATCGTATAGCGTCACTTTGTGGCTCCTGCCGTAAAAATTGAACAGTTACTTCGATAGTTCCAAATTCAGGGTGTTATCCCTCACTTCAATGGTGCGCGGTGAGTCCGGATCAAGCTCCTCGCGGCTCAGCACCTGTTTCCATGTGCCGCGATCCCTGTCAGGCTGGCGGAACAAGCCCACGACCGCGACGAACTGCGCCTGCTTTTCCATTGGAATATCCAGGCTAACGCTCTGCCCTGACATGATGCTGAGCTGCCGCTGCGCGACCAGGCTCTCTTTCAGCACCAGATCTGGCTGTGCCAGCAGGCTGCTGTATTCGGCGTTATCGAAAATCTGACGCGTGCTGAGCTGCAAAATATTCAGGCGCAAAGGCATCGACTGCTGCGCATCGTCCTGGTTGATCGCTGCACGTGCAGTCAAGGTCAGGTGCAGGGTGTTGACCTGGCGATAGAACACGGCATTTGCCACGCTCGCGGTGCCCTGCATGGTTTTTTGCCAGGCACCACAGCTGCTCAGCAACATTGCCGCGAGGCATATCAGCCACACATGAGTAAAACGAGCCTTCATTGTTCACCTCCCTGATACGCAACTTCATTCTGCGTGTCGGAAATAAATATCCGCGCAGGCATGCGGAATCCACGCAAATCAAGGAGTGACAGCGGGCCACTGCCGAGCTCGGTGCGAATCTGGTAGTTAAGTGCAAGCCCGTCCGGCGTCGGCCAGACAACACGGTAGATGTTGCTCCCCAGATCGGTGATACGGGCTTTATCCAGCAGGCGGATCAGCCCCCAGCTCCCGGGGTGATCGGCATAAATGCGGGTTCCGGCACTGGCGCTGCGCCAGGTCAGTGTGGTTTGTGGCTGCCAGCGGTTGTCAGGCCAGTTCAGCGTTTGCCAGCTCTCTTCCTGGTTAAAATATTGCAGCTTCTGGCGATCCACCGTCAGCTCAGACTCCACCACGTTGCGGGAGGGCTTTGCCATCATCTGGAAATGCAGCTCCACATCTCCCCGGACAAATGCGATGTTGGCGATGTGTGCTAGCTTATTCAGCGCGTTGAGAAAGGCAGGATCGAACGTCAGTCCCTGGCTGTTCATCGCATCCGGTACCCAGCGATCGCCTTCCAGCCGCAGCAGACCACCGAGACGACTGTTAACGAACTGCGCAATTCGCCCGGTATCAGTGCGCATAAACTGCGCTAAATGCGGTAAGGAGACGTCGCTTTGTCGATTAGCAAACGGATAGCGGTCGGCAAAAGAGTGATCCCATGGCGTCACAATGTCGTTCTGCCACTGGCTGTTAATGCTTTCAGCGGTCGGGCTGAGCACCTGCTCCCATGCCTGCACCATCGGTTCGACAAACACCGCCTGACCAAACCCGCTCCACTCCTGACCGAGGCTGGCGGCAATCAGGCTGCCATAATCGCGCGTGTCAGTGAGATCCACGGCTTTGCCTTGAAACACCGTCAGCGCCAGCGACTGCATCATGGCCTGCGGATCCGGTGCGTTGGTAACCTGCTGTAATCGCAGACGAACGCGGGTGATGCGCGTCAGGAACGTTTGCAGGCTGAGGCTGTCTTTGGCCGCTGTGCCGCTATCGGTGAGGGCCAGCAAGGGGCCGAAGGTGTCATCCATTGGGCCACTTGCACCCAGTGGTCTTGTGATGGCTTTTGTTTTGTTACTGCTGAGTAAATTCTTTGCGGAGCTCACCAGCGAATCAGCCAGATCGCCGCCGGTTTGCCCCGTCCGCCCCTGCACATTCAGCGTGTTCATCAACGCAATCAGAGGCGACTGGCGTATATCCTCGACCACACCCGGCACGCTTTTATGCTGGTAAACGGCATAGGTCAGACTGTTTTTTAGCAGCGCCAGACGTGATTCCAGCGTAACCACATAACGTGTTTCGTCAGCGGAGGATTCGCACTGCTGAAAAGCGGTGACAACACCGCGCAGAATACGAGGTTCAACTGACTGCCAGGGTTGGCCGTCAGGATAAAATAACAGCTGGGCCGTGCTGTTGATCAGCATATCCGCAGGAATATCACGTGTCGCACTGGTCAGCTCGATGCGATACTTCCAGGGCGTGTTCAGTGCTTCTTCACCGCTGAAACGCAGCACCGACAACAGAATGTCGGGACGCTGATTTTTCAGCACCTGGATGCTCAGTTGGTAATGGTTATATACCGGCGTCTTGCCGCCCGTAATAACAAAGTCCTTCTTGCCCATTTACAGATTCCTTCCTGAAATTTGCTGACCCGCAACCTAGCCTTTGCCAAGCAGATATTGCAGATGGCCGTTCATGATGAAAGTGACGACAATGATGGCAACCAGCACACTGCTGCGAATAAGCCAGGGAGAACGCTGCCAGAAAGATGTTTTGTTTTTTGCACGCTGGATAATTACTGCTGAGTCGGGAGATGCAGCCTTCTCAGGCAATAGCGCTTGTAGTTGCTGCATTAATGACTGGCGCTCCTCATCGTCTTCCGTTCGGTATTTTCCGGTATAGCCAAAGCGCAGCATTCGGTAGTAGCAACTCACTGCGACTTCCTCTGCCGCAGGCTCCCGAAGCAACTGTTTAATGCGTTCGTAGAAATGCTCGCCACCATTGAGGTGTCCAAGAAAGTGGCCCTGCAAAGGTGTGCGCCGCCACCAGGCTGAAATATCGGCTTCCGGAATGGTCATGATCAGTTCGTCGAGAAAGACGCAGTGGGCAAATTTGATTTCTTCGCAGAGAGGACCAGGTGCACCGGCTGTATTGAGTTGGTCCTGGACCTGTTGGACCATGCTGAAGCAACGTTGGTAGAGCGCATCATCAACCGTGATGGATTGTCCGTTTCGGATAGCAAGCGCCAGCAGCCAGGTATCCTGCATCAGCGTATCGAGGGTAGAATTTGTTATATGGGAATCTTGAGAAATCATTGGCACCATCCTGGTGTTATCTGAGCGTTGTTAATCCTTCAACGCTGTAGAAGTTTTAAGGGTTAAGACTGGTTGCATTATCCTCTGTGGTGGCTGGCAGATGACGCCAGAGCCTTTCGCGACGGCGCACCCTCAAAACCACACTGGCAGCGATACTATTACTTAGGGTGACAGTCGATCAAGTGAACAGTATGAAAATCTGATCTAAGTCGAATTTATGCACTAAAAATTAGATCCATTTAATTATTTATTTTTTGTGCTGACTATAGCCCTGTCCTGCCCCAACATTGTTAGCCTGAGCAGAATTGCTGAAGCTCCTCTGCGTAGCAGACAGGGCCGAGTTTCATCTGGTTCTTACTATGAGCAAAGAGAAGTGACGGCACCCAAATGGCAACTGGTCGCAAAACGTAGGTAGGTTCCAATACAGCGAATCGAGTAGCTTTTAACAAGGGTGGCGTTATCGGGCCGAGTCGACCCTCAAAAAATTAATAACGATGAATAAATGCCGCCGCTGTATCCAATGCATGACGCGCGGCATCCAACTGGATATCCCGCTGGAACACGTGGTGCATGCCGTCATAAATATCCAGTTGCACCGCACCGCCTGATTCCGCGACTTTGCTCGCCAGACGAGTAGCATCATTCAGCAGCAACTCCTCGCTTCCGACCTGAATTAACAAGGGTGGCAATGCAGCAGGATTTGCGAACAGTGGCGAAGCACGTTGATCTTGCGCATCATGACCCTGCAAATAGCCTTTGGCGGCATCCTGCAGTATTGCGGGCTGGAAAATCGGATCGCGCATCTCTGGATCGTTAAACGATGCGCCGCTAAAAGTCAGATCGGTCCAGGGCGAAAGCACCACCGCCGAACGGATAGACGCGGCCAGTTGCGCATATTGCAGCGCCACCAACGCCAGCGCCCCACCCGCTGAATCCCCTACCAGAGTGATTTGAGTGATCCCACTGCTGATGAGCCCTTCCAGCACTTCTACCATATTTTCCGGTGGCGCCGGGAAGGGATGTTCCGGTGCCAACGGATAGTCCGGCACAAAGGTTGAATAGCCAGTACGCGTCGCCAGCTGACTGGCAAAGCCGCGATACGCTTGCGAACTCCCCAGCATATAAGCGCCGCCGTGAATGAATACGATCACGCGTTCGCTGCGCGTAGCCTGAGGATGCAGCCACCAACCAGAGGCATCGGTTTGTTCCATGCGCACACCTTCCGCCAGCGGCGTTTGAGCGCACATCGCGTCGTAATATTCACGCATCGAACCCGTAAAGTTACTTCGATGTTCCTGCAGTGCAGCCAGTGACTGTGCGACCTGCTGACGGTCATGCGCGGTTAAAGGATGTCTGGTCATGTTCATAGTGTTCTCCAACGTGCTTGGGTGTCGAGCCACGTTAAGCCATTCCCATTTAGGCAACTAGCTGGCTTAATGGAATACCATCTATTCCAACCTGGACTTCATATGGACCGACTTGATGCCATCCGACTGTTTTTGCGCGTAGTAGAGTGCGGCAGCTTTTCCGCCGCTGCCAAAGAAGCGGGCGTCGGCCAGTCTGCCGTCAGTAAACAGGTCGCCGCGCTGGAGGGCCAGTTCAACCAGCAGCTCCTGAAGCGGTCATCCCGAGGCATCGCCTTAACCGGGGCGGGGAAAGCGTTCTATGACGGCGCACTGCGCCTGCGCGATGAGTTTGAGCAGTTGGAAACCCGCGTCAAATTCGGTGCGGATGAGGCGGCAGGCACTCTGCGCATCTCCGTCGCGCCGGTGTTTGGTCGCTTTTATATCGTGCCGCGCTTACCTGCCCTGCTGGAACGCCATCCGGCGCTTAACATCGAACTGCGTGTCTCCGAACGGCATGTAAATCTGATAGAAGAGAATATCGATGTCGCCATCCGGCACGGCGAATTGCAAGATTCGGCGCTGACGCAACGCAAGCTGGCGGAAAGTCCGCTGATCACGCTGGCCAGCCCGGAATACCTTGCGAAGCATGGTACACCCACCTCACCCTCTGAGTTGAGCAGACATCAGTGCATTGCCTTCAATGGCGGACGCGGCGTGCATCCGTGGCGGTTTTTGGATGAGTACGGAAAACCGTTTACGCTGATGCCTCAAGGACGGTTTCAAAGCAATGACGGCGAACAGCAACGCGCTGCTGCATTAGCTGGCATGGGGATTACGCAGTTCCCGGCGTGGCTGGCAGGACCGGATTTGGCGTCTGGGGCGTTGGTGCCGGTGTTAAGGGAGTTTGCGGTGGGGTCGATGCCAGTAAGCGCAGTCTTCGCGACAAAGCAGATGACAAACAGTAAGGTGAGAGTGTTTGTGGAGTATTTGCTGGGGACGCTGCGGGAAGATTTGCCGTTGGGGGTTGGGGATTGAACTGGAGTTGAGAGAATGAATCGGGAGGGTGGATAGTGAATCGGGAGGTGAGCGTGGAGCCTACATTACAGCAGGTGATTGATTTTGTGCGTGAGATTTCAGGAGATGTTAAGTCGGTGATTACCGAGGAGACTCGGCTGGAAGCGGATTTGGGGATTGCTGGGGACGATGGCGTTGAGCTGCTGGAAGAGGCTGAGAAGCGGTTTGGGGTTTTATTTGTGACTGAAGAGCGATCATTTAAGGAAACGTTTGGGCTGGGGGAGAATGAGTACCTTTTTACAGCTGAGGGGCTGGATTTATTCGGGGTTGGGAGATTGATTGGGTGGTTGGGGAGGGAGCCGCGGACGGTGGTGCGGGATTTGACGGTTGGGGAGTTGTGGCGGGTGTTGGTAGAAACACGTTAGATGAGAGAGTTGATACATGTGATAAATGCGATTTATTCAACTTGTAGGATGGTTTTTTCTGATTGGTAATTTTCAAGCTACTAAATACCGTTTCAATCAATTAGATTGGATTAATTAGCGGTTAGTGTCTTGTGAACTTTTACTTAGAAGGGTTGAAGTACACTCGATAAAAATCAAAAGAAGTCCTGCAGTGGAACTGAATTTATAAAAAAATTAATCTTTAGCTAAAGCTTGCCCACACAGTATTGGTTCGAAGGCCAGGCTCGAATTTTACACGTAATAGACTGATATCAATGTCGTGTATTAGCGGAAATAAATAGTTTTACCCGCACTTCTACCCACAAGTTAAAATCCGCACAAAAAAATAGATATCACGACTAGGCATAAAGCCATGTTAGTAGAACACACCGACATGGCTTTGAATGCAAGATTCAGTTAGGAAGAGCTGCTTTGCTCAAGGGCAACAACTGAACATAATCACCTGAGAGGTAGTTGGTGAGCCATGACCAAAATGAAGTCATTCGCTAGACCATATGTCAAACTTTTGCTGGACAATAGAATAAGGCTAACCGTAGTAAAGAGAATAGCAAGGATTTAAATCAAGCTTTTCTCATCAGGAAAACGCAGGCCAGAACTTTGCAAACTATCACCAATAAAAAATGGAACAACCCATAAACGCAGTGGGATTTCCTTTTGATGGCTGAATTCATAGGGATGAGGTAACGGCTTATTAAAACCCTCATGCGAAGGATAAATCAGCAGCATATCCCCTACTCCCTCCTGATAGTTCACACCGTACGCCAGCATCTGATAAAAGTCAGTTTGCGACTGCTCGAGTATCACCTTCCCGCTCTCCACCATTTTCCATTTAACATCACAAATCATCGCCTGATCCCTATTATCCCCACGGAGTCTTAGATGGATATCGGGTCTAAGCTTAAATACTCCTTTGCCATTGAGACGAACCAAGGTATGTGAATCAACCTGTGCCCTCACATGCCAGTTATCGTTATAACGATGACGCATCCAAGCAGTCACAAAAGATTCAAACACGGCTTCCATTGGGAAAAGCAGTGAAATCGCATTGGCATCGCCCTGCATGCAGTGTGGCGATTGCCCCATCAAAATCAGCTGCGCCCACGCCAAGGCAAGTTCATAGTGGCGCATATGTCGGTCAAGACGTATCTGGTCGAAAGCGATGCGAACATCACCGACAGGCGCAATATCGTCAAAGTGCACCTGCAAAGCGTTAACTTGTGATAATAGCTGCGGGTTGCTGATCTGACGGCGTATTTTCTCGATGGCAGTTTTCAATATCCGGTTTTCAAGACGTTCAGCGCTGTAATCGTCAAATTCCACTTGAAATCGATCCCGATGCATGCAGTTTTTGCTTAATTGAGCGGTGACCCGTAACTTCCCTTTCATCCAAGATAAATTGTCCTGCTGACGTAAATAGTCACGCTTTAGACCCTGGCGCACAATCTGCTGTACGCTATCGATAAACTGCTGAATAAATACATCCATCAGCGGCATCTTCGAGGTTCGAACTCTGGATGCTGAAGTGGCAATGTGACGAAAAGATTTTAGGGTACGTAGCATCATTAAAAGCTGCTGACGTGCAATATCAATGTTCTCATCACGCCGCCCCGTTTTTGGCAACACTTCAATAAACGCATTACCAGGAAGGGAAATAACACCAGCATAGTTTTTTACTTGCAGCGTTTTTACACTACCCCTACTACGCAGAGTAAGCAGACGATGAGTATTATCCGCATCATCTTTCAGACAACGTTGCTCAAGCCAATCAAACATATTGGTGGGCAGTACGACCGCATTATTTATGCGGCCCTTATCTTTCTCATCAATTAGGAGTCCGTACTCGAAGACGGTAAAGTTCTGACGAGACGTCATTCCTTGCTCCTGGGATTACCAGTATTTGGCGCATAAATTTGTTGCCAGGCAAGTGGAGTACCCCAGACATTGTCGCTCTCAGGTGCCAAATGGAAACTGGCACCGATATCATGCAGATCTTCAGTTCCGCTATTGCCAAAAAGATCCGCAAACTGTTTCTGGTCTTTCACCTCACACACGAATTGTAGGTTCGGGTTTTCGCTTTTTTGATTGTCGCCCAGAACCATACGGATTTTTTGCCAGTCGTTGTAGAAGTACTCCTCCAATAGTGGTAACACCTTGTTTCGCATAATCCGCTTGAGCCTTTCAAATGCCAGCTCTTCGTCCTCTTTTACCTGAACAACTGGGATGAAAAAGGCATGGCCTAATGTATGTTCTCTATCGTACAGCACCTGAATTCGGTCATTCAAAGTCTGCAAAAGGCGTGGCAAATCAATCCCTTTGATTACCGTATCTTTCAAGACATTGATATCCGGCAGCATAGCTTCAAACTCAAATCTACGGCGCAAGGCGGTATCCAATGCCGTGAGCGAACGATCGGCGGTATTCATGGTGCCAATTAAATAGAGATTATTAGGCACGCTGAATGGGGTGGAAGAATAAGGAAGCATTACGCTAAGAGCCTCCGGTTCTCCAGCACGTTTAGAGGTCTCTATCAGGGTGATCAATTCGCCGAAGATTTTGGAGATATTGCCACGGTTAATTTCGTCAATAATCAAAACGTAGTTTTGCCGTTTTTCAGATACAGAATCCTGTGGGTTAGAAGGCAAACCTTCCTGTTTAATCAGGTAATTAAGGATACTACGTACATATGACGGATTATGTACCTTTGCCTGTGGGTTTTGGTAAACCAGACTGATATTCTTGAGGTAAGCATTGTAACCCTGCCCTAAATCCTCTTTTTTCGATTGCGACGGGAAGATACCAAAGGTGGTCTGGCTCTTGTAAGCCAGCTGGAAGGCTTTGCCCTGCAGCGTTTCAAGAGTAATGCTCCCACTTTCAGATAAACGTTCTTGTAAGCGGGCGAGCGCCTCGTCAAGTTTCTGCTGAACACCTGCGTGACCAAAGGCAGCATCTTCACAAATTTGCTTAAAAATGCCCGCTTTGATTTCGTAGCGTACATTGCCGTCGTCGGTAGTCTCTGCTCTTAGCCCCTCAATAAACTCTTCATAGCCAAAACTTTGATGGAAGGTTATGAAGCGCACCCGCTTTTCAGCAATTAGGCGGTCATAAATCTTTTTCAACTCACGGCGTTTTTCGTTTTCCTCCTTCCCTTCCTGCAGCGAGTAGGCTATCGGTTCACAGGCCCGTACGGCTAGGTCAATGGTTCGATAAGTTTTACCGGTCCCTGGCGGACCGTAGAGGATCGTATTTTTTGGCAATTGTGGAGTGGTAACCTCCTCGTCTTGTTCGTCCTCGGGCAATGAAGTCTCATTACCGATTAACGTAATATCATTTTTCTTCTGAATCACCTGCGTGTAGAGATGCCAGAGCGACATATTCAGTTCAATTGGATCGACATCATCGCCCAATGCGCGGTGCAAGGCTTTCTTGAGATCAAGGTTGCGGGCGAACCACTCCTGGTCCTCAGAAAGGCCAAGTTGAAAATGATTATTGCAATAGTTATAACTGCTGAAAAAATTGCTGACATTCACAACGTTGGTAATTTTCGACGGGTATATCGCCGCAAAGGCACGGTGGCAGAGTGCCCAGTAAACTTTGTTCAACACTCCATCAGTTTTAAGTTTAATAAGGCGCTGAATCACCCGGTCGTAATTCTCCTGCGTACACTCTTCTGCCATCATACGGGTGAGAGCGAGTAACTGTTTCTGCGCCGCTTCGAATTCAAACTGGGACATCCCACCCTGTCGGAGGCTGGAGATGCCATTAATGCGCTCGTACCAAATTTGCCGAATTGTATCAGCTGAGAAATTGGGTTTCTCGGCTTGGACCTGTTCTACGAGCTGTCGATAGTGTTTGCCCCACTCAGGGCTGTATTGATTATTTTTTTCTATATGAGAACGAAAGAAAGGGGCTAATGCAGAGGAATCCTGAACCATCACATACTCCATGTGTAGAGCAATTTAGAAGTGGGATACCAGCATCTTATCGGATTAATCTTAACTCAGTCACTACCTTGTTCAAGCAAAGCGAAAAGAAATTTAGTTAGATGTGATATAAAAATTAAGTTATTTAATCTACAAAATGCCCAATTCGATTGCTCCTGCCCCGAAATCCTGCTCCATTCAGAAACAGAATTCCGTCATGATGTTCACTACCTCGACTGAATAACAATCAAAAGGAACATGCTGATGACACAACGCTATACACCAGAACAAGCTGAGCGGATGAAGAAAAGGCGGTATTGGGTATACGTAGATGGCGAGTGTTTCAGCAGCGCTGCGGCCGCGAATAAATATGTAGGCGAGAATATTTTCCATGCCGCTTGGCGTGCAGATCTTATTGCTGAATCTGGCGGGGAGGAAATGAAGATTGGAGACAGAACAAAGTCGGTCCGGCGAGGAAATCATGTTGTTTTTCTGGAGCGCCGGAGCGACCTGTCGGATAAATCTGTCCGTGACTATCAAGCTGCGCGCAGGAAGTTGTTGAATGCTGGTTGGCGAAGCGATGAGCTTGATGAAATGGAAAATGGCGAGCTTTATACGCAGTATAGAAACGAGTTAGAACTCGAGCGGCTTTCGGTACCGCATTTTTCTGGATATGAAAAAAAGTACACTAGAGCGGAGATCCGCCCAGCACAAGGGCGCTTTAGGCGCGAAGTGATGTCAAACTGGGAAAATCAATGTGCCATTACCGGTACACGACTAGCCCTTGAGGCTGCCCATATCGTTAGTCACGCAAGCGGCGGAGCTGCGAGCATAGAAAACGGAATTTGCCTCGCTGCAGATTTGCATACACTTTTGGATTCAGGCCACCTGCTTATTTTTGAAGGGATTATTCGCCTTTCAGATGAAGCTAAAAAAGACCTTCGTTATGCGGCTCTGGAAGGCACGTTGCTAAGAACCTCTCGCGTCAAAGTCCATTTCCCGGCACTTTAATGAACTTTGATTTAAAAAAGTATTATCGTCCTTCCTTTATTACTACGATGCTTAGAATGTGAAAATTCCACTAAGGAGAGAACATGTATCTGAAGCACATCACCGCCCGAAACTATCGTGCTTTTGGAGATAGTGTATCCGCACCTGAGCTCGACTGGGAACTCAATCCGGGGTTAAACATCCTTGTGGGTGAGAATGATGCAGGAAAGTCCTGTATCGTTGATGCTATCCGCCAGGTGTTGCTGACGACCAGTTATGAAAACATCCGTCTCTTCGAGCAAGATTTTCACATTCATGGCGCAACTCGTTCTAATAGTCTTTGTATCGAAGCCACTCTGTGTGGACTAAACACCGATCAGGAAGCTGCAGTCCTAGAATGGTTGACTCTTGGTGAAGATGGATCTTGCTCGCTTATTCTGCATCTTGAGGCACGCTTCCACCCGCCCCAAACGACTAAGCGTTCACGTGTAGAAACAATTGTTCGAACTGGAGTAAATGGCATTGGGCCAGAAGTGGGTTATGCGGTAAGAGAGCTGGTACGAGCAACCTATTTAAGGCCCCTACGCGATGCTGAGGCGGAGTTGAGTTCGG
Source organism: Pantoea sp. EA-12 (assembly GCF_030053355.1). Lineage (NCBI taxonomy): Bacteria > Pseudomonadati > Pseudomonadota > Gammaproteobacteria > Enterobacterales > Erwiniaceae > Pantoea > Pantoea sp. EA-12. The sequence goes on along the minus strand of NZ_JASGBY010000004.1, from coordinate 186,088 downwards.
GACGACAATCACGCCTGTCTCAAGTTCTTGGAGCCCATAACCTTATTGCTGGCCAGGAGGTAAACGACTTCGATCAGACAATGCCAGCTAACATCCCTACCCGATTAGTTGGTCTGATGGCGTTCACTCAGCACCACCTTGGTCAACATCAAGTCATCAAAAGTGTAGAAAAAGACATCAATGACAACTACTTGAGCCAATTTGCGTTTTCTGGAGATGCAATTCAGTCGCGCATCCGTATCGCACCTAATCTAGCGCTCACGCCTATTCTGGAGAAGTTCGAGTTATCGCTGCTTCCTAGAGCACACATTGATCCTGACGCTCGTTGCGCTCGCGGCCTTGGGTATAACAATGCATTGTTTATGGCTACTGAACTGGTGCTGCTGCGAGATGGCGAAGAACTGGGCCTCCTTCTCGTTGAGGAACCAGAGGCACATCTCCACCCTCAGCTGCAGGAACGCGTGATGGATCTCCTTAAAGAGCATTCTAACGATGATCAGGAGAATAAGCGGGTTCAGGTTATTATGACAACGCACAGCCCATCTTTAGTATCCACTGCTCGCATTGAAGATATAACTCTGGTGCATAAGGCACAGACCTTCCCCTTAGCTGTCGGCAAAACGAAACTTAAGCGCACCGACTACTCTTTCCTTCGCCGCTTTATCGATGCAACCAAAGCGAACCTGTTTTTTGCACGCGGTGTCATGATGGTGGAAGGGCCTGCTGAAGCAATCTTGCTACCAGCTATTGCAGAGATGTGTGGTCGCTCATTCTCAAAGCACGGTGTATCACTTGTTAACGTTGGAAATACCGGGCTTTACCATTACGCCCGCATTCTCCAGCGAGAAGGCACCGGCCCGGATATCCCAATACCAGTCGTATGCCTGACAGACCGAGACATTGTGCCTGACGTAGCAAAAAACTACGTATCAAAACCCGCTCTGGGTAAGCGCTTCGATTCGGATTATGACGCTGAAGAAATGAAACAAGTGGTGCAAAACAAGAAGGACCGAGCGGAAGGCGGTAACACGATCGTCTGCGTTTCAGATAGGTGGACACTCGAATATGATCTTGCGCACTACGGTTGCGCTAAGTTGATGTACCTTGCCATTTCGCTTGCCGTTAAGGCCAAGTCACGCGACGAGAGGTTAGAAGAACGCGACGAAATTGAGACACTTGCTGTGGAAGAAGCGAACTGGTTAGCGCTAGAGGCTGCGGGTCATTCCGATGAAGCTCTCGCCGCAATTATTTATCAGCCGCTTCAAGAGAAAAAAGCTTCGAAAGCCATAGCAGCTCAGTATGCAGCTCATCTGTTTTCTACAGGCGCGCATGGCAAGGATGACGAACTGTTCAATAAACTCCCCCCTTACGTGCAAACTGCATTATCACATCTAACGATAGATCCAAAATCCTCAGTGGGGACTAAGGCTGTTACCGGAGCTGTCATTTCAACGAGTGCAACTGCTGCTGCAGTAACTACTACCATGTCGGCAAGCTTTACCGTTCCGGCTAATGCGGCATCAGACGGTTCCTAGGAGATTATAAATGAGTGCTGTCCATCTTTCTCCAGACGACTTAGCCGCACTGACTACGTTAGCCAGAGATCTGAACTTCGACGATGCTGAGCGCCGTTCTGCCTTGCTTGAAAACGGATCGCGTGATTTTAATGCAGTACCCGGAAGTGGTAAGACATCGTTGCTTGCTGCAAAACTTTTGTTGCTGGCAAAGAAATGGCCCCATGCACGCCGAGGCATATGCGTTCTAAGTCACACTAACGTTGCTCGCGAAGAGATTACACATCGCCTGCAAGGAACGGTCGAAGGAGCTCAGCTTCTGAGCTATCCCCATTTCATCGGCACTATCCATAGCTTCGTCAATCATTTCTTAGCAGTGCCATTACTGCGCAGCTTGGGAGAAAAGATTGATGTCATTGACGATCAGGTATTCGCAGATAAAGCTCGTTCTCTACTGCTGACTAGAAAATTTTCCGGCCTTCGCATTTTTTTGGAAAACCAGAGGAATGGTGAAAGTATCGCTACTACGCTCTTCTATCGAACTGCGGAGCTTAATGTGCATGTTGAAAGTGGCAGTCTGCCTGCATCGCACACCAAATCATACAGTTCATTGATTGAACTAAAAAATATGCTTTCAGGTCAGGGGGTTTTTAGGCATCGTGACATGTTTGCATTTGCTGACTTGGCGCTCCAGACCTGCCCCAGGCTTCTTGATGTTGTTCATCGTCGCTTCCCAATGGTATTCATCGACGAGATGCAGGATACCTCTTGGGATCAAGAATCTTTATTGAATCGTATTTTTGAAGCCCAGTCAGTGATGCAGCGTTTTGGGGATGTCGATCAGAAGATTCTTTCTGATGAAGACCAAGCTGAATTACTCACCTTCCCGCGATCTGGGTATGGATGCATCAGTACTAGCAAGCGGTTCGGTAAAGCAATTTCCGATGCTGTAGGGTGTGTCCGTGTCAGTGGTGAGGAGGTTATTGGTGAGGCCGAAAATGCCCATCATCCAGTCCTGCTTTTGTACAAAACGGATAACGCAGTCAAAGTGGTCGAACGCTTTGGTCAAATCGTTATTGACCAATTGAGCGAAGATAACATTGGCGTACGCGAGGTTAAGGCGATGAGCGCTCGCAAAACCGGTGAGAGCAATGTTGAAGCAGGGCGTCATCTTCGTGACTACTGTCCAGCCTATGGCGGAGACAAGGTTACTGCAGGAATTCGCTCCGAAAGTTTCTGGAGTCTTGTCGGCGACAGTAAAGGTGCTTTGAAAGAGACATCGTTGCGTTCAAGAGTTTCTGACGTTCGCAGAGCTTTATTGCTTGTTCTGCGTGCATCTGAGGCATCGTTGGCGCAAGACATTCGTGATGCACGAGCATTGCCACGAGCGGCAAAGGCTGTTATGCCCTCAGGAACAATCGATAAGTTAACACGGCAGCTCGCATTGTCCGGAGAGGAACTTTGTTCAGATGGTCAGCGAGATGCACTAATCGAGTTGCTCTACAGTCAGCTGAAGCCATACCTTCCCGAAGACTTAAGTCCTGAAAAATTTAAGGGGCTGGGCGTGTTTGAAGACGCGGGAGGGAGCGGGATACTAACCCCTTTAGCCTCGGCGAGATGTGAAATTAGTTTCCAGGGAAAAAGCCTCGACATTGGACTTGGCACGATTGCAGGGATGAAAGGTGAAACACATGCCGCATCTTTAGTACTGGAATCTTACGGCGGATCCAGTCGTAAGTTCGATGTTGCACTGGGGTTGGAGTATATTGCAGGGATATCTGACAAACACATCTCAAAGCTTCCAAAAACTCAACAGGCGCAAATGCGTAACCTTTACGTGGCAATGTCTCGACCAGAGAAGTTGTTATGTCTTGCAGCGAACGAAAACCGCGTTTCACAGGCTTTGCGAGATGCGCTTTTAATTAAAGGATGGCATATTGTAGAAGTGCCCTGAAAATTAGACACTAGTGATATCTTTGAGCTTGAAGCCAGCACCGTCAGGTTAATTTCACATATTCCTGTATAATTTACCGCTAACTGTCAGATTAAATCTGAGCTAATACACATCAGAATTGGCGTGTGGGCCAGGAAAGTTTGCCCTCCTGGCCCATACAAAAAATATTACTCCGTTGTTAATAACGTACTAGGTACGCCGTACGAAGAAACAAACAGTCCTTTTACCGCGCGGGTTGCAGCCACATGGAGCAACGCTCGTTCATTAAATAATGCATCGCGCTGTTCAACTGGGTCATCAGATGCGATTGCTTTGACTTCCGGCACAACACCATCATTGATGCCCGCAAGGAACACATACTGGAACTCTAACCCTTTAATGCGGTGCATCGTTGCGATACGGACACCAGCTCGTTGATCACTGTCGCCACTATCATTCCCTAAATTAAAAATTTCAATTCCCACTTCATTCAGAGCTGACGCATAGCGCTCATTCATATGCCTCGTGCGGGAAGTAATGCAGATATCCTGGGAACGGACATCACTGGCTAACAGCGCCTGAATTTGCTTGATAATCGTCTCAGCCTCTTCCTTGAAATCTGAAACATGAGTAATCATGGGTTTTTCGCCATGAAGCAATGATAAATAATCGTTGCTGGCATCAGTTTCACCATCCAGGTTGTCAACCTTAACTCCGGTTAACAACCCGACAGCAAACTGTCGCGTCTCTTCTGTAGTCCGGTAGTTAATTTTAAGTTTTTTACTACGGCGCCCACGAACGTTAATCCCGCACTGACCCAGAACGACTTTATTGCGGTAAATACGCTGATGTCCATCACCCACGATAAAGAGATCGTTAGGAGACTCTGGAACCAGGCTACGAATAAGGGTAAAGGCCGGTGCACCTATATCCTGAGCTTCATCGACTACGATACTGCTATAAGGCAATTGCACCTGTTTTTCTTTAAACAGAATGATAGCCTCATGCATGGCATCACTCATCTCTCGCAGTTTGGCTCGCGCCATTTGTGCCCGGAACTCTTCGAACACAGGCCAGATTTTCGCACGCTGAATGCGGGATAACGCCGTGCCACGACCAATACGGCTCACCTTCAGATATTCTTCACGGCTGTAAACCGCATTCGGCTGAACAACACGTTGCCACTCTTCAGAATAAAAGTTATCCGGTAATCCCAATTCAGCAGGGACTTGCTGCAAGGCATAGTTCCAGCATTTACGTCGCCCTTCATCGCTGTCATAGACCACGCGGAAATCATATCCATGGCGTTTAAGCTGCTCGCTCATCCAGGCATCAATGTTAACAACTTCAATACGCGCCATCTCCTCACGGCTACACAAACGCTGGAGGTTGGCGCGAATATCCGCCGCTAGGTTACGGGTGAAGGTTGTGAACAGAACTTTTTTACCGGGTTTATCGGCCAGGCGTTGGGATAACCAACGTGCACGATGCATCGCAACAACTGTTTTACCCGTACCTGCACCACCTAATACTCGCACCGGACCATTTGCCGGAGACTCCACCAGTTTTCGCTGGCTCGGGTGCAGGAATACACGCCATTTTTCCAGTGGCGCATTGAGCATTTGCAGTAGCTCCTGTTCATTTTCAACGACATGGAAACGACGTTTACTTCTCTCAATTGCCTCAATAAAGTCGTTGGTATCAACAGGCTCATCACGGTGATCGTTAAATTCCTCCAGCACTTCCTGGTAATCCAGACCTTCTGCCAGCCAGTGTAGGGGTTCCCAGGCTTCCGCAGGCATCACGCTTTCCAGCTGATTCAGCCCTGTGGTATCCACAAGAGCCATCACCTGCTCAATAAACACAGGAGGAACACCCAGCGCGAGGATCTGCTCTTCCGTATAAGCAGCAAAGAGTTTGGGTTTATCAACAACAGTCGGCTCGGGGGTAGGTTTGATATAGCTGGTATCAATCACCTGAATCGCACCGGTTACCGGGTGAATCGCACATTCGTGTCGCCGCGCCCAGTCGTAGGCTTCGTCGTGCTTATCCACCCACATCAGCATATACAGAGCACCCTGCTCAGGTTTCAGGACGATCCCCCGGTAGGTTTGGTCAATACGCACGGAATGCACATTATTGCTGCGTGCATCGTGGATCTTTTCGTAGTTCAGCCCATTACTCGTCGGATCCTGGCGGAACTTAGAGATGAATTCCTGGACCTTTTTTTGCTGCGCTTTAGGAATCCGCGCAAAAGCCCCCAGAAAACCATCAGAAAGTGCCACCTTTGGCGTTGGAATCGTCATTTGTCACCTCCGGACAGATGCTGCAATGTATTTTCGTCAATTGGCCCGAAAACAACGTGCCAACCCTTACTTTCGAATAAAGCAGTAAAGTCCTGATTATCAATAATCAAGGCTTGCTTTTGTAATGGCCAGGCGAGATCGGCTTCTGCAATAATTTCGCCATCGTCTTCCTGCAATTCATATCCGACTGTCGGTGCCGATAGTGATAACGACTGAAGAAAAGCGATTTCTTCTGCGCTCAATAAACCAAACTCAAGTATCTCCGCCCAGCTCTCGCCAGGCTGAATATCCACTACCACCGAAGTCTGCATTTTTACCGCTTCAGGCTTCTGCGGTAAATGGACCGCTTTACGGCTGGTGAATGTCATATCTGGCAGGAACTGCAGTAAATTCACTATCCACCAGAAACCGTTAAATCCGGCTTCATAGCCATCATCCTGCGAATAACGATCGTCAAAGCAAATATGCAGCCTCAACAAATTTCGCATTTGTTCAATACTTGTCGTTGATTTAATGGCTTGTTGAGGAACAACGGCTGCCAGCTCAATGAATTGTTGTGATGAACTACAGCTATCCAGTAAACCGCCAAATACAAATGGTTCATCAGGCAAAAGTGCATTCAACCGATAAGCGGGAGCATTCTCCTGCATTTCATAGGCGTACTTTTGTTTGGCTCCGGTATCCTGCGACTTTTTAGGATCCAGCCACACCCAGGCATAAGCAGCAGCCATTTTCTGCCATAGCAGAGTTTTATTACCTGGATCAGAGAGATAATCGAGTAGCAATGCGAAACTGTTTCTCTCCCTAAATGAACCTTCAAGCGTCGCAAAGTTTGTATCATGGAACAGGTTATAAAACTTAGGCTGTTTCATATCCGGGTTATGACCAAGCCCCATGACATTCTGTACGTGTTTAATACCTTTTTCTTGAAGGTCTGCCCAGGTCACTGTCCATACCCAAAAATTACCGCTGTCTTTAATCGCCTGCCGTTTTTGGACATCATCCGACACGCTATCTTTATGAAAAGCAAAACCATCCAGGAAAATTGCTACCGGTTTTATCTTTTCTGACTGCATCAGAGGATAGAGCACATAATCTGGTCGGCTAAGGATGCCAACCCCTTCTTTAACCCCTAAATCAACCTGTGCTTTGAGATGCCAGCTCATCGCCGGTTCTGTACGGGTATTAATAATCCAGCCTGCGTTCTGATGGGCATAACTCCGGCTCACGAGAAGATTCTTGTTATCCTGCAGGCAGTGAATGAACCTTTTTTCCAGTTCACTCCCCATCATGGCATCAAGCGAAATGTTTTTGATGGAATCAATAACGCGTATAGAAGCACTTGCCTTCAGGATTTTCGCCAGTAAGAGACGCGCCTGATCTCTTGATACATACTTCATACGCCCGCGGTCACGGTAAGCATAAACACAGCGATAGCAGCCATCTTTATGCGTATCATGGTTGCAGCTGCATTCCACTAGCGCCTTGTAGGCCAGCTCAAGTAATTTCAGCAGGTTGTCAGGTGTACGCATCAATTCTTTGAGTGAGCCGGTTCCCCCTGGTACGGTGTCGTAAATCACCAGATACTGACGCCAGGATTCGCCCTCATTTTCCGGCTCGCGATACACCACGCCTTTCAGATGATCCACATTACCTTTGAAGTATTGTTTAAGCCCAAGCTGAATGGCTGCCCCCAAGGAGGCTTCCACCACACGATCGTTGCTGTAGCTGGTCACTGGCAGCAGGATACGCAATGCCTCAGATTCCAGCTGGCGATAAAGGTAGAGATAATCTTCAAACTTCGCTTTTTCGGGTTCAGCGCGATATTTACAGCTCAGGTCATGACGTGGTTCATAATCTCGAGGGCGCTGCACCATGCCGCAGCCGAGGCAAACTTTAAACCCGGTGCGTTTCTTTGCCTCTCCTGCGATCATCAGCTCATTGGCATCATCCGCCATTTTGCCAAAGTTGATATCTCGCAGAGTCACTTTGCTCAAAAACTCAAAGCCAAACGGGATTTCTCCTTCATCAATAGCATAAGCGGCCGATACATCCTCTTTTTCGAAGCTGACCAGTAGCTGTCGCTGGAAGAATGCCGGTTCGCGACTATCGCTCTCATCACTGATCTGGCTGTCACGCGCGCTTGAACGGGCATAAACCTGACGAAGCTTCAGTAATGTCGTTTTTTGCCCGGCATCAGCCCAACCTGGTGTGCCACATTTTGGACAGTATTTATGCTGATCGCCGGTCTGGTCGATATTCTCGCTGTAGTTACAGTGGCTGCAAATACGCCAGTTTTCAGGCTCAGACACTTTCAGGTCAATCTGTTCGATTTCAACTTTATGCCCGCCCGCATAGAAGTTATTCAATGGGGCAAGCTCAGCCAGCGCTGTTGAAGCAGGACGTTCGTATTCGTAGGTCGTGTTCTGATATTCACGTGTTTCCCCACCGTCCTTGCGCCGCCACAGCACAGAACGCAGCGTAATACCGGCCTCCGGGAAGGCATAGTTGGGAAGTAATCCTTCATCAGTGAGGAAATTAAGCGTTTGCTTGTTGTTAATCTGGTTCACCAGCGCCATCAGCGCCTGACGTTCCGAAGTTAACTCGCGCATATCGCTGTCAAAGTTTTGATCGTGCGGATCGCTCTCCAGCTTGTCGATACTGCGCTTGAGCTTATCAATCCGGGAACGCAACGATTTGCGATCCTCCACCAGCAGTTTTAATGCTTCTTCTATACGTTGCACCAGAGAACGTTGTCCTGATGCTCCTTGCAAATATGACAGGAGCTGTAGACGTGTGTCTTCCGTAAGGTCAGGGAAGATAGACGAGAACTGCTGAGCAATATACACATGATGCTGATCAACATAACGCAGGAAGTTATATGGGAACCCAGACTTGTGTCCAAACTCCAGCTCGTCCAGCATCTGCTTCACATTTTTGCTGATAGCTGATGCCGGGACGCCAGTTTTCACCCAGTTGTCCATGCAGAATGCGGCCAGCTGACGCTCCAGGATAGCCGTTGCGTTCAGGAACACACCGGGGGGCTGTACCTGCCCTTGCATCATCTCCAGAGGCTCTTCAAAGAAGAACTGATCGTGCGGGTTCCCCTCAGCCACCGTGATGTTAAGTGCATTGCCGTCTTTACGCCCAGCACGACCAATACGCTGTAAGTAATTAGCCTGCGCGGGTGGAACAGAACAGAGTAATACCGTAGAAAGGTCACCCACATCGATACCCATCTCCAGCGTCGGTGTTGCCGAAAGCAGGTTGATATTCCATGGCTGATTACCGCGGTAGAACGATTGTTCCGTAGCCTCACGATCTTCACGGCTCAGTAATCCGGTATGCTCTGCCCCCTGAACACGAGCGATGTCCATATTATCCCAGTGCCAGGTCACCGCATTTTCAGCTTCTTGATAGCGGCCTTCGCAGCGCAGAGAAAGGCATGGCGCGTTTCGCCAGTGCCACCCCTGATCGGCTGGTGTCCGAACAACTTCACGACAGCAAGAGCAGTTTAGCTGAACAACATCTCGGCTCACTACCAGCGCTGAAGGTACTAGCCCCCATGCTTCTTTGCCTTTTGTGTCGAAGTCTTTTACCAACCCGGCCGTTTTCAGTGCCGTAAACAGACGTCGTAAAACCGTCTCGGCCAGGCTGCTGATGAACAGATTATTGCCGTTGCTGAGCGTTCGGTTGATCCAATGCTGATACCAGCTGGGGTTGGATTTCGCACCAATCAGTCGATGGAAGCCATTTATTTTTTCAAACGAGGCATAGGCCGGTTTACGCGTTTTCGGACCAATAGGTGGCATATAGCGTGAAGTTCGCTCCTTCTGCGTCATCATAAAGGTTTTACCCTCACGCCGATAACTTTCGAACGCCGGATGCAGAACAGCTCCCGCCTGCCGCTGATGCCAAAGAACGCCAATCACCAGGTGTGCCACCTGCTCAACGCTAACCCCAACCATTTCATCACCCAGCTCTTCGACAAGCTGTTGGTGAAGCGCCGTTATCGCTGAATTGAAACGTGCAATATCAATTCCTGCAGCTGCGTAACCGGTGGCCTCCAGCGTACGTCCAATTCGTGCGCGTAGGGTAAATTCGCTGTATACCTCCCAGTCGAGACGAAGAGAAACCAGCTCCGGTAAATCGGAACTCTCTGCCAGCTGGCCTTCGTTCTTCAGCGTCTGGTAATCGTTCATCCACTGCATGTTGGGCGCGATGAAGCTCGCGGCAAAATGAGCATCATCCGGTGAACGTTCACGCGTCTGCTGGCAAACGCGTGCCGCAAAGGCATCCAACGGTAACGTTTCTTTTTCACCCAACACGCTGGCGATTTGTCCGCGTACCATCAACGGCCAGGTTCGGGCAGTAAAGAAGCTGGCGCGGTGTGCGGCATCCTGCACTGAGTCAGAAAACGTAATCAGCTTTTTATGTTCGTTGAACTGGCTACCATAAAGCTGATGGATCATCACCGCCGACAAGCTGGCTGCCTGCGACCCAAGAATCGAAATACCCTGTTTGCTGTTGCAGTACGGGCATTCGTTGGCAAATTCCAGCTCATCCTTACGCTCTTTGAGCATATCCGGGATGAGTACTTGTATCAGATCAGTATGGCCACAATGCCCGCACTGAACGTTAGATTGCTTATTGAGCTTTAAACAGGAAGGGCACAGCTTCTGGTGAACACCGCTGACAGGTTTATCGTTGTTATCCGGGAAGGCCAGTACAATAGAACGGCCTTTTTCGAAGAACTGACGATAAATACCGTCCAGGTCAGTTTCGAGTTGAACACTCTGACCATGGCGCAGGCTCGCCCACCCGGTAGCATGGCAGTCACGACAGTGAATAACGGGAAGATAATGTTCGCGATCTTCCACCGAGACATCATCAGCAAAAACAAGCTCAGGTGTTTTTGACACGCTGGCGACCAGGCGGCGCATCTCGCGCAACCACAGCTGAGAGCGAAGTTGCACAAAGGGCAGAACGGGACGCGCTTTATTCGCCTGCAGGCGCTTTTCCCGATCTTCCTGTTTTTCTGGAACGTCCAGGCGCGCCTGGGCAATCAGTGCCAGAATGCTTTGCAGCACGCGGGTCGCATGCCCGGCACTTTCCGACAGCATCACCTGGAGATTTTCCAGGCACTGCTGTTCCGACAAAATACCGCCCTGCAAATCCTCCAGCAGCACGTGCAGGATGCTGTGGCGGCGTAACAATGCGCCCAACTCAATACGCTTTTCACGTCCGCGATCGCTGTCCAGATCGGCAGGTAATTGCAGTGAACTATCCGGAAACCACAGTGAAATTTGTCCGTTCAGATAGTCTACCGGGCTGGCGAACGTTTGCGGATCCAGCGCAGCGCTGACATCCTGGCCCGGATACTGACTGTACTCGATGGTATAACCTTGCAGATATTCCGCCGCCGTGTAGCGATCTTCACGAATAACCGCGTCATCGCTAAACGGCTGATCAAAGATCGTTTTAGCATAATCGAGTAGTTGCCCCAGTTCGTCACCTACGGTAGCCGACGTCCCCACACAGGCAAAACGCTTGTCATCGACACCGATATGATGCTTTAAGCGGCGCACCAGACAGGCCAAATCCGACCCTTGCGCACCGTCAAATGTATGCAGTTCATCCACCACCAGATAACGCAGTGACCCTGGCTGGTTATAGCGCCAGAGCTTCTGATCGCCGGGGCGCATCAGCAGGTAATCCAGCATCTTATAGTTGGTCAGCAGGATATCCGGCGGGTTCTCGCGCAGGGTATGTTTGCAGGTGATGACTTTATCCGCAGACATCTTTTTGCTGGGTTCGATTTCACTGTCGCCGACAAACAGGCCGACAGTGACTTTGCCATGTAGTTGCGGATCGCTGGCGATGGTTTTAGCGAAACGGCTGGCCTGATCGGTTGCCAAGGCGTTCATTGGATAAATGATGATCGCTTTAACACCGGCCTCTGATGCCCCAGCACAATGGTTAAGCAGCGGGAACATAAAACATTCCGTTTTACCAGAACCCGTCCCGGTCGCCACCAGCGTCGGCTGAGGCGTCTCGATACCCAGGCGTTGAAACGCCTGCGCCTGATGCGCGTGCGGCGGGAACGGCAGCGTCAGATTGGGAAAGAAGTTCAGCGGTAAATCACTTTTACGAAACGGCAACTGAGCGGAAAGATACGGACCTTTCAGCAGTGTTTCCGGCTGGGCCAGAAATTGCTCCAGCATCGAGACGTTATTGTTTTCTTCACCATTAAACAGCGGGCTGTTAAGCGGGAAGGCGGCCCTCAAAAAGGAAGCAACGCTGTCGGCAACCTGCCGACTGACAACGGAAGGCAACATCAGGCGCTCTCCTTATCTTGTGCAAAGAATGCCCAGGCCACTTTATAATCATCTTCGCGGTCGGGTTTGATAAACGGAGCCTGCCAAATGACGGTTCGGCGCTCGCCTTCGTCGCTGCGGGTATAGTCATCAAAAGTGATGCTGACGGTACCGGTTTGCAGATGCTTGACATCATCCCAGCCGATAGCATGATCGGTGCAGTCGCCGCCGGTCCAGTCTGGGCTGTCGACGTTAAAGACAAAACCGTTTTTCAGGTCCGCTTTACGCGCGGTACGCGGCAGGCCAACGCCCACTAGCCCTTTGCTTGGGGTAAAGATAATTCGGCCGTTTTGATCGTACCAGGTATCGGCTTCGTACTGACGCATTACCGGGAACTGGACGCGATATATAGTCAGCAGCTCTTCGAGGGTTAACCCTAGCTCCTGCGCCGCCAGTACGTCTATTTCCACCAGAGCCTGACGGCGGCTGTAGTCGGAGCGTAATGCACAATTGCGTTGCCACTCAGGAGTCAGGTTGGCGAAGAAATCCTGGGGTAGTTGTGGGAGATTGCGGCTCCAGCGCTGAGTGTTGAAATCTGGGGTATAGCAGGATTGCCAGAGCTCGGCGTATTCACTTGAAAGAGAATTTAATAATAAAGTCCTTATTTCTACACCAAATATTTCTGTATATACGAACCCACCGAGTTGCGCACCATACAGATCTGATTTTCCAGTTGATTTCAAAATGAAATCATAAACAATTGAATGTGAAAGGCCGGTGAAATTAATCAGAATATTAGTTGACTCAAACGCTGTCGCGACACATGTGTTGATGTTTGCAAATCCCTTGGGAAGAATTGCAGAGATAAAAGATCTCTCAGAAGACCCACCAAACATTCTCCTGTTAACAAAACGATAATAATCCGTCACCTTTCTCGGTTCATCTTCACCCGGTTCAGTCCATGTAACGCGTGGAGTACGTTTGGCATACTCCTGCGCATCACATGCCGGAATATAGTTAGTGCGCGGCAGGTAATCGTCGGGCAAAGTTAGCAGGTCCAGGCAGTCATAATCGCTGTTTAACGTACAATTTTCGCGTGGAGTCTTGTAGAACGGTGTCCCAACAAAGAAGTGCGGGCCAGACAATACCCATTGTGATGCTTCCTCAGGGAACTGCGTCTTACGTTCAATAGTGCCGTCTTTCTGCTGGTTTGTTTCATGCCACATTTCCAGGGATAAATATTGCCCCTGTAAATCACCCAATCTCTTCGGCTGATTAGCAAACTTTTCCAGAACAGCAACAAGTTGTTCTGCGTGCAAAGCTGGTAAACGAGCCTGCCATGCAGGAGTTCCTTCACTGTCATACAGACGAGCAAATAAAGAGAGCTCCTTCAAACCAATATGAATTAGCCGTGAACGGTGGCCCGACGTATTCCAGGAAACTTTGATTTTGCCTTCAATTTCCTGCTCATCTTTGATACCAGGAACAGGGCCTGCATTGTTGTGTTCAAAAGAGGCATCAATAGCGCTTACTGCGTAAACATTTGACATATTAATAAAGGACGGCGTTGTATTCTGCGGTCCATATACGTTAATGCTGAACATCGTTGCATGATGCACTTCAGCAAAAAGACTCAATTCGTTATGAAATTGAAAATGTGTCCTCAGCCTCGGATATACCGCCGCACGTAATTGCCCACCTTTCGGGTCATCATAAATCCCTTCCGGGTGCAGGAATCCAGCCACACCTTTCTGCGCCCCTAAGCGCCATGCCTGCGGCAGAAAGCATTTATACAGATTAGTCTGCACACCGCGTAGTACAGGGTAGTTCTGCTGTGCATTCAGGAAGTTTTGCATCCCTTCGCAACCCTCATACTCGTTGCGCCAAGCATTTTCGAGCAGCGGAATTCTATTGAAGGTTTCATGACGCAATGTCGCCAACTTCGAAGCACTTAATCGGCCTAGAACAAACTCCGGCTCATAATCGCCCAGCACGCCAGCTTCCTGCCATTCAACCTTCAGCCACGGCGGGTTTCCGAGCATCAGGTCGAAACCACCGTGCTCGGCAAATAGATCGCAGAATTCCAGATCCCAATGGAAGAAACGGTGCTGCTTCTTCAGCGCATCAACAATCGCCAGACGCGGCAAATGGCGGAACAGCACATCGGTTTTCAGGCGACCTGCACCGGAAAACAGCGAAGACTCTTCACGCACCATGCCCTCGTCGGCAAACAGATCTCCGGTAGCCTGTTCAGCGGCTTCAGTGACCCTTTCCGTGACGACAATACCGTCAAGCAGGGTTTCCATCTCGAACAACCAGGTGCCGCGATCCGGCAACTCATCCGCTTTGTCGATCGGCCAAAACCATAGCGCACACCAGTAGTCCATCACCCAACGTAGTTTCTGATAGGTACTGTTATCTTCGAGGCGACCGCTGAAGGTTTCATCTTTACTACTTAAAGAAGAGCGGAGATGAGCCGTATTTTCCGCAGGCCATACCGGGTAATGGTCTTATCGAAATAATGGAACGGGTTGTGGTTGGTTGGGATGCGGTTACGCACCTTTTGTAAACCAGCGGAGTCAAGTCGCGTCAACGGAATAGCAAAACGACTCCAGAACTCTTTCTGGAATTGCGTGAGCATGGATTTAACCGCCAGCACCAGAATGCGTTTGCCACGTCCACGGCGAATCAGCTCTGAAACCAGGATACCGGCTTCAAGCGTTTTACCCAACCCTACCGCATCAGCAATTAATATCCGCTGGCGCGGTTGCGCCAGTGCCATGCGCGTGGGATCGAGCTGAAAGGGCATGGAATCCATCGCAGCCTGATGTCCAAAATGGACTTTGCTGTCAGTCGGGACGCGTTGGCGTAGCTGGCTCTCTATGTACAATTGAGCCGCCTGGTAATTGGCTGACTCATCTTCCACCAGATTTGTTTTTGCTGGATCAAGAATCTCGACTTTTTGCTCCAGCTTTGTCAGAAACAGCCCTTCTTTACCGCGTACCAGCTCCGAAATGCCATCACAGGTCAGCAGGATGCCACCATCTCCACTGTCATCCGCCCGGCGAATGCGCCACTCTGCATCACGAATAACCACCCGCATTCCAGGTGCATAATTTTGCTTAATCATCGGTTTTTCTGTCTGTATGTGGCAGTGGTGATAACACTATCCCGAGCGATAATTCGCTGCACACTGCGATAAAAAAGAGGGCTTTAAAGATAACATGAAGGGTGGCGTCAGGGGGATAAAATGGAATGTAATACGCAGAAAACAAGTAGAAATTTTAAACATTGACAATTAAAGTATAAGCAACCCAGTTCCTTCTACATGGGTCGGTGGGGGGATCTTCTGCTAGCCATAAGATTTTACCGGACTAGGCTGGCCCCAAGTCGCCCTCTTACAACAATTTGGTCACAACTTGCTAGCGATCCTGTTCATCAAGCCATTAGTTATAGAATGAGTCGTGAATTTCAGGCAAAAAAAAGACGTCCGTCGACGTCTATTGATGTTTCGGTAGTGCGAAGACCCGTGTCAAACCGGCTTTGTTAACTTACTCTGGCAAAGTTTACATTCAATCGCAATCCATCAATATAATCCCCATACCACTGTAACATCTCCCTTCTCTGCTCAAGATACTGCGCATGATTATAGGTTCCGCGAATCGTATTCTTATCCACATGAGCCAACTGCAACTCAATCCGTGCCGTGTTGTACCCTTGCTCATGCAAGATGGTACTCATCGTGTGCCGAAACCCATGTCCTGTCGCTTTGCCATGATATCCAATCCGCTTTAACACCTGATTGATGCTCGCCTCACTCATCGGCTTAGTCGCATCGTTCCGACCCGGAAATACTAATGAATAACGCCCTGTAACAGCCCGTATCTCTCGCAACGCCTCAACGACCTGAGTAGACAAAGGAACAATGTGTGGCCGCCGCATCTTCATGCGCTCCTTTGGCACTTCCCAAATCCCTTTATCCAGATCAAACTCTCTCCACTCAGCTAACCTCAGCTCAATGGTTCGAACTCCAGTTAGCATCAGAATACGCGTAGCAAGTCGAGTAATTGGACTACCGGTGTAATTCTCCAATGCCTGTAAAAACGCTGGCAACTCATCAGCGAGTAAAAGAGGGAAGTGTTGAGGTTTTGGCGTTGCTAATGCACTTGCGAGGTCCGCGACTGGATTAATCTCAGCCCTGCCCGTCACGATGGCATAGGTAAACACCTGCTTGCAGGCTTGCCGAATTTTACGCAGCTTATCCAGCACACCGCGTCTCTCTAGCTTGCGCAATGTCGTCAACATCTCTAGTGGTTTGATTTCCGCTATGGGACGTTTGCCAAGATCCGGAAAGATGTCATTCTCAAACGCTTCCATCAGGTCATCAGCATAGCCTTTTGACCAGTTGGGACGCTTGTATTCATGCCACTCCAGAGCAAGGGCTTTGAAATTGTTCTCAATAGCAATTTTACGGGTTTGCTTATCAACCTTCTTCTGCTCACCCGGATCGATGCCGTTGGCAATCTTTCTCTTAGCTTCATCACGACGTTGTCTGGCTTCGGAAAGCGAGACCTCAGGATAAACACCTAGCGCCAACGTTTTCTGTTTGCCATCGAAGCGATACTGCAGCCGCCAGTATTTAGAACCATTCGGATGCACCATCAAATGCATCCCTTCTCCATCGGTAATTTTGAAAGCCTTGTTGCCAGGCTTCGCACTTCTGACTTATACATCTGTTAGCGCCATTAGCTGTTCTCCATCACTGAATGTTGGTACAAAAAGCCATTGAACGGGGTTGTACCAACACATATACCAACAAAGATTACTTGATGTGGGTTTATGTCGATAGACTCAGGTTGAATTTGAATGCTTACTGTAGTGCTAATTTACTGAATTTCCGGCATAAAAAAAGACGTCAGTTGACGTCTCTTGATATGAATTTGGCACGCCCTACAGGATTCGAACCTGTGACCTACGGCTTAGAAGGCCGGTGCTCTATCCAGCTGAGCTAAGGGCGCATAGTGGTTGCGTCGGATTATACGTTTGCACGCTCTGCCGTCAACGTTTTTGCCGTGCTGCGGCTCCAGAGTGTTGAATCATTGAACAATTCGTCCTGAATGTCTAACAGCAGGCTCCCTATGTCGAGCCATCCGTCCTCAATGCCCACCAATCCCTATGCCCTCAGTGCCGCTTACGCCACTCGCTCATCGACACCAGATTACTCGCCTCACCGGACTCCCCTTCAAGCTCAATCCCTTGCTGCGTAAACCGCGCATTGTACTGCTCACGCAACGCGTGCAGCTCGGCACTCTCTGGCTCCAGTTGCCTTAAGAATCCCAACGCCAGCAACAGCTGCTGCCGCGAAATCAGCCCGGAAAACCCGGCCTTGGTCAGAATGCCGTGCCAGCGCACCGCGTTCTCGTCACTGCCATCGACAATCAACACCTGCCAGATCAGCATCACCGCTGCGCCGTTCTGCAGATGGGTTTCATTGTCGCCCGCGATGTAATCGGTGAACTCTTTGGCCGCGTCTTTACCCATCAGTGACAGCATCGATTCGATATGCACCGGCGGCAGTTGCAGCCTTTTACTCAGCCCTTGCGCGGCATGGCGTGAACCGGCCGTCAGCAGTTGAAACCCTACAACAAACACCACCGCCAGCGTGGCGAGTATTAACCAAATCATCACGGCATCCACATAATTTCCTGAGTGGCATAATACGCGCTAAGGCGGGTTGCCGTCACTGCGAAAAAATCGCGAAACGCCCTGCCCGAACGAATCTCTACCTGACAGCCGCACGCGCTTCTGACAGAATAGGCGCCATTCCCCGATTTAACTTTCTACAGATGGATTTCCTCTCTGATGGCAGCAAAAATTATTGACGGTAAAACGATTGCGCAGCAGGTGCGCTCTGAGGTTGCCGAAAAAGTACAGCAGCGTTTAGCAGCCGGTAAACGTGCACCCGGTTTGGCCGTGGTTCTGGTGGGTGAAAACCCCGCGTCGCAAATCTATGTCGCCAGCAAGCGTCGTGCGTGTGATGAAGTGGGGTTCATCTCCCGCTCATACGATCTGCCTGCAACCACCAGCGAAGCCGAACTGCTGGAACTGATCGATACACTGAACAATGACAATGAGATCGATGGGATTCTGGTTCAGCTGCCGCTGCCAGCGGGCATCGATAATGTCAAAGTGCTGGAACGCATCGTGCCGGACAAAGACGTTGATGGCTTCCATCCTTACAACGTTGGTCGCCTGTGCCAGCGCGCACCTAAGCTGCGCCCTTGTACGCCGCGCGGTATCGTGACGCTACTGGAGCGCTATAACATCGACACCTACGGCCTGAACGCCGTGGTGGTGGGCGCATCGAATATCGTTGGACGCCCGATGAGCATGGAACTGCTGTTGGCCGGTTGCACCACCACCGTCACGCACCGTTTCACCAAAGATTTGCGTCATCATGTTGAGCACGCGGACCTGCTGGTGGTTGCGGTTGGTAAGCCGGGCTTTATTCCGGGTGACTGGATTAAACCAGGCGCAGTGGTGATTGATGTGGGTATCAATCGCCTGGAAAGCGGCAAAGTGGTGGGCGATGTGGAATTTGAGACGGCCTCTGAGCGCGCGTCTTACATTACGCCAGTGCCGGGCGGCGTTGGCCCGATGACCGTAGCCACACTGATTCAAAATACATTAGTCGCGTGTGAAGAGTATCACGACGCAGAGGAGGCATAATGGCCACGTTCTCTTTAGGTAAACATGCCCACGTTGATCTGTGTGACCTGCTGAAGCTCGAAGGTTGGGTGGAGAGCGGCGCGCAGGCGAAAGCCTTTATCGCTGACGGCGAAGTGCGTGTGGATGGCGCGGTTGAAACGCGTAAGCGTTGCAAGATTGTGCAAGGCCAGACGGTTGAGTTTGCCGGACAGCGTATTACCGTTGTCGCGTAAACGTTCAAGCAAATAAAAAGGGGCGAACATCGGTTCGCCCCTTTTTGCATTCTGCGGCCGGGGAATTCAGGTACGCATTAATGCGTACCCTACAATCGCAGGCTGAGATTCAAGTGCGCATCAATGCGCACCCTACGAGCAACAGCAAGCGCACCCGTTGATTTATTTACGACGCCAGCTCGAACCCTGCGGGCCGTCTTCGACGATCACGCCCAGCTCATTCAGTTTGTCACGCGCGACATCCGCCTGCGCCCAGTCTTTGGCTGCACGCGCATCGGCACGGGTTTTCACCCAATGCTCGATCTCTGCCACTTCTTCGTCATCCACCTGCGCACCACTCTGCAGGAACTGCTCTGGATCTTGCTGCAGAATCCCCAGCACGTTGGCTAACTGACGCAGTTTTGCTGCCAGCGCATCGGCTGCCGCGCTGTCTTCGGTTTTCAGACGATTCACTTCACGCGCCATATCGAAGAACACCGAGTAAGCTTCCGGCGTGTTGAAGTCGTCATCCATCGCGGTACGGAAGCGGGCTTCAAACTCTTCGCCGCCCGCTGCGGTCGCGTTGGCATCGGTGTGACGCAACGCGGTGTAGAGACGCTCCAGCGCCGCACGCGCCTGGTTCAGGTTATCCTCGCCGTAGTTGAGCTGGCTGCGATAGTGCCCAGACATCAGGAAGTAGCGCACGGTTTCAGCATCGTAATGCTTGAGGACGTCACGCACGGTGAAGAAGTTGCCAAGTGATTTCGACATCTTCTCGCGATCGATCATCACCATGCCGGAGTGCATCCAGTAGTTAACGTAATCGCCGTCGTGCGCACAAGTTGACTGCGCCACTTCGTTTTCATGGTGCGGGAACATCAGATCCGATCCGCCGCCGTGGATATCGAAATGCGAGCCCAACTGTTTGCAGTTCATCGCTGAACATTCGATGTGCCAGCCCGGACGACCGTTGCCCCACGGTGAATTCCAGGCTGGCTCATCCGGCTTGGACATTTTCCACAGCACGAAATCCATCGGGTTGCGTTTGATTTCAGTGATTTCGACGCGCGCGCCCGCCTGCAGCTGATCCAGATCCTGACGTGACAGCACGCCGTAACCTTTATCACTCAGCACATCGAACATCACGTCGCCGTTCGCCGCCACGTAAGCGTGCTTACGTTCGATCAAACGCTCAACCATTTCGATAATCTCAGGGATATGGCGTGTTGCGCGCGGCTCCAGGTCCGGCGGCAAAATGCCCAGCGCGTCAAAATCTTTGTGCATTTCGCCGATCATACGGTTGGTCAGCGTTTCGATGCTTTCGCCGTTCTCGTTTGCACGTTTGATAATCTTGTCATCAATATCGGTGATGTTACGCACATACTTGAGCTGATAGCCCACATAGCGCAGATAACGCGACACCACATCAAATGCCACGAAGGTACGCCCATGACCGATATGACAGAGGTCGTAAACCGTAATTCCACAGACATACATGCCGATCTGACCAGCGTGGATCGGTTTAAATTCCTCTTTCTGACGGCTCAGGGTGTTATAGATCTTCAGCATTGAACGATTCCGTTATTGACGTTTGCGGGATACGCCTTTCCAGCGTAGCTCGACATTGTGCCGTATTTTTCTCAGTTGTGCATCGCTCGCTTAGCTTCTGTGGCTGCCTTACTGACGAGCCATCGGAAATTGTGATATAAGAGGCGTCTACAAAAATGCCTCGCCGCTATGCAGGCGTGGCAGTTGATACTGACGACACCCGTAACAGGACGAATATAATGGTCACTTTCCAGACGAACCATGGCGACATCGTAATCAAAACCTTCGATGACAAAGCGCCGGCTACCGTGAAAAACTTCCTGGACTACTGCCGTGAAGGTTTCTACGACAACACCATTTTCCACCGTGTTATCAACGGTTTCATGATCCAGGGCGGCGGTTTTGAGCCAGGCATGAAGCAGAAAGACACCAAAGAAGATATTCGTAACGAAGCCAACAACGGCCTGAAGAACACTAAAGGTACGCTGGCGATGGCCCGTACTCAGGCACCACACTCCGCGACTGCTCAGTTCTTTATCAACGTAGCAGACAACGACTTCCTGAACTTCCGTGACGAAAGCCTGCAGGGCTGGGGTTACTGCGTGTTCGCTGAAGTGGTTGAAGGCATGGACGTGGTAGAAAAAATCAAAGCGGTGAAGACTGGCCGCAGCGGCATGCACCAGGACGTTCCGGTTGACGACGTTGTCATCCAGAAAGTGACTGTTAGCGAGTAATGTCGCGCACGCTGTTTATCGCAGATTTGCATCTGTGCACAGAAGAACCGGCAATTACTGCCGGTTTTCTGCATTTTTTGCAGGGTGAAGCGCAGCAGTGTGATGCGCTTTACATCCTCGGCGACCTGTTCGAGGCCTGGATTGGCGATGACGATCCCAATCCGCTGCATCAGCAAATTGCCGCAGCGTTACAAGCGCTGCCGGTGCCGAAATTCTTCATCCATGGCAATCGTGACTTCCTGCTCGGTAAACGTTTTGCTCGCGCAAGCGGCATGACGCTGCTGCCAGAAGAACAGGTGCTGACGCTTTACGGCCATCGCGTGCTGATTATGCACGGCGATACCTTATGTATCGACGATGAAGGCTATCAACGCTTCCGCGCGAAGGTGCATCAGCGCTGGTTGCAACGCCTGTTCCTTGCCCTGCCGCTACGCATCCGTATGCGCATCGCCGCACGTATGCGCGCGGACAGTAAAAACGCGAATCAGCATAAGTCGTTAAGCATCATGGATGTCAATCCGCAGGCCGTGGAAGCCGCGATGACACGTCAGCAGGTGCGGATTTTGATTCACGGGCATACCCATCGTCCGGCTGTGCATCAGCTATCCGTGCAAGGTGAAAGCGCCCAGCGCGTGGTGCTCGGTGCCTGGCATGAAAACGGTTCGATGATTCAGGTCGATGCCGATGGCGTGCAGCTGATCGAATTCCCCTTCTAATTTCGGGCATCATTGCCCGTTTTCCCCGTACGCAACCGTTTTCCTTGCTGCCATCTCATGCTATTCTCTGTGCCCTTCTTTACCTGCCCGCCCGGCCAGGTTCGTTCGACTATTCACAGGAGTTGACCACATGTCATCCAACGCCACCCCGGCTCGTATCGCCATCGTCATGGGTTCCAAAAGTGACTGGGCTACCATGCAGTTCGCCGAGGAAATTCTTAACAGCCTGGATGTTCCGTTCCACGTTGAAGTGGTCTCTGCTCACCGTACGCCAGATAAGCTGTTCAGCTTTGCCGAAACTGCCGCAGATAACGGTTTCCATGTGATCATCGCCGGTGCGGGCGGTGCAGCGCATTTGCCGGGCATGATCGCCGCCAAAACCCTGGTGCCGGTGCTGGGCGTGCCGGTACAAAGCGCCGCGCTGAGTGGTGTTGATAGCCTCTACTCTATCGTGCAGATGCCGCGTGGCATTCCTGTGGGTACGCTGGCAATTGGTAAAGCCGGTGCTGCCAACGCCGCCCTGCTGGCCGCGCAGATTCTGGCGGTGCATGACAAAGATCTGGCCGCGCGTCTCGCGACCTGGCGTCAAACGCAGACTGATGAAGTGCTGAACAACCCAGATCCGCGGGGGGATGCATGAAACCGGTTTGCGTACTCGGCAACGGTCAGTTAGGCCGTATGTTGCGCCAGGCGGGTGAACCGCTGGGCATCGCTGTCTATCCTGTGGGTCTGGATGCTGAACCTTCAGCGCTGCCTATCGCCCAAAGCGTGATCACTGCAGAGATCGAACGCTGGCCGGAAACCGCGTTAACGCGCGAACTGGCGAGCCATCCTGCTTTTGTGAACCGCGATATTTTCCCGCGTCTGGCCGATCGCCTGACGCAAAAACAGCTGCTCGATCAGCTGAACCTGGCGACCGCGCCGTGGCAGTTGCTGGCGGATAAAAGCGAATGGCCGCAGGTGTTCAACACGCTAGGTGAACTGGCGATTGTGAAACGTCGCACCGGCGGCTATGACGGCCGTGGTCAGTGGCGTTTACGCGCCAATGAAACCGATGCGCTGCCGGATGAGTGCTATGGCGAATGCATCGTTGAGCAGGGCATCAACTTCAGCGGTGAAGTGTCGCTGGTGGGTGCGCGCGGTCAGGATGGCACCACGGTGTTCTATCCGCTGACGCATAACCTGCATCAGGACGGCATTTTGCGCACCAGCGTGGCCTTCCCGCAGGCGGATGCGGCGCAGCAGCAGCAGGCTGAAGCGATGCTTAGCGCGATCATGCATGAGCTGAACTATGTTGGCGTGATGGCGATGGAGTGTTTTGTCACGCCAGAAGGTTTGCTGATCAACGAACTGGCACCTCGCGTGCATAACAGCGGTCACTGGACGCAGAATGGCGCGTCTATCAGCCAGTTTGAACTGCATCTGCGTGCGGTGCTCGGTTTAGCGCTGCCAAAACCGGTGGTGTTTGCGCCGTCGGTGATGGTGAATCTGATTGGCACCGATGTGAATGTCGCCTGGCTGCAACAGCCGCTGGTGCATCTGCACTGGTACGACAAAGAAGTGCGTCCGGGCCGTAAGGTTGGGCACTTGAATCTGACCGATAGCGATCAGACGCGCCTTGCGGCGGCGCTGAATGCGCTGGTGCCGCTGCTGCCGGAAGATTACGCCAGCGGGATTGCGTGGGCGGTTGAGAAGTTTTAGTTCTGAGTGGTTTTGGCCCTCACCCTGGCCCTCTCCCGCAAGCGGGAGAGGGGACTGATCGAGAGAGTTTGTCGGTTTAGGTTTGCCCTAAGCCTCGCTCGGGCAGCTCCTTCTCCCTGTGGGAGAAGGTTGGGATGAGGGCATCAGTCCGCAGAGCCCCCCATCAGGCCGCAGAAATCACGCCGCCTCAAATCGTCTGAACAGCGCCTTACCCTTCAGCAGCCGCACGCCCAACCAGCCACCGCACACTGACAGCAGCAGCGCCCCGCAGATCGGCAACGCGATCCACAACGTCCAGTCTGGCTCCCAAGGGAAATCAAAGATCTTGCGCTGTAAGCCCCACAACGCTGCTTCGGCACCCAACGCCGCCGCAATCCCCGACACCACGCCCAGCAACGCAAACTCACACCACAGCGTTCCGCGCAGCAGCCGTTTGCTGGCGCCCAAGGTGCGATACACCACCAGCTCCTGTCTGCGCTGGCGCATACCGACCTGAATCTGCGCCAGCAACAGCAGCACGCCGCAGGCAGTGACCAGCACCACCATGATCTCCAGCGCCTGGCTCACCTGCGCCAGCACCTGACCGATCTGCTTCAGCATGCTACCCACATCCAGCAAACTGAGCGTTGGGAATGCGCGGTTAAGCTGCGCCAGTAGCACCGGATTGTTATCCATGCGGAAGCTGGTGAGCCAGGTTTGCGGCTGTTGATCCAGCGCGCCCGGCGGGAAAATAAAGAAGAAATTCGGGCGCAGGCTTTCCCAGTCGACTTTACGCAGGCTGGTGATTTTAGCGCTGAACTGCTGCGTATCGCCGCTGAAAGTCAGAGTATCGCCCAGCTTCAGGCCCAGTCGGTCTGCCAGCTCTCCCTCCATCGACACTTCCCCCGCTTTCGGTGGCCAGGCACCGGCAAGCAACGGGTTGTGATCCGGGCGATCCGCCTGCCACGTCAGATTCAGCTCACGGTTAAGGGCATTATCCATTTTCGGATCGGCTTCTTTACCGTTCAGCTCAGTGAGACGCGCCCGCACAATCGGGTAGAAGGTTTCGGCTTTGACCTGATGCTGGCTGAGGAAATCGCGTACCTGCGGCACTTGCTCCTGCGTCATATTCAGCAGGAAGTAGTTTGGCGCATCCGGCGGCAACTGTTGTTGCCAGCGATCCAGCAGATCGCCACGCATGACCAGCAGAAGTGCCAGTAACATAAACGACAGCGAAAACGCCGACAGCTGGCTCAACGTCATGACGGGTTGCCGTAACAGACGATTGATCGCCAGCCGCATCGCGAGATTGCGCACCACCAGCTTACGCAGCAGCAAGAGCGTGCCCCAGCCGAGCAGTGACAGCAGCAGCGCCAGCATCACCACACCGGCCAGCAGCGCCCACAGCATTTTGCTGCCGCCCATCAGCAACGCCAGCAGCGCAATCACCACTAACGCCATGGCAGGCAGATAAATGCGCAGCGGCCAGACATTCGCCACCGCATCACGGCGCAGCACGCGCAACGGCTGCGTTGCCATCAACAAACGGTAGGGGCGCAATCCCACCAGCAGCGAAATCACAAACATCGCGCCAATCGCCCACAGCCACGGCCAGAAGCTGGCGGCGGGCAGCGCAGCGGGTAGCACCGGTTTGAGCATCACCAACAGGATGATTTCAATCCCCTGCCCCAGCACGCTGCCCGCAATCGCAGCCAGTAACAACACTGCCAGCCACTGGCCGATGATCAACCGCTGCAAGGCCTGGCGCGTGGCACCCAATGTTTTCAGCACCGCCACCAGATCATAGCGGCTTCGGCAGTAGTGGCTCATCGCCACCGCCACGGCAGCGATCGCCAGCATCAAGGTCAGCAGCGCCGAGAGCAGCAAGAATTGCTGTGCACGCTGCATCGAACGCCCGAGCGCATCCTCTGAGTTCTCTACGCTGATCCAGCGTTCACCGGCTTTTAACTGTGGCTGAATCCAGCTGTCATAGCGCGCCAGCGGGGCCGGATCGCCCGAGAATTTGTAGCGCCAGCTGAGTCGGCTACCGGGCTGGATCGCACCGGTTTTTTCCACGTCGGCCAGGTTCATCAGCAGGCGCGGTGCGGTCTGGAAGGGATTGAAGCCGCCATCTGGTTCCTGAATCACCTCACCGGCGATACGCAAGGTGGTGTCACCGACATCGACATTGTCACCGACTTTCAGATTGAGTAAGGCCAGCAAACGTGGCGCGGCTAATACCGTGCCCGCCTGAGGTTTTAAGCCTGGTGGATCGGTCTGCAAGGTGCCGAACATCGGATAGGCGTCATCAACGGCTTTGATGTCCGCCAACTGCGGCGTTTGATCGGCGAAGGTCATGGTCATAAAACTGAGCTGGCGGCTCACAGAGAGCCCCTCATCGCGCGCTTTATTCAGCCAGGCTTCCGGCGCGGGCGCACTGCTGCGTAAGGTGCGGTCTCCCGCCATAAAGTCACGGCTTTGCTGGCTGAGTCCCTTCTCCATACGATCGCTGATTGAACCCAGCGCCAGCACACAGGCCACCGCCAGCGTTAACGCCAGCCAGACAATCAGTAATGATGGCGAGCGCCATTCACGCCAGAACCAGCGCCAAATCATGACTCCTCCCACAGCTTGCCGTCACGCAATCGCAGCCGACGATCGCAGCGCGCCGCCAGCTGTTCATCGTGCGTCACCAGAATCAAGGTGGTGGCGAAATCGCGGTTGAGGGAGAAGAGGAGATCGGCAATGCGATCCCCGGTTTTACGATCGAGGTTACCGGTGGGTTCATCGGCAAACAGCAGGCCGGGGCGTCCGCTAAAGGCACGAGCCAGCGCCACACGCTGCTGCTCTCCCCCCGAAAGTTGCGCGGGCAGATGGTGTAATCGATCCTTGAGCCCCAGCTGCGTCAGCAGTTCCACCGCCTGGCTGCGGCTATCGCGATCGCTGTCGCCACGCAACAGCGCGGGCAGCTGCACGTTTTCCAGTGCATTGAGGGTCGGCACCAGCATAAAGGATTGAAACACAAAGCCCACTTCACGCGCGCGCAACGCGGCACGCTGCTCTTCGTTCATGCTGTGCAGTGGCTGGCCCAGCAGGTTCACTTCGCCGCTGCTGCCATCATCCAGCCCCGCCAGAATGCCCAACAGCGTAGACTTACCCGAGCCCGACTCACCAATCAACGCAATGGTCTCGGCTGGTTTGACAACCAGCTCAACTCCGGTAAGGATGGTCAGCTGATGCTCTCCTTGACCGACGGACTTAGTAAGATGATGAACTG
Source organism: Pantoea sp. EA-12 (assembly GCF_030053355.1). Classification (NCBI taxonomy): domain Bacteria; kingdom Pseudomonadati; phylum Pseudomonadota; class Gammaproteobacteria; order Enterobacterales; family Erwiniaceae; genus Pantoea; species Pantoea sp. EA-12. Next base: position 159,143 of record NZ_JASGBY010000004.1, on the reverse strand, counting down.
CAACAATGTTTTCCGCTGGCATTATCCCTTCCTGTTGTTATTGCTTCTGCTGGTGTCTCGCATCGCCGCCGCCGATACCTTGCTGGTACTGGGCGACAGCCTGAGCGCCGGGTATCGCATGTCCGCTACCGCAGCATGGCCCAGCCTGCTCGATAAAACCTGGCAACAGCAGCCCAGAATTATCAACGCCAGCATCAGCGGAGATACCGCCGGACAAGGGCTGGCGCGTTTGCCGGGCCTATTAAAACAGCATCAACCCCGTTGGGTGTTAATCGAATTGGGCGGTAACGACGGTTTGCGCGGCTTCCCGCCACAGAACATCGCCCATGATCTGAGCAAAGTGATCGACGAGGTGAAAGCCGCCAAGGCACAGCCGCTGCTGATGCAAATTCGTCTACCCGCTAATTATGGACGTCGTTATACCGAGGCGTTCAGTGCGATCTATCCACACCTGGCACAGCAGTACAACATTCCTCTGGTGCCCTTCTTTATGGAGCAGGTCTATCTGAAGCCGGAGTGGATGCAGCAGGACGGTATTCACCCCAATCCGGATGCGCAGCCGTTTATTGCCAACCTGATGGCGAACGAACTGGCTCCGCTAGTAAAGCAGAATTAATGCAGGCGTGTGATTTTTAACAGGTAAAGAAATGCAAAAAACGATTCTTATCACCGGCTGCTCCAGCGGCATTGGCTTAGTGGCCGCGAACGATCTGCTGTCACGCGGGTATCGCGTAATGGCCGCCTGCCGACGTCCTGAGGATGTCGCACACATGGAAGCGCTGGGCTTTATTGGCATACAGCTCGATCTTGATGATGCGGAGAGCGTAGATGCCGCGGCGGATCGCGTGCTGGCATTATGCGACCACCGCCTGTACGGCCTGTTTAACAATGGCGGATTTGGTCAGTACGGGCCGCTCACCAGCGTGTCACGTGCACAGCTGGAGAAGCAGTTCTCCACCAACCTGTTTGGCACCCATCAACTAACGATGCGCCTGCTGCCCGCACTGCAAGCCAGCGGAAATGGGCGTATCATCAACACCAGCTCGGTGCTGGGGCTGATCTCCACGCCGGGTCGCGGCGCCTATGCCGCCAGTAAATGGGCATTGGAAGCCTGGAGCGATGCGCTGCGTATGGAAGTACGCGATTCTGGCGTGCGGGTGAGCCTGATCGAACCGGGCCCGATTGCCACGCGCTTCACCGACAATGTGCATCAGGGCGAGCAGGATAAACCGGTACGCAACCCTGGCATTGCCGCGCGCTTTACCCTGCCGCCGGAAGCCATTCTGCCGAAGCTGCGCCATGCGCTGGAGAGCAACCATCCGCGCCTGCGCTATCCCGTGACTCTGGTCGCGTGGATGATGAGCGTGCTGAAACGCCTGCTGCCGGGTTGGATGTTGGATCGCATATTGCGCAGCAACTAGGCGGCATGCCAGATTTAAACTTGAAGCGGGGCCGCTTGCCCCCATATCCTCAACACACTTTCTGCAAAGAGACGTATTCATGTCACAGGCTTTGATTATCGACATCAACGAATCCAACCTGCAACAGACGCTGGAGCAATCCATGCAGTTGCCGGTGCTGTTTTATTTCTGGTCCGATCGCAGCCAACACTGCCAGGAACTGACGCCGGTTCTGGAGCGTCTGGCGCAGGAATATGCCGGTCAGTTCATTCTGGCCTCACTGGATTGCGATAAAGAGCAGCGAGTGGCAGCACAGTTTGGTCTGCGTTCCATTCCCACCGTATACCTGTTCCAGAACGGCCAGCCGGTTGATGGCTTCCAGGGTCCACAGCCGGAAGAGGCGATCCGCGCTCTGCTGCAGAAAGTTCTGCCGCGTGAGGAAGAGCTAAAAGCGCAGCAGGCGATGCAACTGCTCGACGAAGGTAAACCCTTAGATGCCCTGCCACTGCTAAAAGATGCCTGGCAGCTCAGCAACCAGAACAGCGAAATCGGTTTCCTGCTGGCTGAAGTGCTTATCACCCTCAACCGCAGTGAAGAGGCCGAAACCGTGCTGGCGGTGGTGCCGTTGCAGGATCAAGACACGCGCTATCAAAGCCTGGTGTCACAAATTGAATTGCTGAAACAAGCTGCTGATACACCGGAGATCCAACAACTGCAGGAACAGCTGACCAGTGAGCCCGCGAATGCTGAGTTGGCTGCTAAACTTGCATTACAGCTGCACCAGGTAGGCCGCAATGAAGAAGCGTTGGATCTGCTGTTCAGCTTCCTGAAAAGCGATCTCAGCGCGGGTGAAGGTCAGGTTCGTAAGATGTTCCAGGAGATTTTAGCTGCCCTCGGCACTGGCGATGCCCTCGCGACTCGTTACCGCCGCCAGCTTTACTCGCTGCTGTACTGATCGGTACCGCGCGTTAAACGGGCCGAAGCGACTCGGCCCGAAAATCTGACAACCAGGAGGTTATATGTTGACTGTGATTCCCGTCATTATCGTGCTCGCGTTAGTGACAGTCTGGGCAGGCGTAAAAATTGTGCCACAAGGTTTTCAGTGGACGGTAGAGCGATTTGGTCGCTACACCAAAACCCTTCCGCCCGGTCTGAGTTTAGTGGTGCCCTTCATGGACCGTATTGGTCGTAAGATCAACATGATGGAGCAAGTCCTCGATATCCCTTCGCAAGAAATTATCTCCAAAGACAACGCCAACGTCACCATTGATGCCGTGTGCTTTATTCAGGTGGTGGACTCGGCGCGCGCCGCCTATGAGGTCAGCAATCTTGAGCTGGCGATCCTCAATCTCACCATGACCAACATCCGTACCGTGCTGGGTGGCATGGAGTTGGATGAGATGCTGTCGCAGCGCGATAACATTAATACCCGCCTGCTGCACATTGTGGATGAAGCCACCAATCCATGGGGCGTCAAAATCACCCGTATCGAAATTCGCGATGTGCGACCACCGCAGGAGTTGATTGCGGCGATGAACGCGCAAATGAAGGCGGAACGTACCAAACGCGCTGACATCCTGACGGCAGAAGGCGTGCGTCAGGCGGCCATTCTGCGTGCCGAAGGGGATAAGCAGTCGCAAATTCTTAAAGCGGAAGGTGAACGAACCTCAGCCTTCCTGCAGGCTGAAGCGCGTGAACGTCAGGCGCAGGCGGAAGCCAACGCAACACGCGTGGTGTCCGAAGCGATTGCCGCCGGGAACATTCAGGCGGTGAACTACTTCGTGGCACAAAAATATACCGATGCCCTGCAAAAAATTGGCGAGTCCCACAACAGTAAAGTGGTGATGATGCCACTGGATGCCAGCAGCCTGCTCGGTTCGATTGGTGGTATCAGTGAACTGCTGAAGGAGAGCCGTCAGGAGCGTAAACCGTGATCCTGATGGAACTGATTGCCCATCCACACTGGTTCTGGCTCACTCTCGGCGGCCTGCTGCTGGCGGCTGAGATGCTCGGCACCAGCGGTTACCTGCTGTGGAGCGGACTGGCAGCGGTGTTGGTCGGTCTGATCGAGTGGTTATTCCCCTTCTCGTGGACCAGCCAAGGGGCGCTGTTTGCCGTACTCACACTACTGTGCGTGTTTTTCTGGTATCGCTGGATGCGTTATCGGGAAGTATCGCAACAGCCAAATACCCTTAATCAACGCGGTTCTCAGCTGATCGGAATGCAGCTGACGCTGGATAACGCCCTGAAAGATGGCTTAGGCCATGTGCGCATTGGTGACAGCAGTTGGCGCGTACAGGCCAAGGAAGATCTTCCCGCCGGTACGCCGGTGATCGTGACCGGTGTGGTGGGCATTACGCTGCTGATTCAGCCACGTTTTCCTTCGGCCTGATGACAGCATCCCGCCAGATGATTGATGATTGGGCACTCGGCACTGTCATCACCCGGGCATGCCTCCGCCAGTTCCAGCAGCCGCGCGCGCATCGCATGCAGCTCTTCGATATGCGCGGCGATTTCATCGGCTTTCTTCAAGGTGCGGGCTTTCACATCCGCACTGTGGCGGGCAGGATTATTAAACAGCGTCACCAGCTCGCGGCACTCCTCCAGCGTAAACCCGACCTGACGCGCCTGGCGTAGTAGATTGAGTTCATCAATATGGTGCGCTGCATAGCTGCGATAACCGTTGTCACTGCGTAACGGGGCCGTCACCACGCCCTTCTCTTCATAAAATCGAATGGCTTTACTGCTCAGCCCGGTCTTTTTTGCTACATCGCTGATGTTCATTTTTCACCTCTTGACCTTCCCCTGAATGGAAGGTTTACGCTTATCTCCATCATAATTCAAGCCCCCTCATGGGGCCTACTCTTGGTACAGGTGCGTTAGCCGCGTGGCTTCACCTCAGTCACTTACATAAGTAAGCGCCTGGGGATTTATCCACTTGCTGCCCTCCTGCAACCCAAATATATGCAGGATGTAAATTTATCACCGACAGATGAAGAGGTTACCTATGTCACACACTCAATTACTGGCGCTGGACGGCTTGTCTTGCGGCCACTGTGTCAAACGGGTCAAAGAAGCGCTGGAGCAGCGCGACGATGTCGAACAGGCTGAAGTCACCCAGCAGGAAGCGCGCGTCATCGGTGCGGCCAGCGCTGACGATCTGATTGCAACTGTTGAACAGGCAGGCTATCACGCCACAGCGGTAGACAGCCCAAAGCCTAAACCGTTGCCAGCCGTAGCGCCGCCGCCGGAGGCACTGGCAACGGAGCCACATACCCAACCGGCAGCTGAAAACCTTCCTGTCCACCATATGCTGATTGGCGGCATGAGCTGTGCCAGTTGCGTCAGCCGGGTGGAACAGGCGTTACAAAAAGTGCCCGGTGTCAGTCAGGCACGCGTCAACCTCGGTGAGCGCAGCGCGCTGGTGCTGGGCGAGGCACCCGCTGATGCGCTGATGAGCGCGGTGACGTCGGCGGGATACTCTGCCGAAGTGATCGATGATGAACAAACGCGGCGTGAACGTCAGCAAGTGAGTGCGCAGCAAGCCATGCGCCGCTTTAGCTGGCAGGCCGCGTTGGCTCTGCTGTTTGGTGTGCCGCTGATGATCTGGGGCATGCTCGGCGACAACATGATGCTGAGCGACGCCAATCAAACCTTGTGGCGCTCGCTCGGCCTCATCACTCTGCTGGTAATGGTGATCGCCGGCGGCCATTTTTATCGCAGCGCCTGGCGCAGTTTGCGTCACGGCACGGCAACCATGGATACCTTAGTCGCCTTGGGCACCGGTGCGGCCTGGCTCTATTCCATGAGCGTGGCGCTGTGGCCCGAGTTTTTCCCGATGCAGGCGCGACACCTCTATTTTGAAGCCAGCGTAATGATTGTTGGTTTAATTAACCTCGGACATGCGTTGGAGCAGCGTGCACGCCAGCGGGCATCAAAAGCGCTGGAACGTCTGCTGGATCTGACGCCCGCGCAAGCTCGCGTCATTAGCGATCAGGGCGAAACCTTACTGCCCTTGAGCGAAGTCCAGCCCGGCATGCTGTTGAAACTGGTAACGGGCGATCGCGTACCGGTGGATGGTGAAGTCGAAAGCGGCGAAGCCTGGTTTGATGAAGCGATGCTGACGGGTGAAGCCGTACCGCAAGCTAAACAGCCGGGTGATAAAGTCTATGCCGGAACGCTGGTGCAAGATGGCACGCTGCGCTTTGTGGCGCGCGCTACTGGCAGCCATACCACTCTGGCGCGCATCATTAATCTGGTGCGTCAGGCACAAAGCAGCAAGCCAGAAATTGGCCGACTGGCGGACCGCATTTCGGCGGTGTTTGTGCCCGTGGTGGTCGCCATCGCCCTGTTGAGCGGTCTGGTGTGGTATCTGGTCGGCCCGCAGCCACAACTCGCCTACACCCTGGTGATCGTCACCACGGTGCTGATCATCGCCTGCCCCTGCGCCTTGGGCTTAGCCACGCCGATGTCAGTGATTGCAGGCGTCGGTCGCGCTGCGGAACTTGGCGTGTTAGTGCGGGACGCGGATGCGCTGCAGCGCGCCAGCGAAGTCGACACTATCGTGTTTGATAAAACCGGGACTCTGACGCGCGGCACACCAGAGGTCAGTGATGTGCTGTTGTATGGCGACTGGAACCGCCAGCAGGTGCTGAGCGCTGCCGCACAGTTAGAACAAGGCTCAAGCCATCCGCTGGCAAAAGCGATTCTGGCGGCAGCACCAGACATCAACGCGGAGCCATCAAAGCAATTTCGTACAATACGCGGCAAAGGCATTAGCGCTAAAGTCGCAGGCAGAACACTGTGGCTCGGCAATCAGGTGCTGCTGGACGAACAGCAGATCGATTATTCGGCCGCGCAGGCCGATATCGAACGCTTCGCGCAGCAAGGTGCTACGCCGGTGCTGCTGGCGGATAATCGTCAACTGCTGGGTCTTATCGCCCTGCGTGACAGTTTGCGCCCAGAGAGCAAAGCCGCGTTGCAGCGCCTGCATCAGTTGGGGTATCGGCTGATTATGTTGACCGGCGATCACCCGAAAACTGCGCAGGCGATTGCCGCAGAAGCCGGGATTGATGAAGTGATTGCCGGCGTGTTGCCCGAAGGTAAAGCGCAGGCGATTAGCCAGCTGCAGCAGCAAGGGCGCAAAGTGGTGATGGTTGGCGATGGCATCAATGATGCGCCCGCTTTGGCACAAGCCGATGTGGGGATCGCCATGGGCGGCGGCAGTGATGTGGCCGTTGAGACCGCCGCTATGACGCTGATGCGCAATGATTTGCACTGCGTGGCCGACGCGCTGGCGATGTCGAGCGCCACGCTGCGGAATATGCGTCAGAATCTGCTGGGGGCGTTTATTTACAACAGCTTTGGCATTCCGATTGCCGCTGGCGTGCTGTATCCCTTTACCGGAATGTTGCTCAGCCCGATTGTTGCAGGTGCGGCCATGGCGCTGTCGTCGATTACGGTGGTGAGCAACGCTAACCGTTTGTTGCGGTTTAAACCTTCACAACGGTAATCGCCCTCTCTGCCCTGTTTTTCAGCGAGTGAAATCGCTAGCATGGATTTTTGACTCTAAAAGGGCAGGGCATGAGACGCAGTCTGTGGCAAAGCCTTCAGCAACTGGCCGCTACCCTTTTCCCGGCGCGTTACAGCTGGCCGGCGATGGATATGCAATTAGGTGACCGCCGCCTGCATCTGGCTGGCAGCATTCACATGGGTACGCGCGATATGCAGCCGCTGCCCGAGGGGTTATTGCGGCAGCTCAACAAAGCCGATGCGCTGATTGTGGAAGCGGATATCACCCAAGGGGCATCGCCCTTCACCAATGACGATATGCATCCCCCGCTGGCCCTGCGCCTTGATGCAGACGTCCTGCAACGGCTGGATGCCCTGTGTGATGAGCTTTCACTGTCGATGGGCATGTTTGACATCCTGCCCTTTTGGCAAATCGCCTTGATGCTGCAAGCTCAGCAGGCGCAGCGCCTTGGATTACGCCCGCAATACGGCATTGATTATCAGCTGTTGATAGCGGCGAAAGCGGCCAATAAGCGCATTATCGAACTGGAAGGCCCAGAAACGCAGATCGCGTTGTTGAAATCATTGCCGCAGGATGGCTTGCCGCTGCTGCTGGATACGCTGGAACACTGGCATACCAATGCGCGGTTGCTGCAAACCATGATCAGCTGGTGGCTGGACGCCCCGCCCAGTCAGCAGCCGGTGGCGCTGCCCACAACTTTTAGCAGCGACCTTAATGACACTTTAATGCGTCATCGCAATCAGCACTGGCGTGAATTGCTGCTGGCGCTGCCAAAAGGCCGTTATGTGGTGGCCGTGGGAGCACTGCATCTGTACGGCGAAGACAATTTGCCGGGATTATTGAAATCGTAGCGACGTTGATAATAAGTGCGCATAAATGCGCACCCTACGACTCGCACGGATGTAGGGTTGCCATTTATGGCGACCTTCATAGCGAATGCTTCAGCTTGATGACAAAAAAAGAAGGCCAATATCGCTATTGGCCCGTCAAAGAGGAATTTGTTTATGATTTTGGTTATCACCAGGGTTACTGGCGCGGGCCAATTCTCGCGCAAAGTTCAGAATTTCGCCAGTAATTTTCGTCCAATCTGAATTAAGAATTTTTGTCGCAAGGAACGAATATGACACCCGCTGTAAAACTGCTGGAAAAACAAAAGGTCGCATTTACGCTGCATCCTTACGACCATGACAGCCATGAAACCAACTTTGGCGACGAAGCGGTGCGCAAGCTCAATCTGGATGCGCGACAGGTGTTTAAGACCCTGTTGGTGGCGCTAAACGGTGATGCTAAAGCGCTGGCGGTGGCCGTGACTCCGGTTTCTTCCCAGCTCGATCTCAAAAAAGTGGCGAAAGCGCTGGGAGCGAAAAAAGCCGATATGGCCGATCCACAGCTGGCACAGCGCGTAACCGGTTATCTGGTGGGTGGCATCAGTCCTTTAGGGCAGAAAAAGCGTCTTCCGACGGTGATCGATCATCAGGCGAGCGAGTTTGCCACCATCTTTATCTCCGGTGGCAAGCGCGGGCTGGATATTGAACTGGCCGCACAGGATCTGGCGCGTCTGCTGGATGCGAGTCTGGCGGATGTCGCACGTCGCGATTAACTGGGCTGCTGCGCGCACAGTTGATCGATCATCCAGCGTCCGGCCGGTCCGGGCGGATTGCGGCGCGACCAGATGACATCCACCGCAATGCGCTGCGGCCAGCCAGGTATCGGCAACTCTTTCAATACCTGATGACCAAACTGCTCCACCAGCCAACGCGGCAACACACTCCAGCCGAAGCCCTGCTCTGCCATTTCCAGCAACAGCAAATAGGAAGGGGCTGACCATACGCGCCCGGCAGGCAACGGTTCACGATTTTGCACCCAGGTATTCAGCCGCAGATGGCGTAACTCGCCCAGTTGCGCTTCACTAACCTGCTTTAACTGCGACAGCGCGTGATCCTGATGCAGATAGATCGCCATCTGCGCCCCCACCTGTAAACGTGCCACCGCCAAATCGGGCGGGAGCTGTGGTTGCGCCCGCACCACGCCCAAATGGACGCGCCCAGCCTGCAGCAGGTCGAGCGCATCGGCATCTTCAGCGATCATGCACTCAAATTCGATGTCCGGATAACGAGATTCGAAGCGGTTCAGCAGATTTTCATGATGATCCGCCTGCCAGAAATCTGAGATCGCCAGACTCAGCCGTGGCTCAACCCCTTGTGACAATCGCGCGGCCAGTTCATCCAGCCGCTGGCTGGCCGCCAGAATCTGCTGTACTTGAGCCAGCGCACGTTGCCCCTGTTCCGTCAGTACCGGCTGACGCCCGCTGCGATCAAACAGGGTGAAACCTAAGTCATCTTCCAGATTCGCCACCGCACTGCTGATGGTGGACTGACTTTTCGCCAGTGCGCGTGCCGCCGCAGAAAAAGATCCGCTGGCCACCGTCTGCACAAAGGCCTCAAGGGATTCTGGGGAGTATTTCATGGTGAACCATCGCTTTTATCGATAGGTAATCATTTTATCTTAGCATTTCACGGTGAGAAAATACGCGGCGTAACCAGAAAGGAGGTTTTTATGCGTACCCGTTCGCTGAAAGAACGTTTTTGTCATGCCGCAGGATTTGAAGTGCTGGCGATTTTAACTGTTGCACCGCTGGCTGCCTGGGTGATGGATAAACCGCTGTTTCAGATGGGCGCGTTGGCGATTATGTTATCCACCGTCGCTATGCTGTGGAACATGATCTATAACAGCGGTTTTGATCGCATCTGGCCGCCGCACGTGAAACGCGGTCTGGGTCTGCGTGCGGTGCACGCGCTGGGCTTCGAGGGGGGCTTTATCGTGATTGGCCTGCCGATTGCGGCATGGATGCTGAATATTACGCTGCTGGAAGCGTTCGTGCTGGAAGTGGCGTTCTTTCTGTTCTTCCTGCCTTATACCATGGCGTATAACTGGATGTGGGATAAGATGCGCCAGCGCTGGGTTGGGCAAAAGTCCTGCCAGGCATAATCCATCGGTGCGCATAAATGCGCACCGTACAATGGCACGGCGTTAACTGTTACCCATGTGCCCGGTTTGCCAATCAATGATCCCACGCCGAATCCGTATGACGTTGTCGGGTCGCCATTTATGGCGACCAGACGGCTTAGCGGTTTAATTATGCGCCGCGCGCGGCCAGATCCACGCCAGGATGGCCTGCGGATAGCTGCGCTTCCTTGGCTTCTCCTGCGCTTTATCTCGTTCCTGCACCTGCGCTTCCGTCAGATGCGTGATCCCTGTGGGTGCATAATCAGCCACTTTAAGCGGTGAGTGCTGGCTGACGTAATCACGCAGCACGTCAGCATCACGCAGCCCGGTGTTATTAAATCCTGGATGGCTCTCAATCTGCGGATATCCATCGCCGCCGCTGGCGTTAAAACTGTTGGTGGCCATGCGATAGGTTTTGTCCTTTTGCAGCGGTTCGCCATTGATCTTCACATCGCTGACCGCTTTACCATCCGCCACCAGACTGATGTTGCTGAACTGCGCAAAGCCGCCGGAGTTGGGTTTGATATTCGCCACGGTCGCGAGATAACTCAGCAGCTCGTTGCCGGTTAAGGTGACGGAAACCACCTGATTACCAAACGGCTGTACCTGTAACAGATCGCGCCAGCTCAATTTGCCTTCCGCTAATGAGGTGCGAATGCCGCCCCCGCTCATCACCGCAAAATCCGCTTGGGTCGCGGCCATCTGCGCACGCAAAATCAGCTGACCGAGATTGGTTTGTTCAAAGCGCACCTTGTCGCGCTCACCGACAAATACCCCATCGCTGCTGCCCACGCTGACATCCAGCTTCTTAGCGGCGCGCAGTTGATACGGCGTCAGCAGTTTCATCATGGCGCTGTTAGGCGGGATCTCTTCCTGCCAGGTCAGCCAGGAAACGCTGCCATCGAGGTTTTTCACCTCATGCTTGAGATTCACCGGGATCAGCTGATAGCTGTCCAGCGTCAGCTCACCGTTACGGAAAGTGAAGTCGCCACGCCCGACATACTTGCCCCACTCTTTCGCCTGCATGATCCACACGCCATTTTGCCGATCGGGTTGGCAAGGCTGGCCCGGCTGATAATCTTTGACGCTGACGTTCTCTTTTTCCATGCACACCGCATCTTGCGAGTGTCCGCCGATGATCACATTGATGGTGCCCGGCGGCAGGCTGCGCGCTAACTCCACATCGCCCGGCGCATTGCTACCATGCTGGCCATCGTCATAATGACCCATGTGGGTTAAGGCCACGATGACATCGGGTTTCTCGCTGGCGCGCAATTCTGCCACCGCTTTTTCTGTCTCTTTGACCGGATCGCGAATATCGATCTCAGCAATGTTTTCCGGGTTGGAGATTTTTAAGGTGTCGGTGGTGGTCAGTCCAATCACCGCAATTTTCAAACCCATGCGGTTAAAGATTGCCCACGGCTTGAACAAACGCTGATCGGTGCCTTTTTGATAGATATTGGCGGAGAGGAACGGAAATTTCGCCCACTTCTGCTGCTTTTGCAGCACGCTGAGCGGCTTGTCGAATTCATGATTACCGAGCGCCATGGCATCGTAACCAATCAAGTTCATGCCACGGATATCGGGTTCTGCGTTTAATAAATCAGACTCCGGCACTCCGGTATTCACATCCCCGGCGGAAAGGATCAATGCGCCACCGCCCCGCGCCTGCACATCATAACGCTGTTTATCCATCAGCGTTTTCTGCGCGGCCAGGCCGTATTCGCCCTGCGCATTTGGCCAGTAGCGACCATGATGATCGTTGGTGTGCAGAATACTAAAACGATAAGTTCGATCCGTTTGCCAGGCCTGCGCCAGCATCGGCAGTAACAGCACGATCAGCGCTAACCAGCGCCCTTTCCGCGGTAATGACAACAAAGCCGATCTCCTTATTCTGCGTTTTTCCACTTAGCCGTGGACTTAATGTGCTTTATCACTCATCTGTGTCGCACAGATGGCACTTTAACTCAAGACCAAAGGCTTATAGAGTCACTCAGGTATTAACAAACTGATAACGATAAACGCACTCTCAGGATTTTTTATGGCAAGTGAAATCGCAACCCCAGCGCGTGCGCCGGGACGCACTGCTTTTGGCATTTTAGGTGCCATCAGCCTCGCGCATCTGCTTAACGATATGCTGCAATCGCTGCTGCTGGCGATCTACCCAATGCTGCAAAAGGATTTTAGCCTTAACTTCGTGCAGATTGGTCTGATCACGCTGACTTTCCAGGTCACCGCGTCATTACTGCAACCGCTAATTGGCTACTACACGGATAAATACCCTAAGCCCTGGTCGCTACCGGTCGGCATGGGTTTTACCCTGTGTGGACTGGTGTTATTGACCTTCTCCTCAACCTATCCGCAGGTGTTGCTGGCGGCCGCGCTGGTGGGCAGCGGTTCCTCCGTGTTTCACCCGGAATCTTCTCGCGTGGCGCGTATGGCCTCTGGTGGACGTCACGGACTGGCGCAGTCGCTGTTCCAGGTGGGCGGTAACTTTGGAAGCGCATTAGGGCCACTGCTGGCGGCGATGATCGTCGCGCCTTACGGCAAAGGTCATTTGGGCTGGTTTGTGCTGGTGGCACTGCTCGGCATTATTGTGTTGTTGCAGGTGAGCCGCTGGTACAGCCACCAGCATCGTGCCAGCAAGGCGAAACCCGCCGTTGCACCGGTCAGTGTACTGCCGCGTAAGAAAGTCGCTTTTGCCATTAGCATCCTGCTGCTGCTGATTTTCTCCAAATACTTCTATCTCACCAGCCTGAGCAGCTATTACACCTTCTATTTAATGCAGAAATTTGGACTTTCGGTGCAAGCGTCCCAATTCCACCTGTTTGCTTTTCTCGGTGCAGTGGCGGCCGGCACCATTATTGGCGGGCCGATTGGCGATAAGATTGGGCGTAAATACGTGATTTGGTGTTCGATTCTGGGTGTCGCGCCCTTTACGTTGCTGCTGCCGCACGCCAACTTGATGTGGACCAGCGTATTAAGCGTCATCATTGGTTTGATTCTGGCATCGGCGTTTTCCGCTATCCTGGTCTACGCGCAAGAGTTGATGCCGGGACGTATCGGCATGGTTTCAGGGCTGTTTTTCGGTTTTGCCTTTGGAATGGGCGGCCTGGGTGCCGCCGTTCTTGGCGTGGTAGCTGACCACACCAGCATCGAATGGGTATATCAAATCTGTGCCTGGCTGCCTTTGATTGGCCTTTTGACCGCTTTCCTGCCTGATAACCGCCACGCCTGAACCGCTTTTGGGGGGCAACTTTTTTCCATCGCCCCCCCTTACTCTGCGTAAATCCTGCCGATAGCTTGAGATAACTGAGGAAAATGCTGCTTCAGCTGCGTTTTCTTCTCATTTTTTCAATTTTTTCGCTTTTCACCGCTCAAATGTTTAAACGCGGTGGAGGATTGTGCATTACACTAGGTTGTTACAAGCGGATACATTTGCATACAAGGAGACAGGCATGCATCACACCACACCGTTGATCACCACCATTGTCGGGGGCCTGGTCCTCGCCTTTCTCCTTGGTATGCTGGCGAATCGTCTGCGTATTTCTCCGCTGGTGGGCTATTTAATGGCTGGCGTGCTCGCCGGTCCTTTCACGCCAGGTTTTGTCGCCGATACCAATCTTGCCCCTGAGTTAGCCGAACTGGGCGTTATTCTGCTGATGTTTGGCGTTGGTCTGCACTTTTCCCTGAAAGATTTAATGTCGGTAAAGTCGATCGCCATTCCCGGTGCTGTCGCGCAGATTGCGGTCGCTACGCTGCTGGGGATGGGGCTTTCCTGGGCCATGGGCTGGTCCTGGATGACCGGCTTAGTGTTTGGTCTGTGCCTCTCGACCGCCAGTACCGTGGTGTTACTGCGTGCGTTGGAAGAGCGCCAACTGATTGACAGCCAGCGCGGACAAATCGCCATCGGCTGGCTGATTGTCGAAGATTTAGTGATGGTGCTGACGCTGGTGCTGCTGCCCGCGATTGCAGGCATGCTGGAGGAAGGGAACGCCAGCCCGTCGCTGCTGCTGTGGGATTTGATGCTGACCATCGGCAAAGTCGTCGCCTTTATGGTGTTGATGATGGTAGTTGGCCGCCGCGTGGTGCCGTGGATTCTGGCCAAAAGTGCCGCCACCGGCTCGCGTGAACTCTTTACCCTGTCGGTGTTGGCGCTGGCGCTGGGCATCGCCTTTGGCGCAGTGGAATTCTTCGATGTCTCCTTTGCGCTCGGCGCCTTCTTCGCCGGTATGGTGCTGAACGAATCTGAACTCAGCCATCGCGCCGCCCACGATACGCTCCCGCTACGCGATGCGTTCGCGGTGCTGTTCTTTGTCTCCGTCGGCATGCTGTTCGACCCGATGATTTTGGTCGAACAGCCACTCGCCGTGCTGGGTGCGCTGGCGATCATTGTGCTGGGTAAATCCATCGCCGCCTGGCTGCTGGTCACCCTGCTCGGTCACTCACGCCGCACTGCTATGACCATTTCCGTGAGCCTGGCTCAGATTGGTGAGTTCGCCTTTATCCTGGCAGGTCTGGGGATTTCGCTCGGCATGCTGAGTGATGAGGGCCGCAATCTGGTACTGGCTGCCGCGATTCTCTCCATTATGCTGAACCCGATTCTGTTCACCCTGTTGGAACGTTATCTCGAGAAGACTGAAACCATCGAAGAGCAGACGCTGGAAGAAGCCATTGAAGATGAGAAGCAGATTCCGGTGGATATCTGCAACCATGCGGTGATCGTCGGTTACGGACGCGTGGGAAGCTTGCTGGGGCAGAAATTATTGGAAGCGGATGTGCCGTTAGTGGTGGTGGAAAACTCTCGACCACGCGTCGAAGCGCTGCGCGAGCAAGGTATCAAAGCGGTGCTGGGCAATGCGGCACGTGTTGATACCATGGAATTAGCCCGACTCGATTGCGCCCGCTGGCTGCTGCTGACCATCCCGAATGGCTATGAAGCGGGTGAGATCGTCACCGCCGCCCGCGAGAAACGCCCGGATATCGAGATCATTGCGCGCGCGCATTATGACGATGAAGTGAATTACATCATTGAACGCGGAGCCAATCGCGTGGTGATGGGCGAACGTGAAATTGCCAACAGTATGCTGAACGTGTTGCAGGAAGAGATTGCCGAGCAACCGATTGTGCGTGAGTGCCCGATTTAACCAGCCAAATTTGGCGTGTAGCGGCGCGATTTATCGCGCGGTTTTAAAAGATACGCAATGAATTGCGCCGCTACACCAAGGTTATCGATCCCAATACGACTCTTCTAAACTGTCTTCCCTTTCCGGCAGGCCGCGCGTCAGGCGTGGAGAGTGCTGATTAAGCACCTGATAACTCACCCGGTTCGCATACTTACACACCTGCGCCAGCGACGAATAAGTGAGATATTCGCGCGCATGCTTGCTGGAGTTCGGAACTTTCTGGCGGTGGAAATTGTTGGCGGTGATATCGTGCAGCAGCGCCGCTAACGCACCATCACCCGCGCCGTTGGTGTTCATGATCTTCTCGGGTCCGCCCATGTATGGCGCGATATGCGAGAAAATACGCAGCGGCTGCTGGCAATCCTGGTGCCGCATCGCACGGCTGAATTCAAACTGGTTAAACTCAGCAATCGCTCCCGGCAGCAGCGGATGGTTGGTTTTACGCTTGAATGCTTCCTCGGTGAAACCCGCCATATACAAGCCGGTTGGTCCGGCGGTACACAGCACCAGATCCACCCAATCCAGCGCCATGTTCGACGCCAGCAGCGGATCTTGTTCACCGGTTAAGGCAAAGGCCTCCTCTTCGTTCATCGCCACAATCGAGACATGGTCGCGCAGGAAATCACGCCAGAACTCAGGGTTATCCTGAATCACGTATTTGGTGCCCAGCGTCAACACCACCGGCACGTTATACTTTTTCGCGTATTCAATGGCGCGCAGCGTCGCGTCAGGCATCGGTTCGCCGGGTTGGCAACGCACCAGATATGAGGTCAGTACCAGTGCTGAAGCACCGGCAATCATCGCTTCTGGAATGCTGTCAGCCTTGAGTTGGTTCATCAAGCCGGGGCTGATGGCAAAGGTGCGTTCGCCCTGCTCGCCAATCAGCGTAAAGCAGCGGCCAATCGCGCCATCGACGCCTTGCAGATAGTTGAGATCCATACGGCTGGAGGTATTGCACAGATAGCGATAGGCGTAGCCGCCAATCTGGATGTTATTACACATCACGCCAAGCAGCACCGAACGATCGTCCGCGAGAACAGAGTAGTTGTGTAGCGTATTGCCGATGGTGCCACCGGCAAATTGATGGCTGATCAGCCCTTCACGCATCAGTTCGTCATACAAGGCTTCGGCGGTGGCATCGTCAATCACCAATGAATGACCGGCGCTCAAGCCATAGCGCTGTAAGAAAGCGTCATCGACTTTAGCCTCAATATCCACCAGCGTTTGGTCGATACCGACCACCCAACTGCCCTCTTCCTGCTCTTGAGGCGTGGCTTGCAGCAGCGGGTCGCGCGCGTTGACGGGGAAATAGTGTTTGGATTTGCGTTTGCCGGGAAATTTCATCGTGGCTGCCGTAAGGGAAATCTGACAGAGAATGATATCACACTCTCTGTCATCACTTTATCGGCGTGCGTTAACCAGTTGCACCATCATCTCGATATGCTCGTCATCGGCGTTGAGCGCAGGGATATATTCAAACTTCTCGCCGCCCGCATGCAGGAAGAACTCACAGTTCTGCTCGCTGATCTCTTCCAGTGTTTCCAGACAGTCTGCGGCAAAACCTGGACTCATCACCTGCACATGCTTGATGCCTTTGGCTGGCAAACCTTGCATGGTTTCATCGGTATACGGCGTTAACCACGGCTCGCGGCCAAAGCGTGACTGGAACGTCATCATAATTTTATGCGGCGCAATGCCTAACGCGGCGGCCAGCGCATCCGTGGTGTCTTTGCAACGCAACGGATAATCATCGCCTTCGTCCGCAAAGCGCTGCGGAATGCCGTGATAAGAGAGCACCAACAGATCGGGTTCGCCGTGCAGCGCAAAGGAGCGCTGTACCGAGGCTTTCAGTGCCGCGATGTAGGCCGGATGCTCCGCATAATCGCGGATAAAGGCAACGCTAGGCAACGAACGCAGCGGCTTGAAGCTGGCGGCCAGGCCATCCCACACTGCAGCGACCGTTGAGCAGGAGAACTGCGGATAGAGCGGCAGCACAATCAGCTGTGTGACGCCTTGCGCCAGCAAACGCTGCACCGCACCGTCAAGGCTCGGTTGCCCGTAGCTCATTCCCAACTCAACCGGCATATCCAGCCGCTGGGCGAGCGCATCTCGCTGACGTTTACTGAACACCATCAGCGGTGAGCCCTCTTCCATCCAGACGGACGCGTAGAGTTTCGAGACGCGCGGCGATCGGAACGGCAAGATGGCAAAATTCAGGATCGGCCACCACAACCAACGTGGCGTATCCACCACGCGCGGGTCGCCAAGGAATTGTTTCAGGTAGCGCTTAACCGCTGGTGTAGTGGGTGCATCTGGTGTGCCTAAATTAACCAGCAAAACCCCGGGCTTTTCTTGCCTCATTGTATTTCCTTGATGTCGAAACGAATGGGTCAAAATCGAGGGAAATTGTAGCGGAAATCGTGGGAGGGGAAAGCAATTGCTGCAAAAGGGCCGGACAACCGACCCTTTATAGCACAACCCTTAATCATTCAAATGGCAGGAAGGTGGCAAACGAGAGCAGCCAACGCGCCTGCACATTGAAGTATGTCGGGTTAACCGAGAATACCGGCCAGTTGCGTGCTCACTTCAGCAACCTTACGGGTGCCATCGATCTTGTGATACTGGGTGTTACCGTCTGCTGCTTCTTTGCTGTAGTAAGCAATCAGCGGTGCAGTCAGCTGATGGTATTCCACCAGACGCTTACGCACGGTTTCTTCCTGGTCGTCTTTACGCGTGGTCAGCTCTTCGCCGGTCACATCATCTTTACCTTCCACTTTTGGTGGGTTGTAAGTGACGTGATAAACGCGGCCAGACGGCGTATGTACGCGACGTCCCACAATACGATCCACAATCAGTTCGTCCGGTACAGCAAACTCCAGCACGAAATCCACGTTGATGCCTGCTTCTTTCATGGCGTCAGCCTGCGGGATAGTGCGTGGGAAGCCATCGAGCAGGAAACCGTTTTTGCAGTCTTCCTGCGCGATACGCTCTTTAACCAGCGCAATCACCAGCTCGTCAGTCACCAGTTTACCGGCATCCATGATGGCTTTCGCCTGTTGGCCCAGTTCGGTGCCTGCTTTTACTGCCGCACGCAACATGTCACCGGTAGAGATTTGCGGAATACCGTATTTCTCCATGATGAATTGAGCCTGAGTGCCTTTACCTGCGCCCGGTGCCCCGAGCAGAATAATACGCATTGCGTAATTCCCCTTGCGAATCGCATTGATCAATCTGAGAAGGCCAAGAACATACCATTATGACCCGCGCACCACAAGGAAACGGGCGCGCTTCCGATGAAAGGTTTCACTTTGACCTGCTTTGACGGCCAACACCAGCGGAGCGCCCATTTTTAGGAATTGCGGCTAACGCTTAACACTTCTTTTAGGCGTTTTTTCAGTGTCGGCGTCATATTTTGGTTCTTATTAACGCTGCCGCGTACGCTGGCATGCAGCCGCAGACGCTGCTGAGTCGGCAACAGCTGCATATCCTGCGGTAACTCGGCCAGCTTCAGGCCTGCAGGTAGCGGGAACAGCGCGAACGGCAGCCCGTGTTGCTGAATCGATTGCAGCTCAACGGGGGCATCAAGTGTGATGTTATCCACGCTTGCGATGTTAAACGGCCGCCAGTCGCTATTTTCCATCAATATCAGCGCCTGATCCAACGCCTCACCGAACGCCAGTCCCTGCTCAAACAAGCGCAGCTCACTGCGTACCAGCGTACTGAAATCATTGGTTTTCAGGGCGATAAGCACCAGGTCACTGCTCAATGCCGCGTGGCGGTCAAGACGTGTTACAAACAAACGCGCATCGCTCACTAAACGTTTGTGCAGCAAGGTAGCAAAGGATTCGGATGCATCCGTCACGCCCTGGCTTTGGCACTCAGCCAGTGTCCGCACGCGACCCTGTTGCATATCTACGTGCTCAACAAAGGCGATATTGCCCGCCATCATGGGTAATGAAGGCAGAACACTGAGTTCGCTTACGGGATAGTGCGAGGCATAGCGTGTTTGGTTGCGTGCTTGTTCCTGACGCAGGAATAGCTGTGAGAGAAGCACCCGTGCAATATGCAGAGAGGGTGCAAAAAAGAGGTCGTAATTTTCCAGCCGGTAATGACGGGATAGCAAGCCGCGAAGTCGATCGCGCGCTGCCGCCGCCCTGGCAGTAGCATGTTGGTGATCCATCGCGAGAGGTTTCTCTATTATTATGATGCTGTGTGTGGTCGCGAATTGAGGGGCACATTAGCCGCGTTAAACACAGAGAAGGCCTTCCGTCAACCCGCCAGAATCTGGGGGAAAGGTTAGGCCAATGCGGCTGGACATTAAAATGATATAAACTGACAATCCCTGTTAGGTTTTTACACAGGGGATGAGTATGACCGCGCTTCCGTCGTTACGTGCACTGCACTATTTTCACCAGGCAGCCCTGCACAGCAGTTTTAGCGTTGCGGCCGAGCGTCTGCATGTGACTCATAGCGCCATCAGTCATCAGATTCGACAGCTGGAAAGCTGGATGGGTAAGCCTCTGTTTGTGCGCACCAATGGACGCGTCAAATTAACCTCACACGGCGAACGTTTGCTGGTGAGCTGTCAGAAAGCCTTTAGTGAACTCTCGACGACCTGCGAAAGCATTCGCACCGGCATGCGCCACCACCTCAGCGTCTCTTGCGCACCGAGTTTTCTCGCGCAATGGCTGATCCCACGTATTAGCAGTTTTTATCAACGCTATCCGGATATCGAAGTCCAGTTTCAGCCGCTGGGCGAGATTGATCATCTACGCAGCGAACATACCGATTTGCTGATTCTCAGCTATGAGCAAACGCCGGATGAGGATATCGATGCCACGCTGATCAGCGATGACTACATTGGCCCGCTCTGCGCGCCTCAGTTCGCGGCACGTTTTCAAAACGAGCAGGATTTGGCCTCACTGCCGTTACTGCATGCCGATACGCGCCTGCATGCCTGGGCGGAATGGGCGAAGACCAGCGGCGCACGCGGCAATTTCTGGGTTGGCAAGCATTTCGATAATCTGACGTTAGGGATTCAGGCGGCGAGAAATGGCCTGGGGGTGATCATGGCACCGCGCTTGCTGGTTCGACAGGAGTTGAGTGACGGGACGCTGATTGCGCCTTTGGGCTTTGTGCGCGCGGATCGTGCCACCTGGATGATGACCAAGCTGTCGCGGCAGCATGATGCCGAGATCACCTTGTTTAGGGATTGGTTGCGGGACCAGGCACTGCATTAAAAAAAAAGGTCGTCATAAATGACGACCCTACGAATTTATTTCATACCAAACGCACTGGCTTGTGTAAGGTCGGCATTTATGCCGACCTGGTCAACCATCGCGCCCGACTACGCCGTCAGCAACTGGTTCATACGACGGATAAACTGGTTCGGATCGTCCAGCGTGCCGCGTTCTGCCAGCAACGCCTGATCCAGCAACAGCTCAACCCATTCAGCAAAGTGCGTCTCATCGTGGGTATCCGCCACACGTTTCACCAGCGTATGCTCTGGGTTGATCTCGAAGATGTACTTCACATCCGGCACTTCCTGACCCGCCGCCGCAAACAGCTTCGCCATCTGGGTGGTCATTTCGTTGGCATCAGTGGTGACAATTGCTGGAGTGTCGGTCAGACGATGCGTCAGACGCACCTCTTTCACGCGTTCACCGAGCAACGTTTTCACACGCTCAACAAAGGGCTCCAGCGCTTTTTCCGCTTCTTTCTGCTCTTCGGTCTCTTCATCTGCCAGTTTGCTCAGCGATTCATCCGCCTTGCTCACAGACTGGAAGGACTTGCCGTCGAACTCGGTCAGGTAGCTCATCATCCACTCGTCGATACGATCGGACAGCAGCAATACCTCGATGCCTTTTTTGCGGAACAGTTCCAGATGTGGACTGCTCTTCGCGGCGGCATAGCTGTCCGCGGTGATGTAGTAAATCTTCTCCTGCCCTTCCACCATACGGCTCAGGTAATCTTCGAGCGAAATGGTCTGCTCTGCGCCTTCACTCTGGGTGGTGGCAAAACGCAACAGCTTGGCAATCGCCTGCTGGTTGGTGTTGTCTTCTGCTGGGCCTTCTTTCAGCACCAGGCCGAACTCTTTCCAGAACTGCTGATATTTCTCAGCATCATCCTTCGCCAGTTTTTCCAGCATCTGCAGGCTACGCTTGGTCAGTGCGGCTCGCAGGCTTTGTGTCACGCGGCTGTCCTGCAGGATTTCACGGGAGACGTTGAGTGGCAGATCGTTGGAATCGATCAGGCCACGCACGAAGCGCAGATAGTTCGGCATGAACTGCTCGGCATCGTCCATGATAAATACGCGCTGCACGTAGAGTTTCAGGCCGTGCTTGCTGTCGCGGTTAAACATGTCGAACGGCGCACGCTGCGGAATATAAAGCAGGCTGGTGTACTCCTGCTTACCTTCTACGCGGTTGTGGCTCCAGATCGCCGGGTCGCTGAAATCATGGGCGATGTGCTTGTAGAACTCGTTGTACTCTTCATCGCTGATTTCTGACTTGTTACGCGTCCACAGCGCCTGGGCTTTGTTGATCTTCTCCCAGGTGGTGGTGTCGTTCTCTTCGTCTTTGGTCTCGATCTCGACCGGCAAGGCGATGTGATCGGAGTATTTGCTGATCACATTACGCACGCGCCATGCATCAAGGAAATCATCCTCGCCTGCGCGGAAGTGCAGCGTAATTTCGGTACCGCGATCGGCCTTCTCGATTTCAGCCAGGGTATATTCACCCTCACCCGCTGATTCCCAGAATACCGCTTCATCAGCTTTAGCACCGGCAGCACGGGTGCGCACGGTAACTTTATCGGCCACGATGAAGGCCGAGTAGAAGCCCACGCCAAACTGACCGATCAACTGGCTGTCTTTCGCCTGATCGGAGCCCATGGATTCGAGGAACGCTTTGGTGCCCGATTTAGCAATGGTGCCGAGGTTCTCAATCACCTCATCACGACGCATACCGATGCCGTTGTCGCTCAGCGTCAGGGTGCGATTGTCCTTATCGACCGAGATACGCACGCGCAGGTCGCCATCACCTTCATACAGATCTGGCGTAGACAGTGCGCGGAAGCGCAATTTGTCGGCGGCATCGGAGGCGTTGGAGATCAGCTCACGCAGGAAAATCTCTTTGTTTGAATAGAGGGAGTGGATCATCAGGTGCAGAAGTTGTTTTACCTCTGACTGGAAGCCACGCGTCTCTTGTCCTTTCATGGTCATTGCTACCTCAACTAAATCAGGGTTGATCATACCCCCTTCATACTTCAAGCCGCAGGCGCTTTGGCTGCATCTTGAATTATTTTGGGTATAGGTTGAGAAGGAAATGGGGATGATGAGGAGAAATTCAAGCCGATGTCCTTGAAGACATCGGCAAGTGATTAGAATTTAATCTTGTGACGTCCGGCAAGCGAGTGCGACAGCGTGGTGCCATCGACCATTTCCAACTCACCGCCCACCGGCACACCGTGCGCGATGCGGCTGGCATCGACACCATATTGTCCGCACAGTTCAGCGATGTAGTTAGCCGTGGCTTCCCCTTCCACCGTCGGGTTGGTGGCGAGGATCACTTCCGTCAGGGTTTCACGCTCTAGCCGCTGCTCCAGCCGATCCAGGCCAATGTCCTGCGGACCGATGCCATCCAAGGGTGACAAATGGCCCATCAGCACAAAGTAGCGGCCGCCAAACTGGCCGGTCTGCTCAATGGCGTGGATATCGGCAGGGCTTTCCACCACGCAAATCTGGCCGTTTTGTTGACGACGAGGATTGGCGCAAATGGTGCAGATTTCCTGCTCGGTGAAGGTGCGGCAATCGGCGCAGTGGCCGATTTCCGACATGGCACGGGTCAACGCCTGCGCCAGACGCATGCCACCGCTACGATCGCGCTGCAATAGCTGAAAAGCCATGCGCTGCGCCGACTTCGGGCCAACGCCCGGCAAGCAGCGCAGTGACTCCATCAAAGATTCAAGCAGTGGACTGGTTTGCATCAGAACGGCATCTTGAAGCCAGGTGGCAGCTGCATGCCAGAAGAGACTGACGCCATCTTCTCTTTCTGCGTTTCATCAATACGACGTGCCGCATCGTTAAACGCAGCCGCGATCAAATCTTCCAGCATGTCTTTGTCATCTTCAAGCAAGCTAGGATCGACTTCGACACGGCGGCAGTTGTGTGCGCCATTGATGGTCACTTTCACCAAGCCAGCACCTGATTCACCGGTCACTTCCAGCGCGGCGATCTCTTCCTGAACTTTGGCCATTTTGTCTTGCATCTGCTGGGCCTGCTTCATCAGGTTGCCCAATCCGCCTTTACCAAACATAGTCTTCTCTCTCTGCTGGGGCTGCGCGCAAACAAGCTGCGACAGCGGGTGTTCAAACGGGTCGAATACTCTCTTCATCCAGGTCGGCATCGAAGAATCGACGCAGGGTCTGAATATGAGTATCGCTTTCGATCGACTGGCGCGCCTGCACCAGCTTCTCTTCATAAATGGCCTGACGCCATTCCAGTGGCGTCAATACCGCGGGATTATCATCTTCAACGATGGTCAGTTCAACCGTTTGTCCGGCCGACTGACTGAGCGCCTCGGCCAGCGACTGTCGGGCAGACGCCGAATTCAAATGACGCTGGCTGCTGCGCAGATGCAGTGTGACGCTGTTTTCGCCCACTTCCTTCCACGCATTTAACGCCACTTGCTGCACCAGTTTGGGCAGCGTCAGTGCGGCAATTTCTGCTGCCCAGGCATCGCGCTGCTGGGCTTCTTCTGCCAGACGCAGCGCCAGCTCAGGCGTTTTCTCATGCTCCAGCGCGGAACGCAAGGCTTTTGGCGTAGCGACCGGCTCAGCTTTCACTTCCACCGTCTGCTGTGCTTTCCAGCGATAAGCTTCCGGTTTGGCCGGGGTTTTTACTGCCGGTTCTGCAGCACGCTGCTGCACACGTTCAGTGACACTGGCGAGACGTTCCAGCGCCGGATTCGCCGGCCGCGCGGAACGCGCTGCCGGCTCACTCTTTTTTGCTTTGCCGGCTCCCTGACGCAGCAACTGCGTTCGCGCCTGAAGTAGCTGACTGGTGGAGTCGGACAGATGTTCGGGTGCCGGTGGCATATCCGGGTAGTCATCGGCCATCGGCGGCACATCGTGCATGGGCGGCGCCATCTGCGGCTGTGCAGCAGGCGCGGCTTTCGCGGCCGGAGCCGATGGCGCTACCGGCGCTTGTGGCGCGGCCTGCGGAATCAAGCTGGGGCGGGCGACCGGTTCGGCAATGGTGGCCTGCGGGTGGAAAGCCAGCGCACGCAGCAGCGTCATCTCAACGCCTAAACGACGATCCGGCGCCAGCGGCAGGTCTTTACGCCCCATCAGCAGGGTCTGGTAATAGAGCTGAACATCGGCAGGCGGTAAGACGCGGGCTAAGTCGCGCAGGCGCTGTGCCTGAGTAAGATCATCTTCGCCCAGCGAACTCGGCAAAAGTTGCACCATCGCCACGCGGTGCAGCAGACGCAGCATCTCCACCAGCAGCGCTTCCCACTCAACACCACGCGAGGCCGCCTGGTTCAGTAGCGCCATCACCTGCTCGCCCTGGCCATCAATCAAGGCTTCAATCAACGCCAGCGGCTGCTCATCATCCAGCGTGCCCAGCATCTGCGCCACGGTTTCACGCGTCACGCTCCCCTGCCCCATGGCAATCGCCTGGTCGGTCAGGCTGAGCGCATCGCGCATACTGCCGTCTGCGGCACGCGCCAGCAGATGCAGTGCGCGCGGCTCGGCGGCAATCTGCTCCTGCTGCAACACGTGCGCCAACTGCTGCTGAATTTGCTCGACATCCAGCGCTTTCAGATGGAATTGCAGGCAGCGAGACAGAATGGTGACCGGCAGTTTCTGCGGATCGGTGGTCGCCAGCAGGAATTTAACGTGCGAAGGCGGCTCTTCCAGCGTTTTCAACAGTGCGTTGAAGCTGTGACGCGAGAGCATGTGCACTTCATCGATCAGGTAAACCTTGAAGCGTCCACGTGCCGGTGCGTATTGCACGTTATCCAGTAAATCTCGCGTGTCCTCGACCTTGGTGCGTGAGGCGGCGTCGATTTCAATCAGATCGACAAAACGGCCCTGCTCGATTTCACGGCAGTTGTCGCATTGACCACAAGGCGTGGAGGTAATGCCGGTTTCGCAGTTAAGGCCTTTCGCCAGCAGACGCGCGATCGAGGTCTTCCCTACGCCGCGAGTACCGGAAAAGAGATAAGCATGATGGATTCGTCCCAGTGACAGCCCGTTGGCCAGCGCAGTCAGCACATGTTCCTGACCGACTACGTCAGCGAAAGCCTGGGGACGCCATTTTCGCGCAAGTACCTGATAGCTCATGTGGATTCAATCACTGGATTTTATTGAGTTGGCACAGCGGTGCGGCTAAGTGAACCGGGTTCCGCCACAGACAAAGGGGGAAAATGCAGCTTCGCAAAACCCTGTTTATATGGGCAGTAGTCTAACAGCCACAACAGGATATGCCTATACCCGTGATACGTTGAGTGAGAGGAGAGACTGGCGGTTTGACGTAGGGGCGGCCATCAGGCCGCCCAAGGGCGCACGGGCCTTAGTGGCCGGGGAAATTCACCAGGCTGAAGCAGTCGATGCCCATCGCCGTCAGGCGTGCTTCACCGCTCAGATCGAACAAATTGATCACGAACGCGGCATCTTTCACTTCACCACCGGCACGGCGGATCAGCTTCACCGTGGCTTCCAGCGTACCGCCGGTCGCCAGCAGATCATCAACCACCAGCACCACATCACCCGGCTTGATCGCGTCTTTATGCAACTCAAGCGCATCAGAGCCATACTCCAGCTCATAGCTTTCACTGAAGGTCTCACGCGGCAGTTTGCCTGGCTTACGTACCGGCACAAAACCCACGCCCAAACCTAACGCGACGGGTGCACCGAACAGGAATCCACGCGCTTCGGTACCCACCACTTTGGTGATGCCTTTACCACGATAGCGCTCAACCAGAATGGCGATCGACGCGGCATACGCCTGAGGGTCTTCCATCAAACTGGTGACGTCGCGGAACAGGATGCCCGGCTTAGGGTAGTCAGGAATGCTTTTGATGCTGTTTTTGATGAGTTCAAGCTGCTGAGCAGTTGCGGTCATAAGTGTTACGCCTGGAAAAATATCTAATACGCGTAGCTTCTGGCAGCGCCAATACCCGGAGACCGGGTTAAGCGAAGACATTTAAACAGGGAAGCCACGCACGAAGATGCCCAAATCTATGCAAATACCCGGTTAAATGCAACCCTGACGCGCTTATTCGCGCGTGTCAGCATTTTCTGCCACTACCGGGATGCGCCACATAAACAGTAGCAGCGCGCACAACATGACGCCGAGCATAATCCGCACCCACAACATGTCGACGACATAGATTGAGACGGCAAAGGTGACGATAATCAGCAACATGGCACGACCTTTCGCGCCCGGTGGCATCGCGCGATGCTGCTGCCAGTGGCGAATGTAACGGCCAAACGGTGAGCGCCACAGCAGCCAGTGATGAAAACGCGGCGAGGAACGGGCAAAACACCAGGCCGCCAGCAACACAAATGGCGTGGTGGGCAGTAAAGGTAATACAATGCCCAGCGTACCCAGCACAATCGCTAGCCAACCGAGGCAGATGAGTAAAATTCGCTGCATGCCTGATGCCTGATAAAGTCGGAACTGCGCTACGTTAACACAGTCGGAATCAGAGTGATGCCCCAACCGCCCGCACAACAGCGCTTACTTAACCTTGTCGATCAACTGCGCCAGCAGATTGCGCAGCAGCGTGATGGCGCATGCCGTCAGCCGCGTTTCGACGCACAGTTGTTCCGATGTAAAGGTACACGTTTAGCCGACTATCTTCTTGAGCTGGAACAAAATGTCGCGCAACTGTTCGCGGTGGACACTGATGTCGCCCGTCGCCAATGGCTGGCGGAGAAGGTGCTGGACCAAATTGCCGCGTTACAGCGCGAATGCCAAAGCCAACAGCTACGCACCTCACGTGAACGCCCACGCGTCGATCCGCGCCAGCAGAAGCGTGAAGAGTATCTGGGCTATGAAACCCGGCTGTTAGCGATGATTCAACAGCGGGAACAGCATCTGGCAAAAGCCGAAACGCTGAGCGTGCAGCAGCAACTCATTCGCGAAGTCGAGGTGCTGCACGAGCGTTTAGCACGCTGTCGTTCGGCGCTGCATAAGCTGGAATTATCATCCTCAACACGATAATCAGCGTTCGCTTTCCTCTATACTTTCCCCAACCTTAAAAGGAGGAAAATCATGACGCTTATCTTCTGGGTTGCGATTGGCATTGCCGCTGGCGGGTTAAAACGCATGAT
Organism: Pantoea sp. EA-12; assembly: GCF_030053355.1. Lineage (NCBI taxonomy): Bacteria > Pseudomonadati > Pseudomonadota > Gammaproteobacteria > Enterobacterales > Erwiniaceae > Pantoea > Pantoea sp. EA-12. Next base: position 131,676 of record NZ_JASGBY010000004.1, on the reverse strand, counting down.
GTTTCCCGGTCGGCCTGGCGGCTTTGTGCCGACGCTGGTGCTGGCGGTGATTGGCGCACTTATCGGTGGCTATATAGCGACTTACTTTACCACCGGCGATCTCGGCACCCTGCATCCTGCGGGCTTTGCAGTGGCGCTGATTGGGTCAATATTGATGCTGCTGGTGGCGGCAAAATTACGCATTTAGGAGAGAGAATGTCACTGGAAACAGCATCAGACGAGATCAAACTGGCGGTGGATTTGATCCAACTGCTGGAAGAGAACCAGGTGCCAACCGCTACCGTGCTAGCGGCACTGGCGATCGTACAGCGTGATTATCAACAGAAGCTGGCGGCAGAAGTATAACCGCGCCTGACAGTGTGCGGCCTGAAGGCCGCCCCTACAACACGGAATCCAACCCATCAACGGGCAGTAGAAAGCGTTGAACTCAACCGCAGCATATCAATAAAGGCATCCACCAGCTGCGGCGCATCCGCGGCCAGATCAAATGCCTGCGGGTTGAACAGCCAGTTTTCCATCATGCCATTGATGTATCCGCACATCAGCCGAGCTGACTGCAGCGTATTCAGACCGGCCGGTAACTGCCCGACTTCAATACAATCACGTAGCACTAATTCAATTCGGTCGTAACACTCCAACAGTAAACTTTGACGCATATCCTGTAACGTCGACATTTCGCCAACAAATTCACATTTATGGAAGATAATCTCCATTAATGCGCGTCTTTGTGGATCCTTTGCTGTGGCTTCAAGGATATAGATCAACATCGAACGGATAACAGAAAGTGGATCGCCCGGGTATTTTGTCTGATACTCAAGTTCCACATCATCAAGCCCAGCGTCACAGCGCAGCCAGATTTCATGCAAGAGATCGGCTTTATTTTTGAAATGCCAGTAGATAGCACCGCGCGTTACGCCGGCCGCTGTTGCGATATCTGCCAGGGATGTGGCAGCCACACCGTGTTCAGAGAAGTGTGCTAAAGCGGCATCCAGAATTTGATGCCGAGTTTCAAGTGCTTGCGCTTTGGTTTTTCGTGCCATAGAGGACTTTTTTTACAAACTGGCAAGTTTACATACATTTGTGAATGTATGTACCATAGCACGACCCGTGTTTTAACGCAGCAATGGGTTTATCGGTTTGTGATCCATTGATCATTTGATATCGGACACTAGAGGTTTATTTATGAATAAAAACAGAGGATTAGCCCCTCTGGCGGCCGTCCTGATGCTTTCAGGCAGCTTTGTGTTAACAGGATGTGATGATAATAAATCCCAGCAAGCCGCCCAGCAGCAGCCCCCAGAAGTGGGTGTTGTGACGTTAAAAAACGAGCCCTTGAAGATCACTACCGAATTGCCTGGCCGCACGTCGGCTTTCCGAGTGGCAGAAGTACGCCCTCAGGTCTCAGGCATTATTCTGAAGCGTAATTTTGAGGAAGGTACGGATATCAAAGCAGGCGTTTCCCTGTATCAGATCGATCCCGCTACCTATCAGGCCGCTTACGACAGCGCCAAAGGCGATTTAGCGCAGGCACAAGCCAACGCGCACGTCGCGCAGTTAACCATCAAGCGTTATAAGCCGCTGCTGGGTACCAAGTACATCAGCCAGCAGGACTATGACACCGCCGCCGCAACCGCTGCACAGACCGCCGCTGCTGTTCAGGCTGCACAAGCGAATGTTGAGACCGCGCGTATCAATCTGGCCTATACCAAAGTGACCTCGCCTATCAGCGGACGCATTGGTAAGTCTTCAGTGACTGAAGGTGCTTTAGTTTCCAGCGGACAAACCACCGCCCTGGCGACCGTGCAACAGCTTGATCCAATGTATGTCGATGTGACCCAATCCAGTGATGATTTCCTGCGTTTGCGCGCAGAACTGGAAGCCGGTCAGCTGAAACAGAATGACGGCAAAGCCAACGTCACCCTGCTCATGCAAAACGGTAGCGCATACACGCAGCCAGGCACATTGGAATTCTCTGATGTGACCGTGGATGAAACCACTGGCTCGATCACGCTGCGTGCCATCTTCCCGAACCCGGACCACCGCCTGCTGCCAGGGATGTTTGTGCGTGCGCGTCTGGATGAAGGGACCAACCCAAGCGCACTGCTGGTTCCGCAACAAGGTGTTACCCGCACCCCAACCGGTCAGGCAACGGCGATGGTCGTCGGTGCAGATAATAAAGTTGAAGTGCGTAATATTACGGCGAATCAGGCATTTGGTGACAAGTGGCTGGTGACGGATGGCCTGAAAGAAGGCGATCGCGTGATCACCGTCGGTCTTCAGCGTGCCAAGCCAGGTGCGCAGGTGACACCACAAGAAGTCAAAGATGATGCTAAAGCAGCACCGGAAACACAGTCTGCTAAATCATCGTCCTAAACAGGAGCCACTGATACATGGCTAAGTTCTTTATTGATCGCCCCATTTTTGCCTGGGTGCTCGCCATCATCATTATGCTGGCGGGTACGTTAGCCATTATCAACTTGCCGATTGAGCAATATCCCAATGTTGCGCCACCGGCCGTTGAAATTCAGGCGACTTATCCGGGTGCGGATGCGAAAACGCTGCAGGATTCGGTAACCCAGGTTATCGAACAAAACATGAACGGTATCGATGGCCTGATGTACATGGCGTCGAGCAGTGACTCGTCAGGTACTCTGACGTTGACGCTGACGTTCCAGTCGGGCACAGATGCTGATATCGCGCAGGTTCAGGTACAGAACAAACTGCAACTGGCGATGCCGTTACTGCCGCAGGAAGTTCAGCAACAGGGGATTCAGGTAAAAAAATCCTCCAGCAGCTTCTTGATGGTGGCCGGTTTTGTTAGCGATAACGACAACATGACGCAGAATGACATCTCTGACTATGTTGCCTCTAACATCAAAGACCCGATCAGCCGTACGCCTGGCGTCGGTGATACTCAGGTATTTGGTGCGCAATATGCGATGCGTATCTGGCTTGATCCGCACAAACTGAATAATTATCAACTGACTCCGGTTGATGTCATCAGTGCATTGCAGACCCAGAACACCCAGATTGCTGCGGGCCAGTTAGGGGGTACGCCGCCGGTTCCAGGCCAGCAGCTGAATGCCTCGATCATTGCGCAAACACGTCTGACATCCACGGATGAATTCGGCAATATTTTGCTGAAGGTTAATCAGGATGGCTCACAGGTGCGCCTGCGTGACGTTGCGAAAATCGAACTGGGTGGTGAAAACTACGAGATCATCGCACGCTACAACGGTAAACCTGCATCCGGTATCGGTATTAAGCTGGCCACCGGTGCTAACGCGCTGGATACCGCCAAAGCAGTAAAAGATGAGCTAGGTAAACTGCAGCCCTTCTTCCCTGCCGGTATGAAAACCGTTTATCCGTATGACACTACGCCATTTGTGAAGATCTCTATCTTCGAAGTGGTGAAAACGCTGTTTGAAGCAATCGTGCTGGTGTTCCTGGTGATGTATCTGTTCCTGCAGAACTTCCGCGCGACCTTGATTCCAACCATCGCGGTACCCGTGGTGCTGTTGGGTACCTTTGCCATCATCAGCGCCTTCGGTTACTCGATAAACACCCTGACGATGTTCGGGATGGTGCTCGCCATCGGCTTGCTGGTGGATGACGCCATCGTGGTGGTCGAGAACGTTGAGCGCGTCATGGTCGAAGAGGGCTTACCGCCTAAAGAAGCCACCAAGCGTTCGATGGAGCAGATTCAGGGTGCATTGGTGGGTATTGCCCTGGTGCTGTCAGCGGTATTTATCCCGATGGCCTTCTTCGGCGGTTCAACCGGGGTTATCTATCGTCAGTTCTCAATCACTATCGTTTCGGCCATGGCGCTGTCAGTCCTGGTGGCGTTGATTCTGACGCCTGCACTCTGTGCCACCATGCTGAAACCGGTTAAGAAAGGCGATCACGGTAAAACCACCGGTTTCTTCGGTTGGTTTAACCGTCTGTTCGATAAGAGCACCAACCACTATGTTGATAGTGTGGGTCATATCGTTCGCAGCACCGGTCGCTATCTGGTGATTTACCTGGTGATCGTGGTCGGTATGGCGTACCTGTTCCTGAAACTGCCGACCTCCTTCCTGCCGGAAGAGGATCAGGGTCTGTTGCTGGCGCAGGCGCAGTTGCCTGCTGGTGCAACACAGGAACGTACCCAGAAAGTGTTGGATCAGGTCACGGATTACTTCCTGAACAAAGAGAAAGACAGCGTTAACTCGGTGTTTACCGTAAACGGCTTTGGTTTTGCCGGTCGTGGTCAGAACACGGGTATTGCGTTCGTCAGCCTCAAGCCTTGGGATGAGCGTGGTGACGCCAGCCTGAAAGTGCCCGCCATTGCCGGACGTGCGATGCAGGCGCTGGGTCAGATCAAAGATGCGATGGTCTTCCCGTTCAACCTGCCAGCGATTATCGAACTGGGTAACGCCACTGGCTTCGACTTTATGCTGACTGACCAGGGTAACCTGGGGCACGAGAAGTTGACCGCTGCGCGTAATCAGTTGTTTGGCATGATTGCCCAACATCCGGATACGCTGGTGGGTGTGCGTCCGAACGGTATGGAAGATACTCCGCAGTACAAACTGATTATCGATCAGGAAAAAGCACAGGCCTTAGGCGTGTCGCTGTCTGACATCAACACCACGCTGGCCGCGGGTTGGGGTGGCTCTTACGTCAACGACTTTATTGACCGCGGTCGTGTGAAGAAAGTGTACGTAATGGGCCAGGCCGATTCGCGCATGCTGCCAGACGACATCAGCAAATGGTTCGTGCGCAACAGCGCAGGCACCATGGTGCCGTTCTCCGCCTTCTCTTCGGCGAAGTGGCAGTATGGTTCGCCACGTCTGGAGCGCTATAACGGCTTGCCATCAATGGAAATCCTCGGCCAGGCTGCACCAGGCAAGAGTTCCGGTGATGCCATGAACCTGATGGAAGAGCTGGCAGGTAAACTGCCAGCCGGTATTGGCTATGACTGGACCGGTATGTCCTATCAGGAACGTCTGTCCGGTAATCAGGCCCCTGCCCTGTATGCTATCTCACTGATTGTGGTGTTCCTGTGTCTGGCGGCGCTGTATGAGAGCTGGTCGATTCCGTTCTCGGTTATGCTGGTGGTTCCGCTCGGTGTGGTCGGTGCGTTGATCTTCACCACCTTGCGCGGACTCAGTAACGACGTCTACTTCGTGGTGGGGCTGTTAACCACTATCGGCTTGTCGGCGAAGAACGCCATCCTGATCGTTGAATTCGCTAAGGATTTGATGGAGAAGGAAGGGAAAGGATTGGTGGAGTCAACGCTGGAAGCCGCGCGTATGCGTCTGCGTCCAATTCTGATGACCTCACTGGCCTTTATCCTCGGTGTACTGCCGCTGGCGATCAGCACCGGTGCCGGTTCTGGCGCACAGAACGCCGTCGGTACCGGCGTAATGGGCGGTATGGTCACGGCAACAGCATTGGCCATCTTCTTCGTTCCGGTGTTCTTCGTGGTGGTGCGTCGCCGCTTCGGTAAGAACAAAGCGGATATCGAACAAGGCCATCCGGTCGAACACAAGCACTAAGTTCTAACCTGTTGAAAAGGCCGCGTAAGCGGCCTTTTTTTTATGGCTACAATCCCAGCCAGGCTAAACCCGCACTGCTTTCACTGTTGCAATCAATTCTCTGCAGGTTCATACTATTGTTATAGTATAACATTACATTAGACCGCAGTTATGAAACCGAATATCCATCCGCTTTACCGTCCTGTGGTGTTCCATGACACCTCGGTAGACGAGTACTTCAAAATCGGCTCCACCATTAAAACCGAACGCACCATTGAGTTCGAAGGTGAAGTGCTGCCTTACGTGACGCTGGATGTCTCATCCAAGTCGCACGTTCATTACACCGGTAAGCAAAAAGATCTCACCAAAGAGGGCAGCGCTGCACGCTTCAACAAGCGTTTTGGTAGCTTCCTGACGCGCGGCAACTAATCGGGGTTACATCCATGCAAGTATTAAGTTCATTACGGTCTGCCAAGACTCGTCACAAAGATTGCAAAGTCGTGCGCCGTAAAGGCCGCATTTACGTGATCTGCAAAACGAATCCGCGCTTTAAGGCGGTTCAGGGAAGAAAGAAAAAAAGGTAGGAAAGTGTCGTGATAATTGGCCGGGATGCTCCCCGGCCTTTTTTTTACTTCATGCTTTTGGCAATGGTTTCAACGTTATGTTTAAACGCATCAACATACGTTGCCGCTGGACCATTCGCTTCTGACAGCGCTTCTGGATACAGCTCACCACCTGGTTGTGCACCGGTCTCGCTGGCAATCTGTTTCACCAGACGTGGGTCAGTCTGATTCTCCATGAAGTAGGTATTGATGTGCTCTGCTTTCAACTGTTTGATGATGGAGGCCACATCGCTGGCGCTGGCTTCTGCTTCCGTTGAGAAACCAACCGGTGCCATAAAGCTCACGCCATAGCGCTGACCAAAGTATCCAAAGGCATCGTGGCTGGTCAGGACTTTACGCTTGCTTTTCGGTACGGAAGCAAATTCGCTTTTCGCCCAGCTATCCAGCTTCTGCAACTGCTGAATATAACTTTCACCACTTTTACGGATATCAGCCGCATCTTCTGGGTCGGCTTTAATCAATGCGTTCATGACGTTGGTCGCGTAGATCACGCCGTTCTGCATGCTGTTCCATGCATGGGGATCGGTAATGGTTTTTCCGTCCTCCTCCATTTTACGCGTATTCACGCCTTTTGAAGCCACCACGATATTGCCTTTATAACCTGATGCGCTAATCAGACGATCCATCCAGCCTTCCAGGCCAAGACCACTGACAAACACCACGTTAGCTTTGGACAACGCCTGGCTATCTTGCGGTGTCGGTTCAAAGGTATGCGGATCGCCGTTCGGCCCCACCAGTGATTTCACGTTGACGTGATCGCCACCGACTTGCTTAACGATATCCGCCAGCACGGTGAAGCTCGCCACCACATCGACCGTTTTCGCCATGGTCAGTGGGCTGATAAACAATGTGCCAATGGCCAGGCTTAACGTTAACTTCTTCATTCATATCCCCTTATATACCCTTCATACTTCAAATCCCCTCATGGGGCCTACTTTTGGTTCAGGTGCGTTGGCTACGTGCATTCACCTCAGTCACTTACTTCAGTAAGCTCCTGAGGATTCATCCACTTGCCGCCTTCCTGAAATTCGAATTATTTTGGGTATCGTTTGATTATCGGCGGCGCAGCAGGCCACCACATGGTCCTGTCAAAACAGAAAGCAAAAACAGTACAGCCGCACTCAGCACCACTGCCGGTCCGGCGGGCAACGAGAAGTGCCAGGAAAGTATCAGTCCTACCAGCGCGGCAACCATTGCCAGCAGCATGGCGATACCGAGCGTGCAGGCCAGATGACGGCTCCAGAAACGGGCACTGGTTGCGGGTAACATCATTAAGCCCACCGACATCAGCGTGCCCAGCACCTGAAAACCGGCCACCAGATTGAGCACCACCAGCATCAGAAAGATGCCGTGTACCACCGGCGCGCTCCACTTGCCCTGCGCGCGCAGGAAATCAGGATCGAAGGCGTCGATCACCAGTGGACGAAAAATGACTGCAAGCATCAGTAAGGTGAAAGCCGCGATACCGCCAACTAACAGGATTGCCGCATTGTCGACCGCCAGCAGCGAACCAAACAGCACGTGCAGCAGGTCGACGCTTGAACCACGCAGCGAAACCAGCGTGACGCCCAACGCCAACGAGCCGAGATAGAAGCCCGAGAAGCTGGCATCCTCTTTCAGCGGGGTGTAGCGGCTGACGGCGCCAGAGAGCAGCGCCACCGCCAGGCCAGCAATCAGTCCACCGATGCCCATCGCCACCAGCGACAATCCAGACACCAGGTAGCCAATCGCCGCGCCAGGTAACACCGCATGGGATAGCGCATCCCCCACCAGACTCATGCGACGTAATGAAAGAAAGACGCCGAGCGGTGTGGCGCTCAGCGCTAAAGCCACACAGGCCACCAGGGCGCGGCGCATAAAACCAAATTCGATAAAAGGTTGAATCAAGGTCACGAAGCCACCCTACGCAGCAGTGGAGTTTGAGCGGAGGTTGCGTCGTCGAGGGACAACACATCGTTAAAATGGCGCGCCACTAACGGGCGATCGTGTAGCACCACCAGCAAGGTCGTGCCGAGTTTCTGTTGCTGTTCGAGGATGGACATCAGTAACGCCACGGTCTGCGTATCAATGCCATTGAAGGGTTCATCCAGCAGCCAGACTTTGCTCTGCTGCAACATCAAACGGGCGAACAGCACGCGCTGTAGTTGACCGCCAGAAAGTGTCGAGGGCTGCGCGTCAGCAAACTCACGCATCATCACTGCATCCAGCGCGGCATCAATTTCCAGGCGTAAAGCACGATTGATGCCGCCGAACCAACCACAGCGTGGCCAACAGCCCATCGCCACTAATTCATAGACGGTGAGAGGAAAGCGCGTTTCTAACTCGCTACGTTGCGGCAACCAACCCAATGCTTTGCGCGGAACCTGAACTTCACAGGTTCCAGCAACCGGCGGCAGCAGACCCGCAATGGTTTTTAATAGCGTGGATTTTCCGGTGCCATTGGCACCCACCAGCGCCGTCATACTGCCCGCGGCCAGTTCGCCGGTCACGACCGGTGTCACGGCCTGCCCTTGGTAGCCGGCCTGCAATCGGTTGAAATGCATCATTTTTGCATTCCCCAATAGATAGCCACGGCTAAAAAGGCGATGAGCATTAAAGCGACCATCAGGCGACCGCCGAGCGAGAAGAGTAATCCGCTGTGATTCATGGGTGACAACCAAAATGTTATAACATAACAAACATCATATCCGATCGTCCTATCGCTGCGCCCGGTCGAAAGTGTTTCAAAAGTTAACCATTCCCCTGCTTGTCTGCGCTAATCCGTGGCCCTGAATTGATTAAGTGAAAAAACCCATCGCAACGATTGCGTATTCTTTTTATTGATGTATTGCAAAGTTAGCGCGGAACCCCAATGATAGAATCATGTTTCTTTTTTACTGGATGCAGAATGCAGTCTATTATTCATTGTAATATTGCTGTGGATGAGGACGATTGCGAGAAGTTACAGGCCATTATCCAGGGGAATATTCTCAAAATAGCCGAAGCACTGGCAGGTGATTTACAGTGGTATTCTCAAAATGCGCAATTAGTTCCTGACAGTTTTAAGATTATTTCTATTCAACCGCATGACCAGAATCGATTTAAAATGCTTTACGATTTTTCGTGGGATTTATTTAATCCTTGCCTGGATTTAAAAGAAACCTCAACCCAACGTGAAGAAGTTTTGTTCCACATAGCGCCCGGCGCGCTGGTGTTTTCAGTGATTGACAATACGCGCCCCTCGCCTGCCGACGAATTGTAATATTTGGTAATTGAGGTGAGCAAAACTAATGAATGTGGATTATATTTAAGGAGTCGCTGAATTCATTTTATTCGTGATCGCTTCCTGATAGCTTTTCCAAATCTCGCCGCGCTGCGGTAACTGTGCAAGCTCTGGAGGGGAAAAAGATGGACGAATACTCACCAAAACGGCATGATATTGCCCAGCTTAAATTCCTGTGTGAGAACCTGTTTGACGAAAGTATGGCGACCCTGACCGACAGCCACCACGGCTGGGTTAATGATCCTACTTCGGAGAGCAATTTACAGCTCAACGATTTGATTGAGCATATCGCGTCTTTCACGATGAATTACAAAATTAAGCACGTTGAAGATGAAGCGCTGATTACGCAAATCGATGAATATCTTGACGATACCTTTATGCTGTTTAGTAGCTATGGAATCAATACTCAGGATCTTCAACGGTGGCAACGTTCAGCAAGACGCTTATTTAATCTGTTTGCCGAAGAGTGCGCTTTTCTCCAACAACCCAGCCATTCCTTTTAGCATCAGAGTGAGACCGGTTTATTTATGAGCAACCAAGCCCTAACCAAAACAGATTATTTGATGCGACTACGCCGTTGTCGCTCAATCGACACCCTCGAACGGGTGATCGAAAAAAACAAGTACGAATTATCTGACAACGAACTCGCGGTATTTTATTCAGCAGCCGATCATCGTTTAGCCGAGCTGACCATGAATAAGCTTTACGATAAAGTGCCGGTCTCTGTCTGGAAGTTCGTCCGCTAACCTTTTACTGCCACTCGTTACATTACGCTTTCGTTTTATTCAGGGAGAGATCCCCAGGCAAAGGAGTGCCAGCGTAATGCTGTGCGCTGTAATTGTTGGGATTTTTTCGGGGAGCAGAAATGGTGGAGGCCCTGCCAGCTACATCCCGGCACACGCGTCGCCTGCTGCGGCTGCTTCCTTCCGGACCTGACCGAGTTCACAAGTTAGCGTTGCGGGAGAACCAACAGGGCCCCCATTGACGAGCCCTCATTTCGAGAGCGCAGGCATTATCAAGTAAGCCCCCGGCAATTGCAAGCGCAGGTCGGGTGACCGTTGTTTTCTTGAACAACCGCGCAGTAATACCCCTGCTTGCCTCACCTTGTGCATGATAAAGTCAGCCTTTCCTCGCTTAAACAGGTATGCGCATGAGCGATACAAGCAATTTTTCTGAACGCGTCTGGCAAATCATTGCCGCGATTCCTGAAGGCAAAGTCGCGACTTATGGCGATATCGCGCTATTGGCAGGTTCCCCGCGCGCCGCACGACAAGTCGGAGGCGTGCTCCGCCGTTTGCCCAAGGGCAGCAAATTGCCCTGGTTTCGGGTGATTAATCGCCACGGCCGTATTTCCCTGCAGGGCGATGATTTGTTCCGTCAGCGTGATGCATTAGAAGCCGAAGGCATTGAAGTCAGCGATGCGGGTGAAGTCGAGCTGGGTAAGTATCGTTGGGAGTATTAGTTCAACCACGTGCACAATTTCTGAAGTGCGGGCAGGCAATGCCAGGAGTGTTAAGAGTAGCGGTGCAATATGCGGCTCCCAAGTCCGCAGCCGTTGCGATATTGATTCAACAACGCGCACAATTTCTGAAGTGCGGTCAGGCAACACTGTGGAGTAAAGCGTCACACGCCATGGATGGCGTGTGCCGAGCGATCAGGGACGAGACAGCGTCTTTACGTAACAGTGTTACCTGTCCGCACACTCTCACGTCCCAATCGGTTTTTACATACTGGTTGGCGCAGGCACCGAGGCTGATGGCACCACCTGCGTCGGCGACGTGGATGGCACTGTGGTTGCCGCGCCAGGCTGCGTCTGCATCGCCATATTGGTCACTGGCACCAGTAACAGTTCTGCTTTAGTCCCGCCCTGATTAATCACCGGCTTCACGGTATCCGTGATAAACGCCAGCTTGCCGTCAATGGCGATGGCCGCACTCAACAGAATGCGTGCGTTCGGCTGAATATCTGCCGGATTAAATGGCAGCACGAACTGGAATGGCGCCTGTTTCCCTTCGGTACGCACCACATGCTGTGCCAACACTTTCGATGGCGCGTCAGCCAGTGATGCATCAGACAGCGTCACCGTCAGGACCGCATCCGGCGGCAGCGCAATACGTTGGCGAATATACACCGAACCACTAACGTTAGGCTGCGCAATGGCGGCCTGCTGTCCCGCAACGGCGGAGCCCAGTGTTGGGGTCGCTACTGGCTTACTGTGATCGGCACAGCCCGTGATTGCTGCAGCCAGGGTAATGCCGCTAATAACATGCCAGAGTTTCATCGATGTCGTCTCCTTGTGAACACTATGATTGTCGGCGCTAAATTTGTTGGGTAGCTTTTCAACCGCCGATTGACCTTAATTCTGGCACAAAAATCCGCATTGCGCCTAAATGCACCGCCAGCCCGCTGAAATCACGGCAAAATCATTGACGGAAACTGGTCGGATCTTTCAAACTGGCGCGATCGGGAATATTGAGGAATCGACTATGAGCCAGGCACTGCACAACCTGCTTAATTTACTAAATCTGGAAAAACTCGAAGAGGGTCTGTTCCGCGGCCAGAGCGAAGACCTCGGTCTACGCCAGGTGTTTGGCGGTCAGGTCGTCGGACAGGCGCTGTATGCGGCAAAACAAACCGTGCCAGAAGAACGCATCATCCACTCGTTCCACAGCTACTTCCTGCGCCCCGGTGACAGTCAGAAAGCCATCATCTATGACGTTGAAACCCTGCGTGACGGCAAAAGCTTCAGTGCTCGCCGTGTCAGCGCGGTGCAAAATGGCCACCCGATTTTCTACATGACCGCTTCATTCCAGGCACCAGAGCAGGGTTTTGAACATCAAAACACCATGCCGCAGGTGCCCGGCCCGGATAACTTGCCTTCTGAGCAAGATCTGGCGCAAAAACTGGCCGCGCATTTGCCGCTTAAACTCAAAGAGAAGTTTCTTGCTGAGCGCCCACTCGATATTCGCCCGGTGCAAATTCACAACCCGTTAAAAGGCCGGATCGATGAGCCGCTGCGTCAGGTGTGGGTTCGTGCCAATGGTCAGATGCCGAGTGATCAACGCATTCACCAATATGTGCTGGGTTATGCTTCAGACCTCAACTTCCTGCCGGTGGCGCTGCAACCGCATGGCAAAGGCTTCCTGGAGCCGGATATGCAAGTGGCGACCATTGACCACTCCATGTGGTTCCATCGCCCCTTCGATCTCTCAGAATGGCTGCTGTACAGCGTGGTGAGCACCTCCGCATCCGGTGCGCGCGGTTTTGTGCGAGGGGAGTTCTATACGCAAGATGGCACCCTGGTCGCTACTACGGTGCAAGAGGGCGTGATGCGCCAGCGCGAGGCATAAAAAAAGGGGCGATATTATCGCCCCTTATGCTTTTTATTGTTTTAGCGCACTGCTCTTCAGCAGCCCGGCACTTACTGGTTGTAAGCGTTTTCGCCGTGGCTGTTCACATCCAGACCTTCACGTTCCTGATCTTCTGGAACACGCAGGCCAACAATCATATCTGCCAGTTTGAAGCCGATGAAGGCAACCACACCAGACCAGACGATGGTCACGCCGCAGCTGAACAGCTGTACCCAAACCTGATGGCCCATGGTCACGCCTTCAGCGTAGCCCACACCACCCAGTGAAGAAGAGGCGAACACACCGGTCAGGATACAACCCAGGATACCGCACACGCCGTGTACACCGAACACATCACATGGGTCATCCACACGCAGCCATTTTTTCAGGGTAGTTACGCCCCAGATACCTGCCAGGCCACCGGCCAGACCGATAATCAGCGCGCCGCCAACACCGACATAACCACAAGCTGGGGTGATAGCAACCAGACCCGCGATGAAACCAGAACACGCCCCCAGCAGAGAAGGCTTGCCACGCATTGCCCACTCACCGAACACCCATGACAGCACCGCACCTGCAGTCGCTACAACGGTATTCAGGAAGGCCAGTGCAGCAATTTCGTTCGCTGAAGAGGCTGAACCGGCGTTGAAACCAAACCAGCCAACATACAGAATCGCTGTACCGGTGAAGACCATTGGCAGGTTGTGTGGTTTGAAGGCTTCTTTACCAAAGCCAGCACGTTTGCCCACCAGGTAAGCACCCACCAGACCGGCTACCGCGGCGTTGATGTGTACAACGGTACCGCCTGCGAAGTCCAGCGCACCATCTTGAGCCAGCAGACCGCCTGCCCAGACCATGTGTGCGATTGGCAGATAAGAGAGCGTCAGCCACACCACCACGAAAATCAGTACCGCAGAGAAGCGAATACGTTCCGCCAGTGCGCCCACAATCAGGCCCACAGTAATACAGGCGAATGAAGCCTGGAACGCAACGTGGATATACTGATAGAAGCTACCCATCACCGCTTTCAGCTCGATATTTTTCAACATCGCCCACTGGAAGTTACCGAAGAAGGCGTTGCCCTCGCTGAAGGCCAGCGAATAACCGTAGATTACCCAGAGTACGCACACCAGTGAGAAAGTCACTGCGACCTGAGTCAGCATTGAAAGTACGTTCTTACCGCGAATTAAACCGCCGTAGAACAGGGCAATGCCCGGAATCGACATGAACAATACCAGAGCGGTACAGATCATCATAAAGGCGTTATCCGCTTTGTCCGCAACGGCAGGAGCTGCCGCCATGGCCAGAGACGGTAACAGTGCCAGGCTGGTGAGGCCTAACTTAGTCATCAGTTTATTCATTTCTTTCCATCCCATCACAATTCAGAGCCCCAGTTACAGTGCTGCTTCGTCGGTCTCGCCGGTACGAATACGAATAACGCGCTGCAGTTCTGCGACGAAGATTTTGCCGTCGCCAATTTTGCCGGTGTAAGCGGCTTTGCTGATGACATCCACCACTTCATCGAGTTGATCGTCCGCAATCGCGATATCAATTTTTACTTTTGGCAGGAAGTTCACGCTGTACTCGGCACCGCGATAAAGCTCTGCGTGACCTTTCTGGCGACCAAAACCCTTCACTTCGGTAACAGTCAATCCCTGAATGCCAATGGAGGATAAGGCTTCACGCACGTCCTCCAGCTTAAATGGTTTGATTACCACGGTAACCAGCTTCATACGTTCCCCTCCGGATAATAAATTGAGTGAGTCTCGCGGACACGCAGAGATATAAGCAAACGCTGTGCCATAAATGAAAAAAGTGCGGAAGTCAGTGGCATAGAGGCGCTGGATAGCGCTTCGTTATGTGATGGGTAGCTCAATCTGGAGGATGGGGTAAAGAAAGGTGTTGCAATATTGCACTCCTTTGGTGCTTTCAGCCTCAAAGGAGTGCATCAATACAGAACAATCTGATAAATCTGCGCAAAAAAGGTGCAAATCACCCTTCAGCTTGTACGGGGATGCTCGCCGCGAGTTCATCACCCGCTTGTTGCAATTGATACATCTGCCAATAACGACCTTGTTGTGCCAGCAATTGCGCATGCGTACCGCGCTCGGCAACCTGGCCGCGATGCAGCACCAGGATTTGATCCGCTTCGGTAATGGTGGAGAGACGGTGCGCAATCACCACCAGCGTGCTGTGCTGACGCAGTGCACGCAAAGCATGCTGAATCGCCTGCTCGGTACCGGAATCAATGTTGGCGGTGGCTTCATCCAGAATCAAAATCTGCGGCAACGACACCAGCACGCGCGCCAGCGCCAGCAACTGTTTCTGTCCCACCGACAAATTATTGCCCTGCTCCCCTAAGCGCGTGTGAATGCCCTCTGACATTGCACGTGCTAAAGGGGCAAGCTGCACGGTTTCCAGCGCCTGCCACACCTGCTCTTCAGGAATATCGCGTCCCAGACGTACATTCGCCAACAGCGTATCAGCCAGTACCACCGGATCCTGTTGCACCATGGCGATACTTTGTCGCAGTGCCTCATGGGAGAGTTGCGGTAATGGGCGGCCATCCAGCTCAATACTGCCGCGCGTCACCGGGTAGTAGCCCATTAACAGATTCGCCAGGGTACTCTTACCGCTACCGGTATGCCCGACCAGGGCGATAAAGCCCCGCGCCGGTACGTCCAGATTAATATGGCTTAGCACATCGCGGTCATCACGGTAGGCAAAGCTGACATCGTGCAGCTTGATACTTCCCGAAGCCAGCGGCTGGTTATCGGCCCCGTAACCTTGTTGTGCAGCATCCATCAGCTCAAAAATACGCTCGCCGGACACCACCGCCTGCTGCAGCATCGACTGCTGCGTCGTCAACTCAATCAAAGGTTCATTCAGGCGGCCAAGATAAGTAATAAAGGCGTAAAGCACACCAACTTCAAACACGCCCGGCGTGGCAAAGCTGAACAGCATCAGCAACCCGCACAGGATCATCGCTGAAAACAGGCTCAGCAGCGGGCGCAGCAGGAAGCCATCCAGACGCAGCGTTTCCATCCGCGCCAGATAGTGCGACCGGCTCGCCTCCCCCATACGCTCGCCGAAGCGCGCCTGCTGGCGGAACTGCTGGATCACACTCATACCGTTGATCACTTCGTTGAAGCCGTTATTGATGTCGGCGAGATAGCTGCGCACCCGGCGCGCGATCGGCGTACTGTAGCGCTGGTAGATCAGCATCACCGTTAACACCAGCGGGAAGATCACGATCGCTACCAACGCCATGCGCCAGTCGAGTGAGAACATCGCCACCAGCATTGCACCAATTAACGCGGCGCTGCGTAACACAGTGGCCACCACCGTGACGTAGAGATCTTTGATCACCTCAGTATCATTGGTGACGCGGGAAATGATTTGCCCTACCGGTTGGGTATCAAAGGCGCTTAAGGGCTGACGCAGTGCGGCGTTCATCACATCGACGCGCAGTTGTTGCACCACGCCAATCGCGGCACGGTTAAACAGCAGCGCCTGAAAATAGTGTAAGCCCGCCGCCAGCAGTTGCAGCAACACAAAGCACACCAACAAACCGATGGTGATGGCCCACGGCATCTGATGTTTCGCCACCAGATGATCAATGAAATAACTCACCAATACCGGACCGGTGACTTCGGCGGCAGCGGCAATCCACAGCATGCCGACCGCTAACCACAAGGATTTGCGCCAGGGTTTGCCGTAAGCCAACAGGCGTTTGAGCGTTGGCCACAAACGAAGTGATTTAGCCATGGTTTGATCCCTCCGCCACATCGTCCTCATCCAGTGCCGCTTCCAGTTGCTGATAGCGGTACATATCGCGATACCAGCCCTCTTTGCTGACCAGGCTGTCGTGATCGCCACGCTGTGCGACAGCGCCCTGCTGCAGCACCAGAATCTCACTGGCTTCAGTCAGTGCAGACAAACGGTGCGCACTGATAATCAGCGTGCGGCCTTTGCCCCACTGCCGCAGGTTATGCAGGATTTCATGCTCGGTGCGGCCATCAACGGCAGAGAGTGCATCATCCAGAATCAGGATCTCCGCATTCAGCAGCAGCGCGCGCGCAATCGCAATACGTTGCTTTTGGCCGCCGGAGAGCATCACGCCGCGCTCACCCACTTCGGTGTCGTAACCTTGCGGCAGGCGCAGAATGTCATCATGCACACAGGCCATCTGCGCCACGTACTCGATCTCTTGCTGGGTGGCATTGGGTCGGCCCAGTGCCAGATTGTTCGCCACCGTATCGGAGAACAGGAACGGTGTCTGGCTCACTACCGCTAATTTGCTACGCCAGCTGTCGAGCCGTAGCTGGTTCAGTGGCAGGTTGTGATAGCGAATATCGCCTTGGTCGATATCAAAGTGGCGCTGAATCAGGCTCAGCAGCGTACTTTTACCGCAACCGGTTGGACCACACAGCCCTAACATTTGTCCCGGCTTCAGTTGGAAATTGAGGTGGCTCAGCACCGCGCCAGAACTGGCGGGATAGCGAAACTCACGAATGGCGACCTGCATCACACCCGGTTCAGCGGGCAAGACTTTTTGCCCGTCTTCCACCGCTGGGGCTTCCGCCAGCAGTGCGCGGATACGACTCCACGCGGCGCTTCCGCGCTCGACAATGTTGATCATCCACGCCAGCGCCAGCATCGGCCAAATCATCAGCCCCAGATACATCACAAAACTGGTGAGCTGGCCCAGCGTCAGGCTGCCGTGCCACACCATCCATCCACCGCCCGCGATGGCCAGCAGATTAGAGAAGCCCACCGCGATATAAATGATCGGATCAAAGCGCGCATCAACACGCGCCACATGCAGATTTTTCTTGCCGGTGTCGCTGGCAATATCAGCAAACTGCTGCGACTGATGATCTTCCAGACCAAAAGCTTTGATCATGCGAATGCTGGTGAGGCTTTCCTGAGTTTGATCGTTGAGGCTGGAGAAGGCTGCTTGCGCGACTTTAAAACGCTGATGCAGGCGCGATCCATCTTTCTGGATCGCTATCGCCATAATCGGCATTGGGATCAGCGCCAGCAGTGTCAGCTCCCAGCTGATCTGGGTGCTCATCACCGCCAGCACCACCAACCCCATGACCAGCGAATCCACTAGCGTCAACACGCCCTCGCCTGCCGCGAATACCACGCGGTCAACGTCGTTGGTGGCACGAGCAATCAGATCGCCGGTCCGGTGGCGCAAATAGAAGGCTGGATGCTGGCGACTTAACTGGCGATAGAAGTCTTCACGCAGCTCTACTGCCAGCTGATAAGAAGCGCCGAACAGCAGCACGCGCCAGACATAGCGCAGCAGATAGACAATAACCGCAGTGACCAGCATCACACCGATCCACATGAAAATTTTGCCGCTGCTTAAGGTATGTTGCGTCACGCCGTCAACGACCACCCCAACCACATGCGGGGGTAAGAGTTGCAGCAGTGCAATGACAATCAGCAAGCTAACGGCGCCCAGATATCGCCGCCACTCACGTAGAAAATACCAACTTAACTGGCTAAATAATCGCACAAGAAACTCTCTTTCTCTGCCCGATCAGGGCGCTACCGGCAAGGCGGTGGTATATTTTATCTCTTCCATGGCGAAGCTTGAGGTCACATCAATCAGGCCAGGCACGCCATTCACCAGACGTTTATAAAACGCATCATAGCTTTTCATGTCAGCCACCTGGATGCGCAACAGGTAATCGTATTCTCCCGCCATACGGTAAAACGCCATGACCTCTGGCATTTGCTGAACCACGGCGACAAACTGATGAAACCATTCGCTGCTGTGCTGCTGCGTCTTCACAAACATAAAGGCGGTGAGTGACAGCCCAATCTTCTCACCGTCGAGCAATGCCACGCGCGCACGAATGATGCCATCATCTTCCAGCTTTTTCAGGCGTTTCCAGCACGGCGTGGTCGTAAGATTCACGGCATCCGCCAGCGACTGCAGCGATAACGTACAATCCTGTTGCAACATCGCCAGCAGTGTACGGTCAGTTTTATCTAGCATTCGGCGCTCCGGGAGAAAATTTTTCTCTTATCGAGCCATTATAACCCGATTAAAGCAACCTAATTTTCCTGCCTGTGCCTTACACTGTGCACAATAATTATTCTGGATAATGTCATATGCAAACGCCTTGGGTTCGCCACGCCATCAATGAAATTAATGCCGATTTTCAACGTTCTGCGGATACCCACCTGATCCGCTTTACGCTGGAAGCGTATCCCGGCATTCGCTTCTATCTGAAAGATGAAAGTACTCATCCGAGTGGCAGCCTGAAACATCGCCTGGCGCGCTCACTGTTTTTGTATGGTCTGGCTAACGGCTGGATTAAGGAAAATACTCCAATTATTGAGGCTTCATCCGGCAGTACTGCGGTGTCAGAAGCCTATTTCGCCCGCCTGTTGGGCTTGCCGTTTATCGCCGTGATGCCCGCCAGTACCGCTAAGCGCAAAATTGAGCTAATCCGCTTTTACGGCGGTGAGTGCCATTTCGTTGCCGATCCTTGCCAGTTATATAGCGAGTCAGAACGTCTGGCGCGAGAGCTGAACGGCCACTTTATGGATCAGTTCACCTATGCAGAGCGCGCTACCGACTGGCGCGGCAATAACAACATTGCAGAAAGTATCTTTCGCCAGATGGCGCATGAGCCCCACCCCGTTCCGCATACGGTGATCATGAGCGCGGGCACTGGCGGCACCTCCGCAACGCTGGGTCGTTACATCCGTTATCAGGGCCACGACACGCGTCTGCTGGTGGTTGATCCTGAACACTCGGTATTTTTTGACTACTGGCACAGTCGTGACAGCGCTCTGCGCAGCGAACGCGGCAGCCTGATTGAGGGCATCGGCCGCCCGCGTGTTGAACCGTCATTTTTGCCCGATGTGATCGACGAGATGATAAAAGTGCCCGATGGTGCAACGGTGGCGGCAATGCTGCAACTGGAGAAAATTCTGGGGCGTCGCCCTGGGGCTTCCACGGGCACGAATTTCTGGGGCATGCTGCAGGTCGCGCAACGTATGCGGGATAAGGGCCAACAGGGTTCACTGGTTACGCTGCTGTGTGACAGCGGTGAGCGCTATCCGGATACCTATTACAACCCAGAGTGGGTGACAAAAAACGTGGGCGACATTCAACCGTGGCTGCGTGAAATATCCCCTAAATAATTCGGATTTCAGGACAAAAGGGTCAGATGACACTTTTGAACAGCGCTTGCGCTGGCCCGAAGGGTGAGGCCAGAGGCCGAATCACGCGGCAAACGAGAGCATCCCGATGAGCTTACTGAAGTAAGTGATTCGGGTAAACGAGTGAAGCCAACGCATCTGCAATTCGAAGTATGACGGGGATAATAAAAAACCGGACATCCTGTCCGGTTCACTGTAAGCCTCAGCATTCGGGGGAATAATCGAGGTGTGGTGTGGTCATCCAGTGATTTAAGTAGTGAGACACCGCCTGTGTCTCGCAATGTCCAATAATCGGTAAATGAGGCAATGATGTTTTGAGCTGATTCATGGCATTGCCCATAATGAAACCTTTACCTACTCGTTCCAGCATTTCACGATCGTTCATGGCATCACCAAACGCCATGCAATCCGCCATCGACAGCGATAAATGCTGGCACAAATGGGCCAGCGCGGCACCTTTATGGCAATCCAGCGGCAGCACTTCGAGGCAATCCCATGCCGAGAAACAGATATTCGCGCGCTCGCCCAGCGCATCCTGCAATTCCACTTTTAGCGCCAGCAGTTCCTCATGCGGTGCGATAAAGCAAATTTTGGTGACTTCATGCGCCGACATCTGGCGTAAATCACGCAGTTGATAATGGAAGCCACTCATCACGTGCGCAGCTCTCACAGAGGGTAACGGCTTATCGGTAAACCAGCCCTCATCGTTAAAGATGTGAATCGAGGCAGGCGTTTGCCAGTGGGTGTGAATCACCTCTTCTGCCAACGATGGCGGCAGATCGCAGCCAAACAATTGTTGCCCATCCAGATCGTGAATACGTGTACCGTTGCCGCTGATCAGCCAGGCAGGCAGAGTGATTTGTTCACGCACAACCTGCACATCCATCAGATGACGGCCAGTAGCAAAAGCAATGGTGACTTCACGCTGATGCAGGGCATGCAGGGTGTCGATAGTTTCTTTACCTAACCGGTGCGTTGGCAGCAACAACGTGCCATCCATATCAAATGCTGCGAGGCGGGCCATGCGGATTCTCCAGTCTGAATAAGGGTTCCACTATCGCCTGGCAATTACGGAACTAATAGTGAATACTTTTAGAAAACTGTTCCGGGTTTACTGATGCGCGAACTTCATCGGGTTAATCAATTCCAGCGTCTGTGGCAATTGAGCCAAGGCGAACCACAGCGGCTCAGTGTGACTGCGATGGCACAACACTGCTTTTGCAGCGAGCGCCATGTGCGCACCCTGCTGCGCCAGTGGCAAGATGCGGGCTGGTTACGCTGGCACGGCGAGGCGGGACGCGGCAAACAGGGGAAGCTGTCATTTCTGGTCTCGCCAGAACAGCTGCGTCAGCAACTGTTAGCCCAGCAACTCGATGCGGGGGAAGCGGTTCAGGCCCTGCAGGTGCTGGATCTTCACCCTGAACGACTGGTCAAAATGCTGCGTCCTCTGATGGGCGGACAATGGCAAAATCAGGCGCCGGTGCTGCGTATTCCCTACTATCGTGCCATGGAGCCACTGCGCCCACTCAGCCTGACTGGGCGGGCCGAGCAACATCTACTGCGGCAAATTTTTTCAGGGCTTACCCGTTTTGCAGGTAACGATGTTGAAGGCGATCTCGCTCATCACTGGCAGCACGACGACAGCGGGCGCGATTGGTATTTCTGGCTGCGTCCACAACTCAGCTGGCATAACGATGAACCGATCCATGCAGCTCAACTCGCCACACAATTGCAGCAGATCAGGCAAACGGAGGTGGGTGGCCGCTTGTTGGCCTCCATCGAGCGTATCGAGGCACCGCATCCTTTAGCACTGCGTATTCAGTTGCACCAGAGCGACTACTGGCTACCACAACGGTTAGCACATCAATTCTGCCTGCTCCCACATCCCGACGCAGTGGATGTGGGGAGCGGCCCCTGGAAACTGACGCATTTCACTGACGATCTGGTGCGGCTGGAGAGCCACGCGCGCTGGCATCTGCAGCGCCCTCTGATTCAGGTGGTGGAATACTGGATCACCCCGCAGCTGTTTGCGCACGGCCTGGGTACCAGCTGCCGTCATCCGGTGCAGATTGCGATTGGCGATCCCGACGAACTGGATGCACTGCGCCCTGTTGATCGCAGTATTAGCCTTGGCTTCTGCTATCTGGCACCACGCATCTCCGCTCACTTAAGTGCTGCCCAGGCCAAAGCGTTGATTGCCTTAATCCAGAGCAGCGGTGTGATTCAACAACTTCCTCTGGATGAAGGGTTGATCACCCCCAGCCACGAGTTATTGCCTGGCTGGCCCGTGCCATTGGAAGAGGCGAGCCACGTCGCACTGCCGGAAAAACTGACGCTGCATTACCATCTACCCATTGAGTTACATGTGATGGCGCAAGCGCTGGTCCCGCTCCTGGCGCAACAGGGATGCACTCTGACCTGCGTTTTTCATGATGTAAAAAGCTGGCATGACGATATTGATCTCAGCGAAGCGGATGTGGTGATGGGGGACCGTTTGATCGGCGATGCGCCGCTGTTTACCCTGGTAAACTGGCTAGAGAACGATCCGGTCTGGCTCCCGCTACGCGCACCGGTGTTGCAGGCACCACTCAGCGCTATCGCCCAGGAGCCGAACCCTGAAGTACGCGCAGCGCTGACCCATCAGCTTTTCCAACAGTTAATGCGGGGTGGGCATTTGTTGCCGCTGTTTAACTACCGCTATCAGGTATTTGCACCGCCAGGCGTAGAGGGTATTCAACTCAATACGCTGGGCTGGTTTGATTTCACCCGCGCCTGGATTCCACCTCCCGCGACAGCCAGTACTGTTCAGCCTGCGCCTGAGCCAGTACCATAGGCGCACTGATTTTTGGGGAATATAAGATGAAACGAGCCGTAGTCGTATTCAGTGGCGGACAAGACTCCACCACCTGTTTGATTCAGGCACTGCAACAGTACGATGAAGTGCACTGTGTCACCTTCGATTATGGCCAACGCCATCGCGAAGAGATTGAAGTCGCGGCCGAACTCGCGCATAAGCTGGGCGCCCGCGCGCACAAGGTGTTGGATGTGACCTTGCTTAACGAGCTGGCGGTGAGCAGCCTGACGCGTGATAACATCCCGGTGCCCACTTACGATCCTAACGCCAGCGGTTTACCGAGCACCTTCGTGCCGGGCCGCAATATTCTGTTCCTGACCCTGGCGTCGATATATGCCTATCAGGTCGAAGCGGAAGCCATCATCACCGGCGTGTGTGAAACGGATTTTTCTGGCTATCCTGATTGCCGTGATGAATTTGTCAAAGCGCTGAACAATGCGGTGAGCCTCGGTATGGCGCGTGATATTCGCTTTGAAACCCCGCTGATGTGGTTGAACAAGGCGGAGACCTGGGCGTTAGCGGATTACTGGCAGCAGCTGCCGTTGGTGCGCGCAGAAACCCTGACGTGCTACAACGGGGTGAAGGGCGATGGCTGTGGCGAATGCGCCGCCTGTCATTTACGCGCCCGTGGTTTAGCCGATTATCAGGCGAATGCTTCCGCAGTGATGGCGGCGATGAAGCAGAAGAGCGGATTGCGTTAAGAGATCGGCGCCCGAATTATCCTGGTGCGCATTAATGCGCACCCTACGGATGCTGGGGCGCCAAGGCTCCAGACGGCGTTATCGTCAGTCTATTAATTGAAGAACATTGTGCCATTTATGGCGGCCGGAAAGTTTTTAACTGACCACCACCAGCGCCGCCAGCCGGTCGCGCAACTCGCCTTCCATCGGCACCGCTTTCTGCGTGCGTAAATCGATACAGACAAAGGTCAGCGCCGCGTCAGCCACCACCGAGTTATCGCTGGCTAGCAGCACACGCTGAGAAATGATGCCGCTTTTCCCGTTCAGTTGTGACACTTCACTTTCGATATTGAGTACATCGCCCAACACCGCTGGGCGACGATAGTTGATGTTGATATTCACCACCACAAACG
This sequence comes from Pantoea sp. EA-12, assembly GCF_030053355.1. Lineage (NCBI taxonomy): Bacteria > Pseudomonadati > Pseudomonadota > Gammaproteobacteria > Enterobacterales > Erwiniaceae > Pantoea > Pantoea sp. EA-12. The sequence continues at coordinate 107,784 of NZ_JASGBY010000004.1, read as the reverse complement.
CCAGTTTCTGCTCCATCAGCCAGTGAAAAGCATCAACATCTTCCAGCCACTGCCAACGCGCCTCTTCAAGAAACTCCAGATAACGCGCGTTGTTCACATGCTGGTATACGTCGAGATGATAGCCGCGCACTTTAATTGTGGTTTGCATTATAGCTCCTGTTCAGGCTGAGAATGACAACTGGTATGACCTGTTGAGCATAGCACAGCCTGAATCAGGGTCTTATCAATCCTTCAGAGTCGCGAGCCGCCTCACAATTTCAACCGACTGACATTACGCTCGACCAGCGCGTTGCCAATACCGGGTATCTCTTTGAGTTGCTCAATGGAGGTAAAGGGACCGTACTGCTCACGGTAATCAACGATGGCCTGAGCCTTCTTCAGGCCGATGCCGTTCATGCCAGCAGCAAGCTGTTCAGCTGTGGCTTGATTGATGCTGATCTGCCCTTCTTGCGGCGTGGAGACTTGGGTCGCCTGCGTCTCACTGGGGCTTTCCGCCGCCGCTAATCCGCCGGTATAGAGCGCGCCACCGAGTGCCAGCGTGACACATAAAGCGCGAAAAGTTGATTTCACCATGCTGTGTTTCTCCTTGTGTTTGACAGCCACAGCAGAGTGTCACAGCGAACATTTACGCTCAAAAGGGCAATATCAGAAATGGAAAAGGCCGCAGAAGCGGCCTTTATGTTATTGCAGTAGATTCACTTTTTTTGTGAGGCTTACTGGTTTTGTGCAGCGGCGCCGTACTTAATCTTGGCGTCTTTGCGCAGGTTTTCCAGCAACGCTTCGAACGCAATCTGTGCGTTATTCTGCGTCACGCCCTGCACCATCTGATCGATCTGCGGCTGCGGCATGTTACCTGGGCTGACTTTATCCAGCGCAACCAGCACCACGTTGCCTTGCATATCTTCGCTCACGCCCCAGGACGGTTTGTTGTCTGCGGGTTGTGGCAAATCAAAGGCTGACTGTGCAACAGGATCCTGGGCATTACGGTCAAAGGTTTTGCTGGCGCTCAGGGTCAAACCTGCCGCTTTCAGCGCATCTTCTTTACCGGCTTTCAGATCAACCAACAGTTTGTCGGCCTGTGCTTTTGCCTGCTGGGTGGCTTTGTCATGCTTCAGCGAGTCGGTAATCTGCGCTTTCACCTGATCCAGCGGTTTCACCGCTTCAGGTTTGTGCTCGCTAATGCGCAACACGAAGGCGCGATCGCCATCAACGCTGATGATGTCAGAGTTGTTACCCGGCGCACCATTTTGTCCTACCAGGCCACCATTGAAAATCGCCTGCTTAACCTGATCAAAATCGAGTTCAGCCGGTACGTTGTCTTTGGTGATCCAGCCGGTCTCCACCACTTTCAGACCGGAAGCCTGTGCTGCACCCGCCAGGGATTCGTTATCGTTGCTGGCCGCTTCACTGACTTTTTGCTGCATCTTGTAGAATGCATCAACCGCTTTTTCCTGCTTCACCTTATCAGCAACAGCATCATGGATTTCCGCCAGCGGTTTAACTTGTTCTGGCTGGATATCATCCAGACGCACCACCAGGAAACCGACCGAGGATTTGATCACGCCGGACAGTTGTCCCTTCTGCGTCAGATTGGCATTTTTCAGCTCATCTGGCGTCGTGCTCGGTTCCAGCCACCCCATATCACCGCCTTTACGCGCTGAGATCGGGTCAATCGATTTGCTTTTCGCCAGGGTCGCGAAGTCTTCACCCTTTTTCAGCGCATCCAATACCGCGTTAGCATCAGCTTCAGTTTTGGTCTGAATCACGCTGTAGCGGTTACGCTGCGGCTGGGAGTAATCGGCTTTATGCTGATCAAACCAGCTCTGGATCTCAGCATCGCTGACCGGTTCCTGCATGCTGGCTGCATCCATTTTGATGTAGCTTACGCGGAACTGCTCAGGCGCCATAAAGCTGTTCTGATGCTGCTGATAGTATTGATTGATTTCGTCATCGCTGACCGTCTGCTTCGCCGCCAACGCGTTAACATCAATTACTGCCTGACGCACGTCACGCTGCTGAGACACCAGATCAACTAATTTGCTGGTTTCGCCTTTCAGCATGAAATCGGTATTGGCCACGGCATTGATCAACTGCTGGGTCGCCAACTGCTTGCGCAGCGCTTCCGCATACTGATCGGCATTGAAGCCCATCTGGTTGATCAGGGCGTTGTATTTGGCGTTGTCAAACTTACCGTTGGTCTGGAAGGCTTTCTGATTGAAGATCGCCTGTTTGATTTGATCATCGCTAATGCCAATGTTCAGATCTTTGATGTATTGATCGAGCAGCGCCTGATCAATCAGCTGAGATAACGCCTGCTGGCGCATCTGCTGCATATAACCTTCATTGCTGGCCAGCTGCGAGAATTGATCGCCCAGCTGCTGCTGCTGACGGTTACGCTCGCTGTTATAAGCCTGTTCCAGTTCGGCACGGCTAATCTCATGACCGTTAACTTTGGCGGCATAGTCGCTGCCACCGCCGATCAGGTAGTTGCCCACCCCGGTCAGTACGAAAGACAGGATGATCAATCCCAGAATAATCTTGAGCACGACATGATTCGACGCCGCGCGTAAATTGTCCATCATGGTATGACAACACTCCGCTGTAGTGTGAATGTAAAGCTTTAACACGATGTCATCATCGTGCAACTGCTGTTCAGGCTGGCAGTTGGCAACCATGCGGAGACAACAGCCTCAGGCTATCGTCGCGCATCAAGAATAAAAAAGGCACATCAAAAATGATGTGCCCGTATGTTACATGAGAACGGCTTTTTCGTCCTCAATCCATAGAAGAAAATGCTTCAATGGATGTGTCAGCGGTCATTAATTGACTGAGTCTTTCAGTGCTTTACCTGCACGGAAGCCCGGAACTTTACCAGCCGGGATGGTGATCTCTTTACCCGTTTGTGGGTTACGGCCTGTACGAGCAGCACGCTCACGTACAGAGAAAGTACCGAAACCAACCAGTGCTACTTCATCACCGCCTTTCAGCGCGTCAGAAACTGAGCCCATGAATGCATCTAACACACGTCCCGCTGCTGCTTTAGAAATGTCAGCGTCTGCAGCAATTTTGTCGATCAACTGTGACTTATTCACTCTATTCATCCCCTCTTTTATTATTCACATCGCACCCGCGCTTCCCGCCCGGTGCGAACGCGCAGCCAGTTATATCAAGCCTGTGGTGCTGAGACAACGGTATTCATCTTAATCGTTGATCCAGCAGCCACCTAAAGTAGCGGCACAAAAAAAAGCTGGCAAGCACCATTTGGCCTGCCAGCTTCGCTTTTTAACGGTTTTTGCCGTTAATCACTATTTTGCCGTCGCAACCTGCATGCCGTAAGGCGCATTTTCCAGCGCCAGGTTCAGCACCTCTTCAATACGCTTCACCGGATGGATGGTTAAATCCGCAATCACGTTCTGTGGAATCTCTTCCAGATCGCGCTTGTTTTCATCCGGGATCAGCACAGTTTTGATGCCGCCGCGATGCGCTGCCAACAGCTTCTCTTTCAGGCCACCAATCGGCAGCACCTGACCACGCAAGGTGATTTCACCGGTCATCGCCACATCGGAGCGCACGGGGTTACCTGTCAGGCAGGAGACCAGCGCCGTACACATCGCGATACCCGCACTTGGGCCATCCTTCGGCGTCGCACCCTCTGGCACGTGCACGTGGATGTCACGTTTCTCGTGGAAATCACCGTTGATACCGAGTTTATCCGCACGCGCGCGAACCACGGTCAGCGCCGCCTGGATAGACTCTTGCATCACTTCACCCAGTGAGCCGGTGTAAGTCAGCTTGCCTTTACCTGGCACACAGGCGGTTTCAATGGTCAGCAGATCGCCGCCCACTTCCGTCCATGCCAGGCCAGTCACCTGACCCACGCGGTTTTCACTGTCTGCGCGACCATAATCAAAGCGCTGCACGCCAAGGAAGTCCTTGAGGTTGTCGCCGTTGATTTTGATGCTTTTCTTGGATTTATCCATCAGCAGTGTTTTCACCGCTTTACGGCACAGCTTGGAGAGTTCACGTTCCAGGCTACGCACGCCCGCTTCACGGGTGTAATAGCGGATAATGCCGATGATGGCGCTATCGTCAACGCTGATCTCTTTCTCTTTCAGCGCATTACGCTCAATTTGCTTCGGCAGCAAATGCTGTTTGGCGATATTCAGTTTTTCATCTTCGGTGTAACCAGAAAGACGAATCACTTCCATACGGTCCAGTAGCGGAGCCGGGATGTTCATGGAGTTTGAGGTCGCCACAAACATCACATCAGAGAGATCGTAATCCACTTCCAGATAGTGATCGTTGAACGCGATATTCTGTTCGGGATCCAGCACTTCCAGCAGCGCTGAAGCCGGGTCACCACGCATGTCAGAGGACATCTTATCGATTTCATCCAACAGGAACAGTGGGTTCTTCACCCCGACCTTTGCCATTTTCTGGATCAGTTTGCCCGGCATAGAACCGATGTAAGTACGACGATGTCCACGGATTTCCGCTTCATCACGCACGCCACCCAGCGCCATACGCACATACTTACGACCGGTTGCTTTCGCAATCGATTGACCCAGAGAGGTTTTACCCACACCTGGCGGTCCGACGAGGCACAGAATCGGCCCTTTGATTTTGCTGACGCGACTCTGAACCGCAAGATACTCAAGAATGCGATCTTTTACGCGTTCCAGACCGTAATGGTCGGTATCCAGCGTTTCTTGCGCTTTCAGCAGATCTTTTTTCACTTTGCTGCGCGCCACCCACGGCACCTGAACCATCCAGTCGATGTACCCGCGCACTACCGTGGCTTCTGCAGACATCGGCGACATCATTTTCAGCTTCTGCAATTCAGCTTCGGCTTTCTCGCGCGCTTCGGTCGGCATTTTTGCCGCATCAATTTTACGTTTCAGCGCTTCGTATTCATCCGGCGCATCATCCATTTCGCCCAGCTCTTTCTGAATGGCTTTCATTTGCTCATTCAGGTAGTACTCGCGCTGGCTTTTTTCCATCTGCTTTTTCACGCGGTTGCGAATGCGTTTCTCAACCTGCAGCAGATCGATTTCTGATTCCATCATCGCCATCAGATATTCCAGACGCTCATTCACGTCGGACATCTCCAGCACGGACTGCTTATCCGCCAGCTTCAGCGGCATATGCGCTGCCACGGTGTCGGCGAGACGCGCCGCATCGTCGATGCTGTTAAGCGAGGTCAGAACCTCAGGGGGAATTTTTTTATTGAGCTTGATGTAGCCTTCAAACTGATTGATCGCCGTGCGCACCAGCACTTCCTGCTCGCGCTCTTCGATTTCAGGCGAAATCAGGTATTCGGCTTGAGCAACAAAGTGGTCGCCATTATCAGCCAGTGTGGTGATATGTGCGCGTTGCAGGCCCTCAACCAGTACTTTAACCGTGCCATCAGGCAGCTTAAGCATCTGCAATACAGAAGCGACGGTCCCTACTGAGAAGAGATCGTTAATACCAGGTTCATCCGTTGAAGCCTCTTTCTGGGCAACCAGCATGATCTTCTTGTCATGATCCATCGCCGCTTCAAGGCAACGAATCGATTTTTCCCGACCAACAAACAACGGAATTACCATGTGCGGATAAACCACCACGTCGCGCAAAGGCAACACGGGGATTTCAATGCGTTCAGAACGCTCAGGATTCATAGAGCTCTCTCTTAGTTTAATGTCCGCCAGGTGATGGGAACCGCGCAATAGAGGTTTTGCAGTTAAACCCACAGGATATTGAGTATATGGGGATGCTTGGTCGACATTCAATGTCACGGGTGAGAGAAAAACAAAAGGGGAAAACATTTTCCCCTTTTTAAGATAACCACATGGTGCGATTGCTTATTTATTCGCCAGAAGCCTGGGCTTCATGCTTTCCGTAAATCAGCATCGGCTCAGATTGACCGTCAATCACTGACTCATCAATCACCACTTTTTCGACGTCTTCCATTGATGGCAAGTCGTACATGGTTTCCAGCAGTGCGCCTTCAACGATTGAACGCAGACCACGCGCACCGGTTTTACGTGACATCGCTTTCTTGGCGATAGCGGTCAATGCTTCGTCGCGGAACTCCAGCTCAACACCTTCCAGATTGAAAAGTGCCTGGTACTGTTTTGTCAGCGCATTCTTCGGCTCACGCAGGATCTGGATCAGGGCTTCTTCGCTCAGTTCGCTCAGCGTTGCCACCACAGGCAGACGGCCAATAAACTCAGGAATCAGACCGAATTTGATCAGATCTTCTGGCTCAACCTGCGACAGCAACTCGCCTTCGCTGGCTTTCTGTGACTTACCTTTAACCGTTGCGCCAAAACCGATGCCGGATCCGGTTTCGACACGCTGGGAAATCACTTTGTCGAGACCCGCAAAAGCGCCACCGCAGATAAACAGGATTTTAGAGGTATCAACCTGCAGGAATTCCTGTTGCGGATGTTTACGTCCACCTTGTGGCGGAACCGCCGCCACGGTGCCCTCGATCAGCTTCAGCAGTGCCTGCTGTACGCCTTCACCTGATACGTCACGGGTGATCGATGGGTTGTCAGACTTACGAGAAATCTTGTCAATCTCATCAATGTAGACAATACCGCGCTGTGCTTTCTGCACATCGTAATCGCACTTTTGCAGCAATTTCTGGATGATGTTTTCAACATCTTCCCCCACGTAACCGGCTTCGGTCAGTGTGGTGGCATCCGCCATGGTGAACGGAACATCCAGCAAACGTGCCAGCGTTTCAGCCAGCAAGGTTTTACCGCTACCGGTAGGACCGATCAGCAGAATGTTACTTTTGCCCAGCTCGATACCGTTGCTGGTGTCGCCATTGCGCAGACGTTTGTAGTGGTTGTACACCGCCACGGCCAGCACTTTTTTCGCCTTTTCCTGGCCGATAACATAATCGTCAAGATGATGGCGGATCTCATGCGGCGTTGGCAGCGCACTGCGTTCACGGTGCGGAGCGACTTCTTTAATCTCTTCGCGAATGATGTCATTACACAAATCAACACATTCGTCGCAAATATACACTGACGGCCCGGCAATCAGCTTACGGACTTCATGCTGGCTTTTGCCGCAGAAAGAGCAGTACAGCAACTTACCTGAACCGTCTTTGCGCTTATCTGTCATCAGCTAACCTCTTTTCGTTCTCAGACCCAATTTGGTGTACGGCATTGGCCGCACATCAACGGCCGATATTCATTCAACTCACCTGCCTGCCCCGTTAACTATAGCGTAAGGGCCAGGCAGATGTGTCTTATTGGCGATGCGTCAGGATGGAATCGACTAAGCCATACTCTACCGCTTCGCTGGCGGAGAGGAAACGATCGCGTTCAGTGTCGCGCTCGATCTGCTCCAGCGATTTGCCAGTGTGCTCAGCCATCAACTCATTCATACGCTGTTTCACTTTCAGAATTTCACGCGCATGGATTTCAATATCCGTCGCCTGGCCCTGATAGCCGCCCAGCGGCTGGTGAATCATGACGCGGGAATTAGGCAGACAGAAGCGTTTGCCCTTGGTACCTGCGGTCAACAGAAACGCACCCATCGAGCAAGCCTGACCCATACAGATGGTGCTGACGTCCGGCTTGATGAATTTCATGGTGTCATAAATCGACATCCCGGCAGTGATCACACCGCCAGGGGAGTTAATGTAGAGATAAATGTCTTTTTCAGGATTCTCAGCTTCCAAAAACAGCATCTGCGCCACGATCAGGTTGGCCATATGATCCTCAACCTGGCCGGTCAGGAAGATCACACGCTCTTTGAGTAGGCGGGAGTAGATGTCGTAAGAACGCTCGCCACGCGAGGTTTGTTCGACCACCATTGGCACCAGCGCCATGTGCGGTGCAGTAAATTCACGATCGCCACTGTATGACATTACCGTCTCCTGATAAATTTCATTGGCAACATTCTGTACCGATATTACGTGAGGCGCGTCAGAAAAACTATGCGCTGCCCCCTCACTCCGACATAACAGGACGGTTAATCAGCCAGTCTCACTGTTTTCATGCATGCTCCCTCTATCTGGGGATGCTGCCCAGTTGTTTCAAGCATAACAACCTTTTGCCCATTCGCTAATACGGAAAAAGAGCTTAGCGAACAATTTGCCGATTAATTAAGCAAATAGAGAACAAATCTGCTGGGTTTCCGCCAGAAAAGAAAAAGCCCGCGACTTTTCAGTCGCGGGCTTCGCACTTTCGGTTAACTAACGAATCAGGCCGCTGAGGTCTGGTTCATCAGTTCCTGGAAGTTGGTTGCTTTGTCGGTCACTTTGGCTTTCGCCAGTACCGCTTCAACAGCCTGCTCTTCCAGCGCAACGTTACGCATGTTGTTCATCAGCTCGTTGTTCTTGCTGTAGAACTCGATCACTTCCTGCGGATCTTCGTATGCAGAAGCCATCTCTTCGATCAGCGCTTTAACGCGGTCTTCGTCAGCTTTCAGCTCGTTGATGCGAATCACTTCGCCCAACAGCAGGCCAACAACTACGCGGCGTTTTGCCTGCTCTTCGAACAGTTCACGTGGCAGTTCCAGCGCTTGTTTCTCGTTGCCACCAAAACGCTGTGCAGCCTGGCGACGCAGCACGTCGATTTCGCTGTCGATCAACGCAACAGGTACGTCGATGTTGTTCGCTTCAACCAGACCGTCGATAGCCTGAGACTTCACGCGGTTACGGATAGCGCCTTTCAGCTCACGATCCATATTCTTACGCACTTCTGCACGCAGACCGGCAACTGAACCATCTTCAACGCCAAAGCGCTTGATGAACTCTTCAGTCAGTTCTGGCAGCTCACGCGTTTCTACTTTCTTCAGCACGATTTCGAACTTAGCATCTTTCCCTTTCAGGGTTTCAGCGTGGTAATCGTCTGGGAATTTCACGTCGATAGTGAAGGTTTCGCCCGCTTTATGGCCAACCACACCCTCTTCGAAGCCAGGAATCATACGACCCTGACCCATCGCCAGTACGAAGTCAGACGCTTTGCCGCCTTCGAACTCTTCACCGTCTACAGAGCCGCTGAAATCGATGGTTGCGCGATCTTCAGCAGTGGCTGCTGCATCGCTCTCTTTCCAGGTCGCCTGCTGCTTCTGCAGGGTTTCCAGCATGGTATCAACGTCAGCGTCAGTCACTTCAACAACGGGTTTTTCAACTTCGATAGCATCCAGGCCTTTCAGCTCAACTTCTGGATACACTTCGAACTCTACCGCGTAGGTGAAATCTTCACCTTCTTTATACTCACCTGGCACGTAGTTTGGTGCGCCAGCTGGGTTGATTTTCTCTTTGATGATGGCGTCAACGAAGTTGCGCGTCATCAGCTCGCCCAGTACGTCCTGGCGAACAGAAGCACCGTAGCGCTGAGAAATGATGTTTGCTGGCACTTTGCCTTTGCGGAAACCGTCGATACGGACTTTCTTAGCCACTTCCACCAGTTCTTTCTTCACTGCGCTTTCGATGCTGTCAGCTGCAACAGTAATCGAAATGCGACGGCCCAGACCCTGAGTGGTTTCTACTGAAACTGTCATCTTGTTACCTCAAAAAATCACGTGCTCGGTCAACTTCAGACACCACACATTAGTAATGCGCCGTATCCAACAACCGGGACGGCCTCTGCAGGCAGAACCTAATCCCTGTTACCAGAAGCGTCCCGAAGACATTCCGGAAAAATAGACGCAGCATTATAGCGGCATCGCTGGAATGAGTCGAGGCTGCAAACTCACCACTTTTTAGCGGTTTTGCTGCTTTTTTGCGCCGCAGATCGCGTTTAGGGGTAATAGATGAAAAGAAAACGGCCCGCAGGCCGTTTTAGAGAGAGGAAATTCATGACTTATGCCAGGGTGCCCGCACCGCGACAATTAGGGGATGCGAGTACAGTATCTTGCAATCCATCCCACTCTTTTTGCGTGTAGGTATGCAATGCCAGCGCGTGCACGCTACCTGCTAACTCTTCCGTCAATTCACCATAAATGGCGCGGTGACGTTGCAGGAAACGCTGACCGGTAAACAGGTCACTGACAATCACCACTTTAAAGTGACTTTCAGAACCGGCGGGCACGTTATGACGGTAGCTCTCATCATGCACTTCGAGATGTGCAGGTTCGAACGCCTTACGCAGCTTTTCTTCTATTTGTTCGCGAATCATTTTTAACACTCCTCAACGGCGAGCGCTGTGCCCCATCTGATTAAATATTAGTAGGTTTTTTACCCATTCCGCACAGGGGCAGGAAAAAAAGCTCGTTATGTTGCGCATCTTAACTGGCTCAGCAGGCAGGTCAACCGGGTTGAATCTCTGTCTGTCTGAAAAAAGCCTTTACAATCAATTTCCACTGGTACGGGGCTTTCTTCGCCGTCACGCAATGCTATGATGGCCGCAGTTTTGCAAACCAACCCATATGCTAACGAGAATGAGTATGTTGAAAAAACTGTTATTCCCTCTGCTGGCTGCTTTCATTTTGGCCGGCTGCGCCAGCAATAATACCACCTTAAATATCCAACCTAAGATCCAGTTGCCTCAGCAGGATCCCAGCCTGATGGGTGCCACCATCAGTGTAAACGGTGCCGACCAACGTTCAGATCAGGCATTAGCCAAAGTGAACCGCGATGGCCAGTTGGTGACGCTGACGCCTTCCCGCGATCTGCGCTTCCTGCTGCAAGAAGTGTTGGAAAAGCAGATGACCGCGCGCGGTTATATGATTGGACCAAACGGTGCGGTTGACCTGCAGATTGTCGTCAATGGTCTTTACGCTGATGTGACACAAGGCAACGTGCGCTACAGCATCACCACCAAAGCTGACATCTCTATTATTGCTACCGCTAAAAACGGTAACAAGCAGGTGAAAAACTACCGTCAGACCTACAGCGTTGAAGGCGCGTTCACCGCCACTAACGCGAAAATCACCAATGCGGTTAACTCAACGCTTAGTGATGTCATTGCGGATATGGCGCAGGACACCAGCGTTCATAACTTCATTAAACAGAACGCCCGTTAATTCCTCAGCTATTTTTGCCCGGTCACTCTGGCCGGGCTTCATTTCAGGTTGGTTATGACTTCTCACTATCTGCGCATTTTCACCCAACGTAACGCTGCCGTTTTGCTGTTGCTGGGGTTTGCCTCTGGCCTGCCGCTGGCACTGACAGCCGGTACTTTGCAGGCGTGGATGACCGTAGAGAACGTCGATCTGAAAACCATCGGTTTCTTCTCCCTTGTCGGCCAGGCTTATGTCTTTAAGTTCTTGTGGTCGCCGATGATGGACCGCTATACCCCGCCGTTTCTCGGCCGTCGCCGTGGCTGGCTATTGCTGACGCAGGTGGCGCTGATCGCGGGTATCGTCGCGATGGGCTTTATGCAACCTTCGCATGATCTTACCCTGCTGGCCGCCTTAGCGGTGCTGGTGGCATTTTGCTCCGCCTCACAGGACATTGTTTTTGATGCCTGGAAAACCGACGTGCTGCCTCCCGAAGAGCGTGGCAGCGGCGCAGCGATTACTGTTCTGGGCTATCGCCTGGCGATGTTGATTTCCGGTGGCCTGGCGCTGTGGATGGCGGATCGCTATCTCGGCTGGCAAGCCACCTACTGGTTGATGGCACTCCTGATGCTGCCCGGCCTTGTCGCGACTCTTCTGGCGAAAGAGCCTGAGGTTCCTGCGCGTGAGCCTCATTCATTGCGCCAGGCCGTGACCTTCCCGCTAAAAGATTTCTTTCTGCGCAATAACGCCTGGCTGCTGATTACCTTAATCATCCTTTATAAGCTGGGTGATGCCTTTGCCGCCTCACTCACTACCACGTTCCTGATTCGCGGCGTCGGCTTTAGCGCGGGTGATGTGGGTTTGGTTAATAAAACCCTCGGCCTACTGGCGACGATTGTTGGCGCGCTGTACGGCGGTGTACTGATGCAACGCCTGACGCTGTTCCGGGCGCTGATGATTTTCGGCATTCTGCAAGCCGTCTCCAACTTTGCGTATTGGCTGCTGGCTGTCACGCCACCTCATTTATGGAGTATGGCGAGCGCGGTGTTTATCGAAAATCTGTGCGGTGGCATGGGCACGGCCGCCTTCGTGGCGCTATTAATGACGCTGTGCAACAAATCCTTCTCTGCTACACAGTTCGCCTTACTCTCCGCACTCTCTGCGGTTGGCCGCGTCTACGTAGGCCCAGCCGCAGGCTGGCTGGTGGAATTATGGGGCTGGCCGACCTTTTATGCATTCACCGTGTTTGCGGGTGTACCGGGCCTGCTGCTGCTGTGGGTCTGCCGTGGCACGTTACAAGCCATACAGCAAAACGGGGAGTTTGTGATGCGCAGCCTCTGGCCGCAAGGCTATCGTTGGACAGTGCGCCTGTTCAGCGCGGGTTGTGGCTTACTGGTGCTCTGGTTGCTGGCTTTGGCGCTTAACGCCTCAGGTGTCTGGCATCTGGGAGACGTCCTGACGCCGCTGTTTGAGGCAGGTATGGCTGTCGCGCTGGTTGCGGTAGCCTTGGGTGTCACACTCGATTGTCTGGCGTTGAGAAAAATGTCAGCACGCAATCTGAGTTAAGTGATCCTAATTTGCCAGCGCCTAAATATTTGGCTAAAAATTAACAACGAACTTATTTTAACGAATAGCATTTTTTTCATCGCGAAAAAGAAACATTAATTTAACAACCTCGGGAAATATTAAAATCCGGTGCGCAATTACTTTGTAGTAAACACGTCACCCAAATGATGCATAATTGTTAAATAAGTGGGCATAAAAAGTACGGTTTATGCTTTCCCTGATTTTTCTGCGGTTTCTGTCATCTGTTTTTGTTATATTGACGCCAACTGCTTGTCGCAGTTAATAATTTGTCACCCCCCGCAACATCTGTGACACCCTTAGCAAAAGGTGTCAACAGCCTTCTGACACATCCTTAAGCTGGTTTACACTGCATAAACCTTCCCGTAAAATGCGCGCACACTTAAACGACAATAGAGCCCTTTGTCATTGAGGTCGTTAAATGAGACTCAGGAAATACAATAAAAGTTTGGGGATTTTGTCATTAATTGCAGGCGCTGTATTACTCAGTGGCTGCGATAGTGCGTTGTTAAATCCCAAAGGACAGATTGCACTGGAGCAACGTTCGTTGATTCTGACAGCTTTCGGCTTGATGTTGATCGTCGTAATCCCAGCAGTCTTCATGGCGGTATTCTTTGCCTGGAAATATCGGGCAACAAATACTAATGCAACATATAGCCCTAACTGGTCACACTCTAATAAAGTGGAAGCCGTGGTCTGGACCATCCCGATCCTGATCATCATCTTCCTCGGTGTGCTGACCTGGAAATCGACTCACGCGTTAGAACCAAGCAAACCGCTGGTCTCTGATGTGAAGCCGGTTGAAATTGATGTTGTCGCGCTGGACTGGAAATGGCTGTTTATCTACCCAGAACAGGGTATTGCGACGGTTAACCAGATTGCCTTCCCGGCAAACACTCCGGTTAACTTCAAGATCACCTCCAACTCCGTAATGAACTCCTTCTTTATTCCTACGCTCGGTAGCCAGATCTACGCCATGGCGGGCATGCAGACTAAACTGCACCTGATCGCCAATGAGCCAGGAACATTCGACGGTATCTCTGCGAACTTCAGCGGTCGCGGTTTCTCTGGCATGAAATTCAAAGCCATTGCTACCAAAGACGATGCGGAATTCCAGCAGTGGGTGGCGAAAGTTAAAGCAGCACCTAACGCGCTGACTACCATGGATGATTTCGAGAAACTGGCTGCGCCAAGCGAAAATCACCCAGTGGAATATTTCTCTACTGCGAATCCAGAACTGTTCAAGCAGGTTATTGATAAGTTCATGATGAGCCACGGGAAAATGGACATGTCAGAGCACAAAGGCATGGACATGAATCACGCCGCTGCTGCGGGAGCCGAGGAATAATACGATGTTCGGAAAATTAACACTGGATGCAGTGCCCTACCACGAACCCATTATCGTGGTTACGGTTGCCGCAATCATCTTAGGTGGTCTGGCACTGGTTGCCGCGATTACTTACTTTGGTAAGTGGCAATACCTGTGGTCAGAATGGTTTACCTCTATTGACCACAAAAAACTGGGTATCATGTACATCATCATGGCTTTCGTCATGCTGCTGCGCGGCTTTGCCGATGCGGTAATGATGCGTACCCAACAAGTCATGGCTTCCGCAGGTGAAGCCGGCATCTTACCACCGCACCACTACGACCAGATCTTCACCGCTCATGGCGTGATCATGATCTTCTTCGTAGCGATGCCTTTCGTGGTAGGTCTGATGAACATCGCGGTACCGCTGCAAATCGGTGCACGTGACGTTGCCTTCCCGTTCCTGAACAACCTGAGCTTCTGGTTTACCGCGATCGGTGTGATCCTGGTGAACATTTCTCTGGGTGTGGGCGAGTTCGCACAGACCGGCTGGCTGGCTTATCCGCCACTTTCGGGCGCGGAATACAGTCCTGGCGTCGGGGTCGATTACTGGATCTGGAGTCTCCAGCTTTCCGGTATCGGTACGACACTGACCGGTATCAACTTCTTCGTGACCATTCTGAAGATGCGTGCACCGGGTATGGACCTGTTCAAAATGCCTGTATTCACCTGGGCATCACTGTGTACTAACGTCCTGATCATCGCTGCGTTCCCGGTACTGACCGTTACGCTGGCACTGTTGACACTTGACCGTTACCTCGGCTTCCATTTCTTCACCAATGAAATGGGCGGTAACATGATGATGTACGTCAACCTGATTTGGGTCTGGGGTCACCCGGAAGTATACATCCTGGTTCTGCCGGTCTTCGGTGTGTTCGCGGAAGTCACTGCGACCTTCTCGAAAAAGCGTCTGTTTGGTTACACCTCTCTGGTGTGGGCGACCATCGCCATTACCGTTCTGTCGTTCATCGTTTGGCTGCACCACTTCTTCACCATGGGTGCCGGTGCGAACGTTAACGCCTTCTTCGGTATCATGACGATGATCATCGCGATTCCGACCGGCGTGAAAATCTTCAACTGGCTGTTCACCATGTATCAGGGTCGCGTTGAGTTCCACTCAGCGATGCTGTGGACCATCGGCTTCCTGGTCACCTTCTCTATCGGTGGTATGACAGGTGTTCTGCTGGCGGTTCCAGGTGCAGACTTCATTCTGCATAACAGCCTGTTCCTGATTGCTCACTTCCATAACGTCATTATCGGTGGTGTGGTGTTCGGTTGTATGGCAGGTGTGACCTACTGGTTCCCGAAAGCATTCGGCTTCACCCTGAACGAAAAATGGGGTATCCGCGCCTTCTGGTTCTGGATCATCGGTTTCTTCGTTGCCTTCATGCCGCTGTACGCGCTGGGCTTCATGGGTATGACTCGTCGTATCAGCCAGGACATCGATCCTCAGTTCCACTCACTGCTGGTGGTTGCAGCAGGCGGTGCGGCACTGATTGCATGCGGTATCCTGTGCCAGATTACTCAGTTCTGGGTTTCTGTGCGTGACCGCGATCAGAACCGTGATCTGACCGGTGACCCGTGGGGCGGCCGTACGCTGGAGTGGGCAACCTCTTCACCGCCACCGTTCTACAACTTTGCTGTTATCCCTCATATCCACGAGCGTGATGCGTTCTGGGAAATGAAAGAAAAAGGCGAAGCCTACAAGCAACCAGAAAAATATGAAGAAATTCATATGCCGAAAAACAGCGGCGCAGCCCTGATTATCGCAGCATTCATGACCGTATTTGGTTTCGCGATGATCTGGCACATCTGGTGGCTGGCTGGCCTTACCTTCCTGGCCACAATTGTGACCTGGATTGTGAAGAGCTTCGATGAAGACGTGGATTACTACGTTCCGGTTGCTGAAGTTGAGCAAATCGAGAAGAAGCACTTTGACGAAATCAGCAAAGCAGGTCTGAAATAATGTCAACTGAAACTGCAAAACACCACCACGACGCCCATGCGGAGCATGGGCATCACGATGCAGGAGCCAATAAAGTCTTTGGCTTCTGGATCTACCTGATGAGTGACTGCATTATCTTCGCAACCCTGTTTGCGACCTATGCAGTTATGGTCAATAACACTGCCGGTGGCCCGGCAGGTAAAGACATCTTTGAACTGCCGTTTGTGCTGGTTGAAACCGCGCTGCTGCTGCTCAGCTCCATTACTTATGGAATGGCAGTGATTGCGATGAACAACCAGAACAAGGGTTCGGTCATCAGCTGGTTGGCATTGACCTTCCTGTTCGGTGCCGGATTCATCGGTATGGAAATCTATGAATTCCATCACCTGATTCTGGAAGGCTTTGGTCCTGACCGCAGTGGCTTCTTGTCAGCGTTCTTCACGCTGGTCGGTACCCACGGTCTGCACGTGACCTCTGGCCTGATCTGGATGGCAGTGATGATGTTCCAGATCTCTAAACGTGGTCTGACTGCAACCAACCGCACCCGTATTATGTGCCTGAGCTTGTTCTGGCACTTCCTGGATGTGGTGTGGATCTGCGTATTCACCGTTGTCTATCTGATGGGAGCCATGTAATGAGTCATTCAGTTAACGAACATGGCGCTTCTCACGGTAGCGTGAAGTCCTACATGATCGGCTTCATCCTCTCTATCATCCTGACCGGTATTCCGTTCTGGATGGTAATGGATGGCGGCGCATCACACGGCACAATTCTGGGTGTGGTTCTGGTGTGTGCAGTGGTTCAGGTGCTGGTGCACCTGGTCTACTTCCTGCACTTAGACAGCAAGTCAGAAGGTGGCTGGAACATGGTGGCGATTGTCTTCTCAGCACTCATTATATTGATTGTTGTCGTCGGCTCACTGTGGATCATGTGGAACCTCAACTACAACATGATGGCCGACTAAAGAGTCACACGTAATGATTAAGCAATACCTGCAAGTAACAAAACCAGGAATTATTTTCGGCAATTTAATTTCTGTGATCGGTGGATTCCTGCTGGCCTCCAAGGGCAGCATTGATTACACCCTGTTTCTCTATTCGCTGGTGGGCGTATCACTGGTTGTCGCATCAGGTTGTGTCTTCAACAACGTGATTGACCGTGATATCGACATCAAGATGGAGAGAACGCGGAACCGTGTTCTGGTCAAAGGCCTGATCTCGGCGAAAGTAAGCCTGGTTTATGCAATCGCATTGGGTATTGCTGGCTTTGCGCTGCTGTATTTCGGTGCTAATCCGCTGGCCATGTGGCTGGCGGTGATGGGCTTCGTGGTGTACGTCGGCATTTACAGCCTCTACATGAAGCGTAATTCCGTCTACGGCACACTGATTGGTAGCCTTTCTGGCGCAGCGCCGCCAGTGATTGGCTACTGCGCAGTCACCAACCAGTTTGATGCTGGCGCTTTGATCTTACTGGCTATCTTTAGCCTGTGGCAGATGCCGCACTCGTACGCGATTGCGATCTTCCGCTTTAAAGATTATCAGGCTGCCAACATTCCGGTTCTGCCGGTGGTGAAAGGCATTTCGGTCGCTAAAAATCATATTACGCTGTATATCCTGGCGTTTATGATTGCGACCCTGATGCTGACACTTGGCGGTTATGCCGGCTACAAGTATCTGGTGGTTGCAGCAGCAGTTAGCGTGTGGTGGCTTGGCATGGCACTTTCAGGATACAAAACCTCAAACGATAAAGTTTGGGCGCGTAAACTGTTCGTGTTCTCTATTGTCGCTATCACGGCACTGAGCGTGATGATGTCGGTTGATTTCATGACACCGGCCTCAAAAGACTTACTGACGTACGTCTGGTAATACAGCTCCGCAAATCCTGAAAGGGCGCGAATTTCGCGCCCTTTCTTTTTGTTACCACTGCTTAAGAACAAATGTTTTACCCGCCCTACCCTGCTGCCTAAAATGGGCGCAGCTTAATTTTGAGGTAAACATGAACGACAATAAAATGACGCCAGTAGAGCTTCGCGCTACATGGGGTTTAGGAACAGTATTTTCCCTGCGTATGTTGGGGATGTTTATGGTCCTGCCAGTCCTTACCACCTATGGCATGGCGTTGCAGGGAGCCAGTGAAACCTTAATTGGTCTGGCAATTGGTATCTATGGTCTGGCACAAGCTGTGTTTCAGATTCCGTTTGGTCTGCTCTCCGATCGTGTCGGCCGTAAGCCGCTCATCGTTGGCGGATTACTGCTCTTTGTTCTCGGTAGCGTCATAGCTGCCATGACCACCTCCATCTGGGGGGTGATTCTTGGCCGAGCGCTGCAAGGCTCAGGGGCGATTGCCGCGGCTGTCATGGCATTGCTTTCCGACCTTACCCGTGAACAGAACCGCACCAAAGCGATGGCGTTTATCGGTATCAGCTTCGGCGTGACCTTTGCTATTGCGATGGTTGTCGGCCCGATCGTCACCCATGCGCTGGGCTTACATGCGTTGTTCTGGATGATTGCCATCCTTGCCACACTCGGCATCGTGATTACGCTGCTGGTGGTGCCCAACGCGCCTAATCACGTATTGAACCGTGAATCAGGTATGGTCAAAGGCAGTATCCGCGCGGTACTCGCCAATCCAAAACTGCTGAAGCTGAATATCGGTATTCTCTGCCTGCACATTTTACTGATGTCGAGCTTTGTCGCCCTGCCGGGTCAGTTTGAGCAAGCCGGCCTTCCCGCTTCTGAGCACTGGAAAATTTATCTGGTGACGATGCTGGTGGCGTTTGTGGCCGTGGTGCCCTTCATAATTTATGCCGAAGTCAAACGCCGCATGAAACGCGTGTTTGTCGGCTGTGTTGCCATGATTTTGATCGCCGAAATTGTACTCTGGGGTGCAGAAGGGCATTTCTGGACGCTGGTGATTGGCGTACAACTGTTCTTCCTTGCCTTTAATCTGATGGAAGCGATTCTGCCCTCTCTGATCAGTAAAGAGTCACCGCCAGGCTACAAAGGTACCGCGATGGGGATTTACTCCACCAGCCAGTTTATTGGTGTGGCGATTGGCGGCAGCATGGGCGGCTGGATCTTTGGCCACTTTGATGCCCAGACGGTATTCCTGGTGGGTGCGATTGTCGCGGCAGCGTGGCTGTTTGTGGCAATGTCGATGCAGGAGCCACCCTATGTCAGCAGTCTGCGTATGGTGTTAAGTGATAGCGTATTAGCGGTCCCCAACCTGGAGAAGCGCCTGAAAGCGCAACCGGGAGTTTCTTCGGTATTTATCGTTCCGGAAGAGAAAAGCGCGTACATCAAAATCGACAGTAAAGTGACAAGCCGCGTCGAAATCGAAGCGCTGCTTGCCAGCTGTTAATTCGTGATAAAACAAACCTTAGCAGCGCAATTTATCGCACTGCTAAGGTTATGTGGCACGCCCGATAGCGTCAACGGGCAGCCAGTACATGCCAATCCTTACAGCGACATATCCACCACAATACGCCCTTCAATCTTGCCGGCGTGCATACGAGCAAAGATATCGTTGATATTGACCAGTGGTTCGACCGCCACGTTCGCTTTCACCTTGTGACGACCCGCGAAATCCAACGCTTCCTGCAGATCTTTACGTGTGCCGACAATTGAACCGCGTACCGTAATGCCATCCAGCACCATATCGAAGATTGAAAGGTCGAATTTACCTGGTGGCAGGCCGTTCAGCACCATGGTCCCGCCGCGACGCATGGTTCCAATCGCTTGCTCGAAGGCCTTAGGCGAAACCGCTGTTACCAGCACGCCGTGTGCGCCGCCAAAACTTTCCTGGAACACTTTCGCAGGGTCAACGCTCTTCGCATTGGCCACTACGCTGGCACCTAAGCGCTTAGCAAACGCCAGCTTCTCATCGTCGATATCAACCGCAGCGACATTCAGCCCCATCGCCACCGCATATTGCACCGCCATATGCCCTAAGCCACCGATACCTGATACCACGACCCAATCACCCGGTTTGGTATCGGTCATTTTCAGGCCTTTGTAAACCGTCACGCCGGCACAGAGAATGGGTGCGATTTCGTTGTAATCGATATTATCCGGGATGATGCCGACGTAGTTAGCATCTGCCAGGCAGTATTCCGCGAAGCTTCCGTTCACTGAATAACCCGCGTTCTGCTGCGATAAACACAGCGTTTCCCAACTATCAAGGCAGTGTTCACAGTGACCACAAGCTGAATACAGCCATGGCACGCCGACGCGATCGCCCAGTTTAAGATGTTTCACGCCCTCACCCAGCGCCACCACCTTGCCAACACCTTCGTGGCCCGGAATGAAAGGTGGGTTGGGCTTGATGGGCCAGTCACCCTCTGCAGCATGCAGGTCGGTATGGCACACGCCGGTTGCAGCGATTTTTACCAGAATCTGGCCCGGCCCGACTTGTGGGACCGGCACTTGTTCAATCACTAA
Organism: Pantoea sp. EA-12; assembly: GCF_030053355.1. Lineage (NCBI taxonomy): Bacteria > Pseudomonadati > Pseudomonadota > Gammaproteobacteria > Enterobacterales > Erwiniaceae > Pantoea > Pantoea sp. EA-12. Next base: position 87,497 of record NZ_JASGBY010000004.1, on the reverse strand, counting down.
CGGCTCGCCGAAGGCTTTGACGACAGCGGCTTTCATGGTGGTTTTGATTTGCATATTCATCGTTCTCTCTCCATTTGATCGGATGCGGACTTAGAACAAGCCCAAAGGCGCCGTGCCATAGCTGACCAGCAGATTTTTGGTTTGTTGATAGGCGCTAAGCGCCATTTTGTGCGTCTCGCGTCCCACGCCCGATTGCTTATAGCCACCGAATGCCGCGTGTGCAGGATAAATGTGATAGCAGTTGGTCCAGACGCGACCCGCTTTGATACCACGCCCCATGCGGTACGCCAGATTGGTGTCTCTGGTCCACACACCTGCACCAAGACCAAACTGGGTTTCATTGGCAATCGCCAAAGCTTCCGCTTCGTCTTTAAAGGTGGTGATACCAATCACCGGTCCAAAAATCTCTTCCTGGAAACAACGCATCTGGTTAGTGCCTTTGATCAGGGTTGGCTGAATATAAAATCCGTTATCCAGCTCTGCGGCGATGCTGGCGCGATCGCCTCCTGTTAGAATTTGCCCGCCTTCGTCACGGGCTATGTTGATATATGAGAGGATTTTGTCGAATTGCTGACGTGAGGCCTGCGCACCAATCATGGTGTCGGTATCCAGCGGATCGCCGCGGCGAATGTTGGCGACTTTGTCCATCACGCGTGCCATAAACGGCTCATAGATGGATTCATGGATCAAGGCACGGGACGGACAGGTACAGACTTCGCCCTGGTTGAAGAAGCCCAACACCAACCCTTCCACGGCTTTTTCGATAAAGTCCGATTCACCGTCCATCACGTCGGCAAAGTAAATATTGGGTGATTTGCCGCCCAGCTCTACCGTGCAGGGAATGATGTTCTCAGCCGCGCAAGCCATGATATGGCGCCCCACAGGCGTTGAACCGGTGAAGGCGATCTTGGCAATACGTTTGCTGGTTGCCAGTGCTTCACCGGCTTCGCGGCCAAAACCTTGCACCACATTAAGCACGCCTGCCGGGAACAGATCGCCAATTAACTCCATCAGCAAGGTGATCGCCAGCGGCGTTTGTTCCGCAGGCTTCAGCACCACGCAGTTGCCTGCCGCCAGCGCCGGAGCCAGTTTCCAGGCAGCCATCAACAGCGGGAAGTTCCAGGGAATGATTTGGCCCACCACGCCCAGTGGTTCGTGGAAATGATAAGCCACCGTGGTTTCATCAATCTCTGCGGTACTGCCTTCCTGTGCACGCAGGCAGCCAGCAAAATAGCGGAAGTGATCCACCGCCAGCGGTAAATCCGCATTCAGGGTTTCTCGAATCGGTTTACCGTTATCCCAACTCTCCGCCACGGAGAGCATTTCGAGATTAGCTTCAATACAGTCGGCCACCTTCAACAGCAGGTTGGCACGATGTTGTACGCTGGTTTTTCCCCAGGCGTCAGCGGCCTGATGAGCAGCGTCCAGTGCTAAATCGATATCGCGTGCATCCGAACGCGGAAATTTCGCAATATCGCTGCCATCAACTGGCGAGGTGTTAGTGAAATACTGGCCGCTGAGCGGCTCTGTGAATTTGCCCGCAATAAAATTACCGTAGGTCGCTTTGAAGGTCACCAAAGCGCCGGGCGTACCGGGATGTGCATAACGCATCGCAAACTCCTTCATGTAGGGTCAGGTCTTATAAGCTGGCAGCGGCAACCTGTGGGTCAACAGATTGAACAGCCCGCTGCCGTGATGACTATTGCAGCGGACGTGCCAGTTTTTTTCAGCTTGCGAAATTTTAAAAAATCGTTATATCTATCATCGCGTTATAAAATCAATAGCCCTTTTAATCGCGCGGGTTCTGGCGGCAAAAATCCTCATCTGTGTTGCGTATCGCAACACTGCAGAAACCGAACCGCTACAATGTCGCAACACTTTCGCTTAGGCATGAGGTTACCAATGCAGGGAAATTCAGCCGCGTCTGCCGTTCATACCAATCCGCTCTTGAGCGACTCCTGGTTCCGTAGCCAGCTGTATGGTCTCGACCGCACCGCCGATGATTTCCCCCGCGTTCGCCAGGGCGAACTGGCCGATGTGCTTGCCAGTAATGCTGGCTTACAACAGTTCGCACAGCCGGTGATCAAACAACTGGCGCAGAAACTGGCCGAGAAACAGTCAGTATTGATCCTCTCTGATGCGACCGGGCTAGTGCTGAATACCTTTGGCGATATGCAGTCGATGGAGAAAGCGCAACGCTTTGCCCTGGCGCCGGGCAATCTGTGGAGTGAATGCGGACGCGGCACCAACGCCATTGGCACTGCACTCGCAATTAATGATGGCTGTGAGATCGACGGTCATCAGCACTTCCTTACCCTCAATCAAGACCTGTATTGCGCAGCGATGCCACTGCAGATGCCCAATGGACAGATTGCGGGCGTGTTGGATATTTCTGGCCCCGCGCACTTCCCTCACCCGCAAACCTTTCAATGGGTGCAGGCCGCCGCGAAGCAGATCGAATATTTGTGGGTTAAGCAGAGCCTGCATCCGCAACAATGGCTGATGAGCCTGCATGTCGAACCACAGGGCATTGATACCAGCGATGAGTTGCTGCTGGTGTTTTCCGATAACGTGCTGACGGCCGCCAACCGCTTAGCGATGCGGGAGTTGGCACTGAGCGCCGAGCAACTGGGTACGCTGACCTTTCAACAACTGTTTCCGCAGCTAGAACAGCAGGCCAATAGCATCCCACTGCCGATCGAGTACGCGCAGCAACACTACTATTTTCGCCTGCGCGCGCCACATCGCCAGCATTTTGCGACACCCAGCGAACCCGCCGCCGATCTGCCCTTCTCATTACGCCGTGATGGCGAAAAAATGGTGCGCCTGATGAATGCGGGCGTTTCACTCTGTATTCACGGTGAAACCGGCAGCGGCAAAGAGTATGTGAGCCGTGCGCTTCACCAGCAAAGCCGCTGGCGTGACGGTAAATTTGTCGCGATCAACTGTGCGGCCATCCCCGAAGCGTTAATCGAGTCGGAGCTGTTTGGTTATCAGCCCGGAGCCTTTACCGGCGCCAGCAAAAATGGCTACATCGGTAAAATCCGCGAGGCCGATGGCGGCGTGCTGTTCCTGGATGAGATCGGCGATATGCCGCTGTCGTTGCAAACCCGTCTGCTGCGCGTGCTGCAGGAGAAAGAAGTGGCACCACTCGGGTCCAGCCGCAGTTGGCCGGTGAACTTTGCCGTGATTTGCGCCACGCACCGTGATTTAGCGCAGCGAGTGGCTGAAGGCGAATTCCGCGAGGATCTGTTGTACCGCCTGCAGGAATTTTCCATGACTATCCCACCGCTGCGAGCCTGGCCAGACGTTCAGGGCTTTATCAGTCGGTTGTGGATTGAACTGGGCGGTGCCGAACGTGATATTCAACTTTCCCCCGCCTTACTGGAATCGCTGGCGCAGTTGCCCTGGCCGGGAAATGTACGTCAGCTGCGCAGTTTGTTGCGCCTACTGTTGGCGTTAGCCGATGAAGGCGAAGAGGTAACGGATGTGCATTTACCGGCCGAATACCGCCGCGCAGCAATAATGCCCATCGAAGATCGTCAAAGCCATGATGAACGCTTGATTAGCGAAACGCTGCAGCGCTTTAACGGTAATATCAGTAAAACAGCAGAAGCATTAGGCGTCGCGCGCAGCACGCTCTATCGTCGTGCGGCACGCGACAAACGCGATTAATCGCGGAAGTTTTTGAACTGGAATGGCTGACCGAGGTTGCCGCCGCGCACCAGCGCCATGGCACCTTGCAGGTCATCACGTGATTTGCCGGTCACGCGCAGTTCTTCACCCTGAATTTGCGTCTGCACCTTCAGCTTGCTGTCTTTGATCAGCTTGACCAGCTTTTTAGCGATATCGCTTTCGATACCTTTTTTCAGCTTGGCTTCCACGCTCCAACTTTTACCGCTGTGAATGATCTCTTCTGGCACTTCAATCGCTGCGCCTTCAATACCGCGTTTCAGCAGCTTCTCGCGCAAAATATCCACCAGCTGTTTAACCTGAAAATCAGATTCGCTGGAGATTTTGATGGTCTCATTCTTTTCGTTGAGCTCAATGGTAGCGCTCACGTTGCGGAAATCGAAACGGGTTGAGATCTCACGGTTGGCATTCTCCACCGCATTACGCACTTCCGGCAGTTCGACTTCGGAAACGATATCGAAAGATGGCATCTTTTCTTCTCCTGATACTAAAGTGACATGCATAATACGCGTCTTATGGCGCTAATTAAACATGATACGCGGAAAGCTATACTTAACGATGTCGTGAAATTGAGAACCCCTCAGCGGGAGGCAAAATGAAAATTACCGTGTTGGGTTGCGGCGCCCTGGGTCAGATTTGGCTCGCCGCTCTCGCACGCCAGGGACATGAGGTTCAGGGCTGGTTGCGCGTACCGCAACCCTACTGCTCGGTAAACGTGATTGATCCGCAAGGCCACGCCAGCAATCACACGTTCATTGCCAACGATCCGCTGTTTCTTGCCGAAAGTCAGCTGCTGCTGGTGACACTGAAAGCGCCGCAGGTTTCTCCGGCGGTGAAGAACCTGCAAAGTGTGTTGCCGGCGCATGCGCCGATTCTGTTGCTGCATAACGGTATGGGCACGCTGGAAGAACTCAAAGAGCTACCACAGCCCCTGTTGCGGGGGATCACCACCCATGCCGCAATGCGCGATGGCACGGTCATCAAACATGTGGCATACGGCATAACCCATATCGGCCCCACCAGTCGCGAAAGCGCCTCACTGAGCGATCTCGCTGATATCCTGCATCAGGCGCTGCCTGACGTGGCCTGGCATGACAACATTGCTTCCGCCAGCTGGCGCAAACTGGCGGTGAATTGCGTGATCAATCCGCTGACAGTTGAGCATGATTGCCAGAATGGTGCGCTGCGCGCCTGGCCAGAACAGATTGCCACGCTGTGTGAAGAGATTGCCTGGGTGATGGAGCGCGAGGGCCAGCACATCGCGGTCGATAACCTACGCGACATCATTTATGACGTCATTGACAGCACCGCGGGCAATACCTCCTCGATGTTGCAGGACGTGCGCGCGCAGCGTCTGACCGAAATTGATTACATCACCGGCTACCTGCTGCGCCGCGCCCGCGCGCAGGGGATCACGCTGCCGGAGAACACCCGTTTGTACGACCTGATTAAACGCAAGGAGTCCCAATATGAGCGCGAACGCATCGGTTCTGGTTTGCCTGGCACATGGCAGTGAAGAGATCGAAGCCGTTACCACACTCGATTTGCTGGTACGCGGCGGTATCAGCGTCACCACTGCCAGCGTAGAGAGCGACGGCACACGCGAGATTGTTTGCTCACGCGGTGTGCGCCTGCTGGCGGATGCGCCTTTAGTCGAAGTGGCCGATAACGATTATGACGCCATCGTCTTGCCAGGCGGCCTGAAAGGCGCGGAGACATTTCGTGACAGCCCGCTGCTGGTAGAAACGGTACGTCAATTTCACCTCGCCGGAAAAATTGTTGCAGCTATCTGCGCCGCGCCGGGCACCGTATTGATCCCGCACGATCTGTTTCCTGTAGGGAACATGACAGGTTTTCCCGGATTGCGTGACACCATCCCCGATCAACACTGGATGGATCGCCGCGTGGCCTGGGACCCGCGCGTCAACCTGTTAACCAGTCAGGGGCCGGGTACTTCGATGGATTTTGCGCTGAAACTGATTGATCTATTGGTGGATAAAGAGAAAGCGCGTGATGTGGCATCACAGCTGGTGCTGGCGGCAGGGATTTATAATTATCAGGAATTTGAAGAGCGTGAATAAAAAAGTCGCCATAAATGGCGACCCATCATAGGTTCAGCACGTTTCTGTAGGGTGCGCATTTGTGCGCACCGGAATTACGGGCGATAAACCTTCACATTTTTAAAGCCCTGCTCATGCAGATACAGCGCCTGTAAACGGCTCATCACGCCACGATCGCAATACAGCAGCCAGGTTTTCGCCTGATCCAAATCGCCAAACTGGGTGCTCAACTTGTAGAACGGCAGTGATTTCACGTCCACGCCTTCCACCTGCAACGGCGAGGCCTCCTGCTCATCCACCGAACGGATATCCAGCACCACATCGTTGGCCGTGAATGAAGCTACAGTTTCCACTTCAACCACTTCTTCCTGGGCCTTTTCGGCAATCTCACGGATATCAACGTTGGTGGCTTCCTGTACCATGCGATTGAGGATCTCAAAATCGAAGTTCTGTTCTTCCGCTTCGATCTTCGCCTTCACCGCTTTCACCGTTGGGCTTTTAGAAATCACACCACAATATTCCGGCATGGTTTTGGCAAAATCTTCGGTACCGATTTTCCGCGCCAGATCGATAATGTGCTCTTTATCGTGCGAAATCAGTGGGCGCAGAATCAGGGTATCAGAGGCGTTATCAATAAGACGCAGGTTGGTCAGCGTCTGGCTCGACACCTGGCCCAGCGCTTCACCGGTCACCAGCGCCTGCACGCCATAACGTTCAGCGACCATCGAGGCCGCACGTACCATCATACGTTTCAGCACCACGCCCATCTGGCCGTCATCGACTTTTTCCAGAATCTCACCGACCACCGGTTCAAAGTTGATCGCCACAAAGCGCACGCGATGTGAGCGGCCAAAACGCTGCCACAAATAGTGTGCCACCTGACGGACGCCAATTTCATGTGCGGCACCGCCAAGGTTAAAGAAGCAGTAATGCACGCGGCAACCACGACGCATCAGCATATAGCTGGACACACCGGAGTCGAATCCACCGGAGATCAGCGACAGCACATCTTCCTGGGTACCGATTGGGAAACCACCCAGCCCGGCATAACGCCCAGTAATCAGCAGCAGGCGATCGTCTTCAATCTCCAGATTCACCGTCACGTCCGGGTGATTCAACTGCACGCGGGCCGTTTCAATATGCTGATTAAGACCACCACCAACGTAGCGCTCCACATCAATTGAGCTGAAGCTGTGCTTGCCGCGGCGCTTAACACGTACACAGAAGCTTTTGCCCTCAAGACGCTCGCGATTCAGCGCCAGCGTCTGCTCGAAGATATCGTGCATATCGGTATAAGGCTGATCTTCCACCGCCAACACATGATGAATACCGGGAATACGCGTCAGCTCATCAATAACCACATCGCGCAAGGATTCCTTCTTCGCGCGGACTTCGATGTGATCCCAGTGGCGCACCACGGCGATCTCTTCGTCGACCGTACGCAGCGTGTTACGGATGTTGCCGGTCAAAATCTTGATAAAGCGCAGACGCACCGACTGACTTTTGATGGTGATTTCTGGGAAGAGCTTGATGATAAACTTCATGAGGACACTGGTTCGTTTGGGCAAATAAGTGCTAAAAGCATCGGCACTTAGCTGTTAAGATCATATAATTACGGGTTAAGCGAAAGCACCCGCATCCGAGGCGCAAAAGTATACCACCTTTGTGATGCGACTGCTTCAAGCAACCGTCATCACATTCATTATTTTGCTAATTAATCCTCGTCGGCTACCATGACCGATTGCAAGATGATTCCTAACCTGTGAGTCGACACTGATTATGCCGAAAAAAGCCGAAGCGCCAGCCAGTTTTGAAAGCGCATTGCAGCAACTGGAACAGATTGTTAGCCGTCTGGAGAGTGGTGAATTACCGCTTGAAGAGGCGCTAAACGAATTCGAACGCGGCGTTCAACTGGCTCGTACTGGTCAGCAAACCCTGCAACAGGCTGAGCAGCGCGTACAGATCCTGCTTAGTGATGACAAAGATGCCGCGCTGGCACCTTTCACGCCGGAAAATGAGTAATGGATTTCGCTAAATTACTGAACGCGTATCACGAACGCGTCAATCTGGCGTTGACGCGCTTAATAGATCCACTTCCTTTTCAGAGTTCTCCTCTGGTGCAGGCCATGCAATATGGGGCACTATTAGGCGGTAAGCGTTTGCGCCCCTTTTTGGTGTACGCCACGGGTGAGATGCTGAAGGCCGATGCGGCCAGTCTGGATGCACCGGCTGCTGCCGTGGAGTGCATTCATGCCTATTCTCTGATTCATGACGATCTGCCGGCGATGGATGACGATGCGTTACGCCGCGGGCAGCCAACCTGCCATATCAAATATGGTGAAGACACGGCCATTCTCGCCGGTGATGCTTTGCAAACCCTGGCATTCTCGATTCTGGCCGATCAGCCTATGCCGGGCGTCAGTGCAGAAGCGCGTATTGCCATGATATCTGAACTGGCTCAGGCCAGCGGCGTCGCGGGGATGTGCGGCGGACAAGCGCTGGATCTGGCGGCCGAAGGCAAAAGCGTCAACTTAGCGCAGCTTGAACAGATTCATCGTCACAAAACCGGCGCGTTGATTCGCGCAGCAGTGCGCCTTGGCGCCTTGGCTGCTGGCGAACGTGGCCGTGCCGCCCTGCCAGTTTTAGATATTTATGCCAACGCCATCGGACTGGCGTTTCAGGTGCAGGATGACATTCTGGATGTGGTCGGCGACACCGCGGTGCTAGGCAAAACCCAGGGTGCGGATCAGGCATTAGGTAAAAGCACCTATCCGGCGCTGATGGGGCTGGAAAACGCTCGCAGTAAGGCTTGGGATCTTTATCAGGAAGCGATTGGCGCGCTGGATATTCTGGCGGAGCAGTCCTATAACACCATCGCCTTGCAAGCACTGGCAAGCTTCATAATTGAACGCGATAAATAACTTTCATAATGAGTCTCTGATGAGTTTTGATATTGCAAAATACCCGACACTGGCGTTAGCAAGCACGGTTCAGGAATTACGTTTATTACCGAAAGAAAAACTTCCGGTACTGTGTGACGAGCTGCGTCAGTATCTGCTGGACAGCGTGAGCCGATCTTCCGGCCACTTCGCATCGGGTCTGGGCGTGGTCGAACTAACCGTCGCGCTGCATTATGTTTACAACACCCCGTTTGACCACTTGGTGTGGGACGTTGGCCATCAGGCTTACCCGCATAAAATTTTGACCGGACGCCGCGATCGTATCGGTACCATCCGTCAGAAAAATGGCCTGCATCCTTTCCCATGGCGCGGCGAGAGCGAGTATGACGTATTGAGCGTCGGTCACTCATCGACCTCCATCAGCGCCGGTTTGGGTATGGCGGTTGCCGCTGAGCGTGAAGGCAAAGGCCGCCGCACCGCCTGTATTATTGGCGATGGCGCGATCACCGCCGGCATGGCGTTTGAAGCGATGAACCACGCGGGCGACATCAAGCCCGATATGCTGGTGATCCTCAACGATAACGAGATGTCGATCTCTGAGAACGTCGGCGCGCTCAACAATCGCCTGGCTCAGATCCTCTCGGGCAAAACCTATTCACGCCTGCGCGAAGGCGGCAAGCGCGTATTAGGTGGTCTGCCACCGATCAAAGAGCTGGTGAAGCGTACCGAAGAGCATCTGAAAGGGATGGTGGTGCCGGGCACGCTGTTTGAAGAGCTGGGCTTTAACTATATTGGCCCGGTCGATGGCCACGATGTGCTGACACTGGTCAGCACGCTGAAGAACATGCGTGACTTAAAAGGCCCGCAGTTCCTGCACATCATGACCAAAAAGGGCAAAGGATACGCGCCAGCGGAGCAAGATCCGATCGCCTGGCATGCCGTACCGAAATTCGATCCCGCCAGTGGTTCTCTGCCCAAAAGCGCCCCTGGATTGCCGAGCTATTCCAAAATTTTTGGCAACTGGCTGAGCGAAATGGCCGCTGACGATCCGCGCCTGATGGCGGTGACGCCAGCGATGCGCGAAGGCTCAGGCATGGTCAGCTACTCCCGTGACTACCCGCAGCAATATTTCGATGTGGCGATTGCCGAACAGCACGCAGTGACCTTCGCGGCGGGCATGGCGATTGGCGGCTACAAACCGGTGGTGGCGATTTACTCCACCTTCCTGCAGCGTGCCTACGATCAGCTGATTCACGACGTCGCCATCCAGAAACTGCCGGTCCTGTTTGCCATCGATCGTGGCGGTATTGTCGGGGCTGACGGTCAGACCCATCAGGGCGCGTTTGATATCGCTTTCCTGCGCTGTGTGCCAGAGATGGTGATCATGACGCCAAGCGATGAAAACGAGTGCCGTCAGATGCTCTACACCGGTTATCAGTATCAGGAGGGTCCAAGCGCCGTGCGCTACCCGCGTGGCACTGGCACCGGCGCCACCCTGGAGCCATTGGCTGCACTGCCGCTCGGTAAAGGGATTGTGAAACGCCGTGGCGAAAAACTGGCGATTCTGAACTTCGGCACCCTGTTGCCAGAAGCGCAGGCGGCGGCGGAAGCGCTGAACGCCACCTTGGTGGATATGCGTTTTGTGAAGCCACTGGATGAAGCGCTGATTGCAGAACTGGCGGCCAGCCATGAATCGCTGGTGACGCTGGAAGAAGGGGCAATCAAAGGCGGTGCCGGTAGCGGCGTGAATGAATACGTTATGGCGAAGCGCCTGCCTGTTCACGTGCTGAACCTCGGTCTGCCGGACGAATTTATCCCGCAGGGCACTCAGGAAGAAGTCCGCCAGGATTATCAGTTGGATGCCGCCGGTATTCAGCAGCAAATCACCGCCTGGCTGGCACAGTAATCACCTCCTCGCTCCTGCTGCTATGCTTAGGGGATCCCTAACGCATAAGAGCAGGAGCTCCAATGAAAACCATTCGTTTAGGCCAAACCGACTTACAGGTTTCGCGTCTGTGTTTAGGCTGCATGACCTACGGCGATCCGATGCGCGGCAACCACGCCTGGACCTTGCCAGAAGAGAGCAGCCGTCCCCTGATTAAGCAGGCGTTAGACGCGGGGATTAACTTTTTCGACACCGCCAACAGTTATTCCGATGGCAGCAGTGAAGAGATTGTCGGACGTGCGCTGAAAGATTTTGCCCAACGCGATCGGGTGGTGGTGGCCACCAAAGTCTATTTCCCACTCAGCAACCTCTCTCAGGGCCTGTCGCGCCAGAATATTCTGCAATCGATTGATGACAGCCTGACCCGTCTCGGCATGGAGTACGTTGACCTGTTGCAGATCCACCGCTGGGATTACCACACGCCGATTGAAGAGACGCTGGAAGCCCTGAATGAGGTGGTGAAAGCCGGTAAAGCTCGCTACATCGGGGCATCGTCGATGCATGCTGCGCAGTTTGCCCAGGCGCTGGACCTGCAGAAACAGCACGGCTGGGCGCGCTTTGTCAGCATGCAGGATCAATACAATTTGATTCAGCGTGAGGAGGAAAACGAAATGCACCCGCTGTGCGAGCGTGAAGGCATTGCGGTGCTGCCGTGGAGCCCATTAGCGCGCGGCAAGCTGACTCGCCCCTGGGGTGAAACCACGGCGCGATCGGTGTCGGATAACGTGATGGAGAAGCTCTACACCGGCACCGAGGAGAATGATGCGGCGATTGCCGAGCGTCTTGCCACCATCGCAGCGGATAAAGGTGTGACGCGCGCGCAGGTGGCGCTGGCATGGCTGCTGCACAAACCGGTGGTGACCGCGCCGATTATTGGTGCATCGCGTGAGCAGCAGTTTGCGGAGTTAGTGAAAGCCGTGGATGTTGAGCTGAGTTCAACGGATATCGCTGAGCTGGAAACGGTATATCAACCGCATCCGGTGGTGGGATTTGAGTAAGAATTAAAACCAGGTCGCCATTCATGGCGCCCCTTCGGCGTAGGGTGCGCCTTTATGCGCACCTGGAGACCTAAAGCACCAGCCCCAATCCATATAAAATCACCGCCGAAATCACCCCGGCGATAATATCGTCGACCATAATGCCCATGCCGCCGTGCACATTCTGATCGAACCAGCGGATCGGCCAGGGTTTCCACATATCAAAAATACGGAAAATAACAAAACCGGCTAACACCCACTGCCAGCTCATCGCAGGAATCGCCATCAGCGTGATCCACATACCGATGAATTCGTCCCAGACGATGCTGCCGTGGTCGTGCACGCCCATATCTTTTGCCGTGCGGTGGCAAAGATAGACCCCGACGCTAATCCCGATCAGCACCACCAGCGAATAGATCTGCAGTGGCAGAAACGTCATCAGCCACCAGAAAGGAATCGCGGCAATCGAACCCGCGGTTCCCGGCATAATCGGACTGAAGCCGCTGCCAAAACCGGTTGCCAGCAAATGCCACGGATTACTCAGCCGCAGGCGACTTTTGGCCACATCTTTACTTCGAGTCAAAGTGATCAAATCCCTTGTGATTAAAGCTGCGCGGCTTGCCGTTTTCCAGCAGCGTCAAACCTTCAGCTTCCGGTGCTATCTGTCCAATACAGGTGTAAGGCACGCCAAGATGCCCCAGCGCCACATCCAGCGCCCCGCGATTGACTTCCGGCACGGTAAAGCACAGCTCATAATCTTCACCGCCGCTTAATGCCCAGGTCAGTACCTGTTCCGCGTCAAAGTGGTCACGTAAAGCAGCAGAGAGCGGCAACGCTTCCAGGTTGAGGCGTGCACCGACTCGACTGGCGGTCAGAATATGGCCGAGATCGGAAATCAGGCCGTCGGAGATATCAATCGCCGAGGTTGCCAGGCCTCGCAGCGCCTGGCCCTGTAACACCCGTGGCATCGGGCGCAGATGGCGCTTAATCAACACTTCATGCACCGCCGGATCATTCAGGCGATGATGGTGCTGCAACAGCGATAAGCCCGCTGCGCTGTCACCCAGCGTACCGGTGACAAAAATCCAGTCACCCGGTTTCGCGCCCGATCGTTTCAGCGCGCGCCCCACCGGCACCAGGCCGTGAATACCCAGCGTTAAACTCAGCGGCCCGCGCGTGGTATCGCCGCCGATCAGCTGCATATCGTAGTAATCCAGCAGCTCAAACAGGCTGTCACTGAAGGCCGCCAGCCAAGGCTCATTGATCTCGGGCAGCGTGATGGCCAGCGTCAGCCAGGCTGGATCCGCCCCCATCGCGGCGAGATCGCTGAGATTGACCGCCAGCGCTTTATAACCGAGATCGGACGGATGGATATCGCGTAAGAAGTGAACACCCGCCACCAGCGTATCGGTGCTAATGGCCAGCGTCTGTTTTTCGGGCACGTTGAGTAACGCACAGTCGTCACCAATCCCTTTCTCCACATCGCGGCGGGAGCTGGTGACGCGGTTAAAATAACGTGCGATCAGTTCGAATTCACCACAGGACATAAGTCAGGTCTCAATGAAAAAAGGCCGGAGAACCGGCCTTAAGCATTATTTTTTGTTAGGTCGAATTTGTGGGGCTGCTTTATCCAGCACGCCGTTGACAAATTTGTGGCTGTCTTCAGCGCCAAACACTTTGGCCAGTTCGATACCTTCGTTGATGGCCACTTTATAAGGCACATCCGAACGTTTACTCAGCTCATACAGCGAAATACGCAGAATAGCTTTTTCTACCTGGCCCAGCTCTTCCAGCTGGCGTGACAGGTAGGGTTTCATCAGACCGTCCAGGTACGCGCTGTTAGTCGCCACACCGGCCAGCAATTCGCGGAAATAGCTAATATCGACGTCTTTGACGTCTTGTTCCGCCAGAAACTGGTATTCCACATCGGCAATGTCGTTGTTCGACAGCTGCCAGGAGTAAAGCGCCTGGACAGCGCACTCACGGGCGCGACGACGAGCAGCAGGTTTCACAAAATTCCCCTTACAAAAATCAGGCTTTGATGGCTTTCAATACGTTAATCATTTCGAGTGCGGTCAGGGCCGCTTCGGCGCCTTTGTTACCCGCTTTGGTGCCGGCGCGTTCAATCGCCTGCTCGATGTTTTCGGTGGTTAACACGCCGAAAGTCACCGGAATATCGCTGGTCATTGCCACATTCGCAATGCCCGAGCTGGCTTCACCTGCCACATATTCGAAGTGGGCGGTGCCGCCACGGATCACGGTTCCCAGCGCCACGATTGCGTCGTGCTTGCCGGCTTTCGCCAGTGCGCGCGCTGCCAGTGGCAGTTCGTATGCACCAGGAACCCAAACCACAGTGATGTTTTCTGCTTTAACCTGGCCGATACGCTTCAGCGCATCAACGGCGCCATCCAGCAGGCTGTCATTAATGAAGTTGTTAAAACGCGCAATAACGATGGCAATGTTAGCATCAGGCGTGGCAACAGGAGCTTCGATAACTTTCATACATATCCTTTGGGTGTTTGATTTGTGGCCCCGCAGAAGGGGGCGGATTCTATCATACTCTTCGGCAACGCGCTCAGGCTTTTCAGTCAATGCTTAAGCGGGCGTCAGGGTCAGTCGCAGGTCCTCTCCGACCTTGCGCACATCACTGAATTTCATGACTGGCGCATCGACCAGTTGTTCAAGTCCGGGCAGTTCACACAGACCGCGTGCCGCATTGCCCAATAGCTTCGGTGCCATGTAGACGATCAGCTCATCCACCAAACCCACCTGTAAAAGTGCACCGGCCAGTTGCGCGCCCGCTTCCACCCAGACAGAGTTGATCTGACGCTGACCGAGCAGCATCATCATCGCCACCAAGTCCAGCTGTTCACCGCGCAACGGCACCGCAATCTGGCTGACGCTCTCCGGCCAACTTTGCTGATCGATTTCACTGCGCATCAGCCAGGTTTCACCGGATTGTGCGATGAGCCGGTGCTGGGGCGTAACGCGTTGTTGGCTATCAATCACCACACGCACCGGCTGGCGCAGCGACGCTTCATCAAGCTGCTGGCGCGTGCTCTCGTTCAGTTCATTCCAGCGCACCGTCAGCGAGGGATTATCCGCTAACACCGTGGCACTGGTGGTAAGAATAGCCGAACTCTGGGCACGTAAATGTTGCACATCGCGCCTTGCAGCCGCAGAGGTGATCCACTGGCTTTCGCCACTGGCCATTGCTGTGCGCCCATCAAGGGATGCGCCGAGTTTGAGTTGGATCCACGGGAAGCCAGTGCGCATACGTTTCAGAAAACCGCGATTCAATGCTTCCGCTTCGCTCATCATTAGACCGTGACTGACCTCGATGCCCGCCTGTTGCAGACGATACAATCCGCGCCCCGCCACTTGCGGGTTAGGATCCTGCATCGCGGCCACCAAGCGGCTGACGCCTGCAGCGATTAACGCATCACAGCACGGCGGCGTGCGCCCATGGTGGCTACAGGGTTCCAGCGTGACATACGCCGTGGCACCCCGAGCCTTTTCACCTGCCATACGCAACGCGTGCACTTCGGCATGAGGTTCACCGGCACGCTGATGCCAGCCTTCGCCAACCACTTCTCCGTCGCGCACGATGACGCAGCCGACGTTAGGATTGGGGGTAGTGGTGAAACGTCCGCGTCGCGCCAGTTCCAGCGCACGCGCCATGTAGCGTTCGTCAGTCATGGCTTAGTCCTGTAAGCGGGCGATCTCTTCGCCAAAATCACGGATATCTTCGAAACTGCGATAAACCGAAGCAAAGCGGATGTAAGCCACCTTGTCGAGCTTCTTCAGCTCTTCCATCACCAGGTTCCCCACCAGCTTGCTGGGAATTTCGCGCTCACCGGTGGCGCGCAGTTGGGTTTTGATGTGGTTAACGGCGTTATCCACCGCATCCGCGCTGACCGGGCGTTTTTCCAGCGCCTTCATCATGCCGCTGGCGAGCTTATCTTCGTTAAAGGGTTCACGCACATCGTTGCTTTTCACCACCCGCGGCATCACCAACTCCGCCACTTCAAAGGTGGTAAAACGCTCATGGCACACCAGACACTGGCGGCGACGGCGCACCGAAGAACCTTCACTGACCAGACGCGAATCAATGACTTTGGTGTCCACAGCGGAGCAGAAGGGGCAATGCATGACGTTTCCTGTCGCGAGATAAATAGGCCACACAGTGTAGCGCGATCTCGATAGCAACTAAATACACCAGGCTGAATCACCACCCTGCTCACAGACATAACAGCCCAGACCAACTCCTCCGCAAAAGCCACTACGCTTAAAGAGCCAATCCGGCACAATTGCAGGAGGTTATATGGGTCTGTTCAATTTCGTTAAAGAAGCAGGGGAAAAGTTATGGGATGCGGTAACCGGCGCTGACGATCCCAGCAAGAAATTACAGGATCACATTAAGCAACTGGGTTTGCCTGACAGTGACAAAGTGAAAGTCGATGTGCAAGGCGATACCGTTACAGTCAGCGGCGATGGCATCTCCCAGGAGCTGAAAGAGAAAATACTGGTGGCAGCCGGTAACGTGGCCGGGATTACCAAAGTCGATGACAAGGTTACGGTGTCGGATTCGGCACCAGAAGCGCAATTCTACACGGTGAAAAAAGGCGATACCCTGAGCGCGATTTCCAAACAGGTTTACGGGAATGCCAATGAATACAACAAGATTTTTGAAGCAAACAAGCCAATGCTGACGCATCCTGATAAGATCTACCCCGGACAGGTATTACGCATTCCCAATTAACACAAGGACATTGCATGACGATCAGGACGTTTTGGGCACCTGCAGCGCTTTCGCTGCTGGTACTCAGTGGTTGTAGTTCAACGCCGACTTCACCGCAGGTCAAAGAGTTACATCAGGAAGTGAGCCAGCTTAATCAGCAGATGCGCAAGCTCACCAATCAGGCGACCGCGCTGGAAATCCAGGGGCAGCTCAATGGTCAGTCAACCCAGGGGGCGTGGCTGCTACCGCAGGCTAATACGCCGGTGGAGCTGCAAACTCAAGTGGGTAAATTGCGTTTGTCACTGTCACGTGTGGAAGGCGAAGTGAGCGGCAGTCGTGCCAGTCTGAACATTCGGTCTACCGATGATCAGCCAGTTCCCGCCCTGAGTGCCACCGTGGTGTGGGGTGAATTAGACCCGGCCAGTGGCAAACCGCTGAATGCGGAGAGCCTGAGCCAGACCATTCAGGTAGAAGCCAGCCTGATGCCACGCAGTTCAGTCACCGTGCCATTGCGTTTGAGTGGGCTCACGCCCGATCAACTGGGCTACGTGCGCGTCCATGATGTGCAAGGTGTCGCTGAAGTCAAAAAAACGCCCTGATCATCAGGCATAAAAAAACGGGCTGCACCTGGCAGCCCGTTTTCATGTCACTCATCGCATTACGGCAAGATCGAAGGCTGATCTGCGCCCTCTTTCTCAACTTTCTGCACCAACATATGTTCACGTTTCATACCCAGTTTCAGCGCTAACGCTGAAGAAACATAGATAGATGAAACGGTACCGATAGTGACACCGATCAGCATGGTGAGTGAGAAGCCTTTCAGCAGCGCACCACCAAAGATGAACAGGATCAGAATCATTGCCAGTGTGGTCAACGAGGTGATCAAAGTACGGCTCAACGTCTGGGTCAGCGACACGTTGGTGATATCGTAAGAAGAACCGCGGCGGATCTTGCGGAAGTTCTCACGAATACGGTCAGACACCACGATCTTATCGTTAAGTGAGTAGCCGATGACAGACATCAACGACGCAACAATCGTCAGATCGATCTCGATATGTGCCAGCGACAAAATGCCGCAGGTGATGATCACGTCGTGCGCCAGTGCCAGCACGGTGCCCAACGCCAGACGCCACTCAAAGCGGAAGCCGATGTAGATCAGAATCGCAATCAATGCAGACAGCAGCGCCATCGCACCGGCCTGCGCCAAATCGCTACCCACACTTGGGCCCACGAACTCGATGCGCTTCACAGTGGCGTTTTGCTGCGTCGTCTGGTTAATCGACGCCACGACTTTGGCACCGAGTTCCTGACCTGCCGCGCCAGTGGCTGGCGGCATACGCACCATCACGTCACGGCTGCTGCCGAAGTTCTGCACCAGCGGCTCCTGGAAGCCCGCTTTCACCAATCCTTCACGCAGTGCGTCCAGATCGGCCGGTTTTTCCAGGTTAATTTCAATCACCGTACCACCGGTAAAATCAAGGCCCCAGTTGAAGCCTCGCACACCGATCATGGCGATAGACGCCACAATCAGCAGACCGGAGATGATGAAGGCCAGCGTATCCCAGCGCATAAAGTCAACGACCTTACGCCCGTGGTTTAGCTGTTCAATACTATAGTCCTGTGCCACAACGCACTCCTCAGATAGACAGCTTGTTGATGCGTTTGCCGCCGTACACCAGGTTAACGATGGCACGGGTGCCGACGATAGCGGTAAACATAGAGGTCGCGATACCGATAGCGGTGGTGATCGCAAAGCCTTTAATTGAACCGGTACCGACCGCATAAAGAATGATCACTTTGATCAGCGTGGTGACGTTGGCGTCGACGATACTGGAGAAGGCGCCTTTATAGCCCTCATGAATCGCCTGCTGTACCGAGCGTCCGTTACGCAGTTCTTCTTTAATACGTTCGTTAATCAACACGTTGGCATCGACCGCAACCGCCAGCGTCAGCACGATACCGGCAATACCCGGCATGGTGAGCGTCGCCCCCGGCAGCAGTGACATAATGCCGACAATCAGCACCAGGTTGCACAGCAGTGCGCTGGTAGCAATCAGGCCAAACTTCTTATAGAACACCACCATAAAGATGATGGAGGCGATCAGACCCCACAAGCAGGCTTCGAGACCCTGCGTGATGTTCTGCTGACCCATGGTTGGACCAATGGTACGCTCTTCCACGATCTGAATAGGCGCAATCAATGCACCGGCACGCAGCAGCAGCGACAGCTGACGTGCTTCGTTCGGGTTGTTGATACCAGTGATACGGAAGCTGTTGCCGAGGCGAGACTGAATGTTCGCCACGTTGATCACTTGTTCCTGTTTCACCAGAATCGCACGACCATTCGCATCTTTCTTACCGCTGTCCTTGTACTCCACAAACAGGGTCGCCATCGGTTTACCGATGTTGTCCTTGGTGAAGTTAGACATGATGTTACCGCCCGCGCCATCCAGAGAAATGTTCACCTGCGGCTGGTTGTACTCATCCATGCTGGAAGTTGAGTCGGTAATATGGTCACCGGTCAGAATCACACGCTTGTACAGCACAACTGGCTGGCCTTCACGCGTCTCTTTCACTTCCGAATCACCCGGCACACGGCCACTGGCCGCCGCAGTTGGATCAACGGAGGTATTTACCAGACGGAATTCCAGTGTTGCGGTCGCGCCCAGAATCTCTTTGGCGCGCGCGGTGTCCTGAATACCCGGCAGCTCAACCACGATGCGGTCAGAACCCTGACGCTGCACCAACGGCTCGGCAACGCCCAGCTGGTTAACACGGTTACGCAGGATGTTGATGTTCTGCTGAACCGCATACTCACGTGCTTCGCTGAGACGCGCATCGGTCATCACCGCACGCAGCGTATCGCTGCCGACGCTGGAGATCACCAGATCGCGATGGCGCGGTGACAGATAGCTGATAGCCGCATCACGGCTTGCACCGTCGCGGAAACGCACTTCTACACCGTAGTTAGCGATTTTGTTGACGTTGGTATACGGGATGCTTTTGTCGCGCAGGTCACTGCGCAGGCCATCGGCATTCTGCTCTTGCAGTTTGCCCAGAGCGGTATCCATATCCACTTCCATCAGGAAGTGTACGCCGCCACGCAAATCAAGACCGAGTTTCATCGGCTGTGCGGCCAGCATCGTCAACCAGCGCGGCGTGGCCGGCGCAAGGTTCAGAGCAACAACGTAGTCATCGCCCAACGATGCAGTCAGAGCATCGCGCGCGCGCAGTTGCACGTCCTGATTGTCAAAACGGGCCAGAATGGCACCATTTTCCAGCGCGAGGGATTTGCTCTGAATATTGTCTTGTTTCAAGACGTTCTGGATCTGATCCAACGTTTTTTCACTGGCGGCGCCACCGCGCGCACCAGTGATCTGAACGGCCGGATCCTCACCATAAAGGTTAGGAAGCGCATAGAGCAGGCCGACGAGAATCACGACGACCAGCATGATGTACTTCCACAAAGGATAACGGTTTAACACGGCAGTTCCCTTCGGGAAGAAAAAATTACAGCGCCTTCATAGTACCTTTCGGCAGAACGGCGGCCACGAAATCACGTTTAACAACTACTTCAGTGGTGTCGTTCAGGGCGATAGAAACATAGCCGTTGTCAGCAACTTTGGTCACACGACCGACTAAGCCGCCGCTGGTCAACACTTCATCACCTTTAGAGATGGAATCCATCAGCTTTTTGTGATCTTTTGAACGCTTCTGCTGCGGGCGCAGAATCATGAAGTAGAAGATCAGACCAAACACCACCAGCATGATCACCAGAGAATAAGGACTTCCCTGAGACGGAGCGCCTGCTGCGGCAACGGCGTCAGAAATGAAAAAGCTCATTAAATTTCCCTCATTGATAGAATTATCAGACGTTTAACGGTGGAACCGCTTTGCCCGTCCGTTGGTAGAACTCGCTAACAAAGTGCTCTAATTTACCCTCTTCAATGGCCTTACGTAAACCCGCCATCAAACGCTGGTAATAGCGCAGATTGTGAATCGTATTCAGACGTGCGCCCAGTATTTCGTTACAACGATCAAGATGATACAAGTAGGCGCGGCTATAATTGCGACAGGTGTAACAATCACACTCCGCATCCAACGTCGTGGTGTCATCTTTATACTTGGCATTACGGATCTTCACCACGCCATCGGTCACAAACAAATGACCATTACGCGCGTTACGCGTTGGCATGACGCAGTCAAACATATCGATACCGCGGCGAACGCCTTCCACCAGATCTTCTGGTTTGCCGACGCCCATCAAATAACGCGGTTTGTCTTGCGGAATTTGCGGACAGACGTGTTCCAGGATGCGATGCATGTCCTCTTTAGGTTCACCCACCGCCAGGCCGCCCACAGCGTACCCATCAAAGCCGATATCTACCAGACCTTTAACCGAGACATCTCGTAAATCTTCGTAAACACCGCCCTGAATGATGCCGAACAACGCATTTTTGTTGCCCAGCGAATCAAAGCGGTCACGGCTGCGTTGCGCCCAGCGCAAGGACATCTCCATCGAACGTTTGGCGTAATCCCAGTCTGCCGGGTACGGTGTACATTCGTCGAAGATCATCACCACGTCAGAACCGAGATCGTACTGAATTTCCATCGATTTTTCTGGATCGAGGAAGATTGGGTCGCCGTTGATCGGGTTACGGAAATGTACGCCCGCTTCGGTGATCTTACGGATGTCACCGAGACTGAACACCTGGAAGCCGCCGGAGTCAGTCAGAATCGGTCCCTGCCAGTTCATGAAATCGTGCAGGTCACCGTGCAGCTTCATGATCTCCTGACCCGGACGCAGCCAAAGGTGGAAGGTGTTGCCCAGCAGGATCTGTGCACCGGTGTCTTTTACTTCTTCCGGTGTCATACCTTTCACGGTGCCGTAGGTGCCTACTGGCATAAACGCTGGGGTTTCCACCACGCCACGGTCAAAAACCAGACGGCCACGGCGCGCGCGCCCGTCGGTAGTATCTAATTCAAATTTCACATTAACCTCATGAGATAATCAGAGAAACAGTCTGATTATTAAGCCCCAACCATTTCGTCGGGAGCCTGTGGATTACGAGTGATGTACATAGCATCCCCGTAGCTAAAGAAACGATACTGCTCTGCCACCGCGCTCTGATAGGCCGCCATGGTATTTTTGTAACCGGCAAAGGCCGACACCAGCATGATCAGCGTGGATTCCGGCAGATGGAAGTTGGTGATCAGCGCGTCAATCACCTGATAGTGATAGCCAGGATAGATGAATATTTGCGTGTCGTCGAAGAACGGTGCAATCAGCGCATCCTGGCTAGCTTTGGCAGCACTCTCCAGCGAACGCACAGAGGTGGTGCCCACGGCGACCACCTTGTTGCCGCGCGCTTTACAGGCCAACACCGCATCCACCACGTCCTGCGGCACTTCTGCATACTCAGAGTGCATGATGTGATCGTTGATGTTTTCAACGCGCACCGGCTGGAAGGTACCCGCACCGACGTGCAGCGTGACAAACGCCATTTCGATGCCTTTGGCACGCAGTGCGTCCAGTAGCGGTTCGTCAAAGTGCAGACCGGCTGTCGGGGCGGCAACGGCCCCCGGACGCGCGCTGTAGACGGTTTGATAGAGTTCGCGGTCTGCTTCTTCATCTGGACGATCGATATATGGCGGCAGTGGCATATGGCCGACGCTGTTCAGGATATCCAGCACCGCGCGATCGTCAGCGAATTCGATTTCAAATAGCGCATCGTGACGCGCCACCATGGTGGCTTTCACGCTTTCGTCATCACCCAGCAGCAATTCCGCACCGGGCTTCGGCGCTTTGGATGCACGGACGTGCGCGAGTACCCGCTTTTCGTCCAGCATGCGCTCAACCAGCATTTCGATTTTTCCGCCGCTGGCTTTACGGCCATAAACACGCGCGGGGATCACGCGGGTGTTGTTGAACACCAGCAGGTCGCCCGGATTCAGTTTATCCAGCACATCGGTAAACACTTCATGGCTTAACGCACCACTCGGGCCATCCAGCGCCAGCAAGCGGCAACCGCTTCGCTGCGCCTGCGGATAGTGGGCGATCAAAGATTCCGGCAACTCAAAAGCAAAATCGGCTACACGCATGCATCACTTCTTTCAGGACTCAAAAAACAGGCGGCATAGTTTAGCGGAAAAGCGGCAAATTCTGAACAACTGGCTGCATCTCTGTGAATTTACCTGTGACCTGTTGCCTATACACAAAATAATTCGAGTTACAGCAAGGCGGCAAACGAGGGAAGCCCGATGAGCTTACACAAGTAAGTGATTCGGGTGAGCGAGAGCAGCCAACGCCGCTGTAACTCGAATTATGACGTGTATATAATGAGCCATGAACTTTCTTGCTCACCTCCACCTTGCACAGCTGGCTGACAGCTCCCTGCTGGGCAATCTCATGGCCGACTTCGTGCGCGGCAACGTGCAATCGCAATGGCCGGAGCCCGTTGTGGCGGGCATTGCCATGCATCGTCGCGTGGATGTACTCACCGATAATCTGCCAGAAGTGCGGGAAGCGCGGCAATTTTTCCGCGCCGAAACGCGTCGCGTCGCCCCCATTACACTCGACGTCATCTGGGATCATTTCCTCGCCCTGCACTGGGACAAGCTGCACCCGACACAATCGCTGATTGATTTTACGGCGGCGGCCGAGGGAGAAATCCTGCCGCAGCTCCCCGGCACACCGGAAGGGTTCATCGAATTGAATGCGGTTATGTGGCGCGAGCGCTGGTTCGAACATTACGCCGAACCGACGCGGCTGGCTCGCGTGCTTAATGGCATGGCACATCGCCGCCCCCGGCTGGCCGCCCTACGCGACTCTTATCAGGATTTCGTCGATCACTACTCGCAACTTGAGCCGTTGTTCTTCCAGTTCTACCCACGCCTGATGGCAGCCGCCCGCGCACAGCAACTCTGAACCTTTTTTTCACAATCCCGGCATTTCCCCCCCTTGCCAGCCGCAGCCATCTGCGGCTTAATGAAACCTTCCTTAACTTTTGTTAAGTCTGTCACACTGCTCTGTAACTGCTGGTCACTTAAGCGCTTTTCTGTCGCCATTAATGGCCCCCCTACCATGACATTGCTTGTTTTGCGCGGGGAGCGCATTGATGCGCACCGGACAGACCATGTTTTTTGTTGCGTAAGTGCCCAACATTCACAGCCTGAATGATTAGAGGGAAAGATGTCATCAGCTACGCTAACCGAACTTGATGCGCGTTATCACTTCGCCTGTGATGTCGCTAAAACTGCCGCCAGCCGAGCCTTATCCTGGTATCAGCAGCGCCATCAACTGGTGATTGAGCATAAAAAGGATTTACAGGATGTGGTCAGTGAAGCCGATCGCAACGTCGAAGAACTGGTGAAACACCTGATCCACGAACGCTTTCCCGAGGATGCCGTGCTCGGCGAAGAGAGCGGCGGCGAAACCGCAGGCGCGCGCTTTATCTGGGTGATCGATCCGATTGATGGCACCAGCAGCTTCCTTAACGGGCTTCATAACTGGTGCGTGTCGCTGGCCATCGTGTGTGAAGATGAGCCAGTCATTGGTGTGGTGTGCGACCCCAACCATCATGAAACCTTTCACGCCTGCCGTGGCAAGGGCGCTTGGGTCAATGAGAAACGTATTCAGGCGCACAGCGCCCAGCACCTTAACCAAGGTGTTCTCGGCTTAAGCAGCTCCAACAGCCAACCCGTTGAACCGCTCACCGCCTTTATTGGTGGGCTACTCTCCCAGGGCGGCATGTTTATCCGTAACGGTTCCGGAGCCTTGATGAGCGCCTGGGCCGCCGCGGGCCGACTGATTGGCTATTATGAAGCGCACATGAACCCCTGGGATGGATTACCGGGCATCGTTTTAATGCGCGAAGCGGGCGGCCTGACCAATGACTATCTCAGTCATCACGGGCTGCAAAACGGCAATCCGGTGCTGCTGGCCAATGCGGTGATCTATCCGCAGCTCAAAGCCCTGTTATCCGATCATCCTTCACTGTGAATTTGATACGCCCTGCCCTGCTGATGTTACTGGTGTGGGTCGCTTTGCCGGTCAACGCAGAAGAGCGCTATCAATTGGAAAAAGTGGTAGAGATCAGCCGTCACGGCGTACGACCGCCAACGCCAGGTAACCGTAAAGAGATTGAAGCCGCCACCGAACGCCGCTGGCCGCAGTGGCACACTGCGGATGGTGAACTTACCGCTCACGGTTATGCGGCAGTAGTCAATAAAGGACGTTGGGAAGGCGAACATTATCGTCAATCAGGCCTGTTGGACGCGGGCTGTCCCAGTGCCCAGCAGATTTATGTTCGCGCCAGCCCGTTGCAACGTACACGAGCAACAGCGGATGCGCTGGTCACCGGTGCCTTTGCCGATTGCCACGTCAAAGTTCATTACGTTGAGGGAGGCAGCGATCCGCTTTTTCAGAGTGATACATTCTCGTTTGCCCAACTCGATCCCGCCAAAGAATACGCCGCTGTTGCCGCCCAGGCAGGTGATTTGGCGGCATTGCAGCAGCGCTTACAACCCGCGATCCAGCTATTAAAGCAAGCGGTGTGCGCTTCGGACTGCGCTTTCTTTGATCGTCCATGGCAGCTAAAGCAAACCAAAAGCGGCAGTACCTATGTTCAGGGATTGAGTGTGCTGGCGAGTATGGTCGAGACGCTGCGCCTCGGCTGGAGTGAACATCTGCCGTTCAACCAGATCGCGTGGGGGAATATCACCACCTCCGAGCAAATCAGCGCACTGTTGCCGCTGCTGACTGCCAATTACGATCTGAGCAATGACGTGCCCTACATTGCGCAGAAACGCGGCTCCATTTTACTGGATGCCGTGTTAAGCAGCTTAGAAGACAGTGGCAACACGCCTGATACCCGCTGGCTGCTGTTGGTCGCGCATGACACTAATATCGCCATGGTCCGCACGCTGATAGGGTTCAACTGGCAATTGCCGGGTTACGCGCGCGGCAATATTCCACCGGGTAGCAGCCTGGTGTTTGAGCGCTGGCGTGATACGCAAACCCATGCCCGTTTCCTGCGCATCTACTTTCAGGCGCAGAGTCTCGAGGGTTTACGGCAGTTAACGCCGATTGATGATGCGCATCCGTTATTACGAGAAGAGTGGCATCAGGGAAATTGTCACTCCACGTCGGTGGGAGAGCTTTGCCCTTATCAATCTACTTTGCAGCAATTTCGTGCCGCCATTGATCGCCGGGCACTCAGCAAGGTGACTTACCCCGATTAGCGTTAGCATACTTAAGCTCAATGCATAACATCGACGCATTCCTGACGGCATAACGATTCAGCCTCGTAATCATTAATTACCGTTAAATCTGCGATTATTCTAATTTTTTTTCGCCATGATTTTTCTGCGAAGAAAAGGCGTATCCTGACGACGTCAATCATCCCTTAGTAATACCCCTTTTTCTCCTTTGTAACTTTTTTCGGCGACAGGATGCGCCGATTTATTTTTAGTGCCAGGCAAAAATAAAAAATAAACATTCACTTTTGGGTTTTAACTATGACTGCGAAGACTTCCCACCGCTATCGGGCGGATATCGATGGCCTGCGCGCCGTTGCTATTATCTTAGTTGTGTTATTCCATTCCGGTGTCACCGCGTTAAAAGGTGGCTTTATTGGTGTAGACCTGTTTTTTGTTATTTCTGGCTTTCTGATTGGCGGTATTATTAGCAAGGAAATATCTGAAGGACATTTCTCCTTTTATCAATTCTATCTGCGTCGAATTCGTCGTATCGCCCCCGCGCTGTTCTTCATGATGGCAATATTACTGTTGCTCGGGTTTATGTTGTTATCGCCGCTTGAGTTCAGCCAACTAGCGAAATACAGCGTGGCGGTGTTTATCTCCGTTCCCAATATGCTATTAATGAAGAGCGGTGATTATTTCAGCACGGATTCTGATCTTAATCCGCTGTTAATGACCTGGTCACTAGGTATTGAGGAACAGTTCTATATCGTACTGCCGTTTATTCTGCTGCTGGCGGTGCGACTCAAACAATCCATGAGCCGTGTAGTGCTGGTGTTGAGTCTGGTTTCTCTGGCCGCCTGCATCTGGGTCACCGCTTTTGCCAGTACACACGCCTTCTATCTGCTGCCTACACGCGCATGGGAACTTGGCGCTGGGGTGTTACTCGCGTTGTGGAAACCGCAGCCTGTCACCGGTCGCGCGGGCAGTTTACTCAACCTGTTCGGCTGGCTGTTGATTATCGCCGCCAGCGTAATGATCAACAGTGACGATCAATTCCCTGGTTGGGTGGCCATCATCCCCGTACTGGCAGGCTGTTTGATGATCGGAGCTCACAGTAAACTGAATCAGTTACTGTTAGAAAATCCGCTGATGCGGTTCATCGGCAAAGTCTCCTACTCGTGGTATTTGTGGCACTGGCCGCTGCTCAGTCTTGCCCGTATTTGTAGTGACAATCCATTGACCGTTTGGCAAGGCCTGCTGATCAGCACTCTGGCGCTCGGCATTGCCTGGCTCTCCTGGCGCTTCGTCGAACAACCCTTCCGTCAGGCACGAACGGCTGCGCGTTGGGTGATCCCCGGTTACTGTGCTTCTTCAGTGATAGCAGCAGGCGCCATGGTACTGCTGTGGCAAACCGGCGGCATGAAATCACGCGTCAGTGAGTTAGTGGTTAATGCCGATAGCTGGAAGATCTCCGCGCAGCGTAATCCCTGCCTGCTGAGTTATGGCGCTAACCTGCCATCCCGACTGACGGAGTGCCAACCCAAAACCGATCGACCGGGTATTGCTCTGATTGGCGACAGCCATGCCGCCGCCCTACGTGATTCAGTGTCCCGTTACGCGCTGCGTCAGGATAAGCCACTGTATCAATTGACCAAAGCCTCCTGCCCCTTCCTGATTGGGGCGACACGCGTGGTTAATCAGGTGCCCGACCATGCGCAACAGTGCATCAACTTTAATCAGGCCGTATTAAAGATGGTGATGAGCGATAAGATAGATGAAGTGGTGATCAGCGCCTATTGGGCTTCGGGCATGAGCCTGTTACCCGGCGCGGGATTCCGTGAAACGGGCCATCCTGAGAAGAGTAATCTGGAAGCGCTGCAGTCCAGTATGGACCGGGTGATCGCTCAGTTAAGACAGGCCGGGAAGAAGATTACGGTGATCGAGGACGCACCGTCGGTGGATGTCGATCCGCTGCGCTACAGTAATAACCGCAATATGCCGATTCGCCGTGAGTTAAGTGCCTGGCTAGGAAAGTGGGAAGCACCACCGCTGTTAAGCGAGCGCACCAGGCTGTTCCAGTTCCCGGAAGAAGCGGTAGAGAAACTGCTACAGGCGTACAAGCAACAAGGCGTACGCGTGCTGTCTCTGCGCGAGAATCTGTGTAATGAACAAGGATGCATGATTACCAGTGGTGGATTGCCACTCTATTACGACAATAACCATTTGAGTCCAGCAGGCGGGGATATTGCGTTAGGGAAGAATTGGTGACAACCAGGTACAGATAAATGCTTGTTAGTTAGCGACTGACTATAACGCCGTCTGGAGCCCCACGCGGGGAGGCGTGGGGCAGTTCGCGGCCGACCATGGATGGTCATCCGCGAACGGTCCGTCCGGCACGAAGTGGAAGTCGAAGGTACCGCGTCAGCGGCGCGAGGACGGCCCAGAGGGGGCAGTAGTGGCGGCAGAGCCCGCACAGAAAAGAAAGGCCACTTATCAAAAAGCAGCCTGAGTTCTTAACTAACGAGCATTACGCCACTTGTGGCAACCTTCAGGCAGGTGCATCGTGATACACACCCGTCAATTTCAACCCTGGCGCTTCTTCACCAGTGGCCATGCCAGCAACAGCAGCACAATCCAGCCAAAGCCCGCGTACAGTGACACACGCGTATCCGGGAAATAGCCAATCAGCGCGATGATAAACACCAGAAATGCCACGCCGATCCACGCTGTTGCACTGCCACCAGGCAGGGCAAACTGCAGCTTACCGGCTTCCTGCGCACCAATTTTGCGGCGGAACGCAATCTGCGACAGCAGAATCATGATCCACACCCACACCGTGGCAAAGGTCGCCAGCGAAGCGATCACCAGGAACACTTTTTCTGGCATCAGATAGTTGAGATAAACCGCCATCAGCAACGCCACCATCATCACCACCACTGTCACCCACGGCGCACCGCGCTCGCTGGTGTTGGTGAAGACTTTTGGCGCATGGCCCTGCTGCGCCATACCGTGCAGCATGCGTCCGACACCAAACACATCGCTGTTAATCGCCGACAGGGACGCGGTGATCACCACAAAGTTGAGAATGGACGCCGCCGCCGCAATGCCGAGATGCTGGAAGGTCAGCACAAACGGGCTGCCCTGCGTACCGACCTGGTTCCAGGGATAGATCGACATAATGACGAACAGCGTACCCACGTAGAACACCAGAATACGCAGCGGTACAGAGTTGATAGCGCGAGGAATCGACTTCGCAGGATCTTCCGCTTCACCGGCCGTGATCCCGATAATCTCAATGCCACCGTAAGCGAACATCACCATCTGCAGTGACAGCAGCATACCGATGATACCGTGCGCGAAGAAACCGCCATTGGTCCACAGATTGTGAATACCGGTTGGCTGACCGCCGTTGCCGATGCCCCAGAAAATAATGCCGAAACCGGCGAGAATCATGATGATGATGGTGGCGACTTTGAAGAAAGAGAACCAAAACTCCACTTCGCCAAACACCTTCACGCTCATCAGGTTAATACCGCCGATGATCAACACCACGCTGAGTACCCAGATCCAGTGCGGCACTTCCGGGAACCACACGCCCATGTAGATGCCGAACGCCGTGACGTCAGCAATCGCCACAATCAGGATTTCAAAACAGTAGGTCCAGCCCGTGATGTATCCCGCCAGTGGACCGAGATAATCCTGCGCATAACGCGAAAAAGAGCTGGCCTGCGGGTTATTCACTGACATCTCACCCAGCGCACGCATGATGATATACGCCACGGCACCGCCGATGATGTAGGCCAGCAGCACGCTGGGCCCCGCCATTTTGATCGCATCCGCCGAGCCGTAAAACAGCCCGGTGCCAATCGCCGATCCCAGTGCCATAAACCGGATGTGGCGCGTGCTCAGTCCGCGTTTGAGCTTGTTGGTTTCTTGCATAACCGCCTGTACCTTGAAAATGAAAAACCACGGGCAAGCCCGTGGTTGAAATTAACAGCAATGTTGCTTACTGATGAACAGCGACCTGTTCGCGTCCTTTTGCGCGATCCACCACCGCAGCAATCACCAGCATCACCAGCGATGGCGGCAACCAGGAAAGTCCCTGATCCGCTAGCGGCAGATGCTGACTAAACAGCGGCAGTACATCTTCAAAGTTAGTGGTTTTAATCGCATCCACAATACCAAACAGCAGGCTCACC
The DNA here is from genome assembly GCF_030053355.1 of Pantoea sp. EA-12. Taxonomy (NCBI): domain Bacteria; kingdom Pseudomonadati; phylum Pseudomonadota; class Gammaproteobacteria; order Enterobacterales; family Erwiniaceae; genus Pantoea; species Pantoea sp. EA-12. The sequence continues at coordinate 57,778 of NZ_JASGBY010000004.1, read as the reverse complement.
AGCATGGTTGGCGCGATGATACGCGTGCTTTTGTTCCACCACTTCAACGTAAAACTCAACACCACCAGCACGATGCACGGCGGGTAAATGGCCGTCAGCACCGGAATGGAAATCTGAATCAAATGGCTCAGGCCGAGGTTCGACACCACCATGGAGAACAGACCCAAAATAAATACCAGCGTCTTATACGACAATGGCAGGTATTGCGCAAAAAATTCGGCACAGGCGCAGGTCAGGCCAACAGCCGTCACCATACAGGCCACGAAAATCAGCGCCGCCAGGAAGAAGCTGCCCATGCCGCCGAAGGTCTGTTGCACATAGGCGTGCAGAATCGCCGCACCGTTCGCATTCTGATCGACCAAGCCCGCACTACCGGAACCCAGTTTAAACAGGCTGAGGTAAACCAGCGTCAGGCCGACACCGGCGATCACGCCCGCCAGCATAGTGTAACGCGTCAGCAATTTGGCATCTTCCACACCGCGAGAGCGCGCAGCATTCACAATAACGATACCGAATACCAGTGCGCCCAAGGTATCCATGGTCAGGTAACCATTAACGAAACCGCTGGAAAACGCAGCACGCTGGTAATCCGCTGTCGCCGGTGCAATACCGCCCGCAGGCCACAGCAGTGCTGCCACGCCCAGAATAGTCAGCGCCACAATCTTCAGTGGTGCGAGGAAATGACCGACGGTGTCCAGCAATTTGCCCGGATACAGGGAAATACCAATCACCAGCGCAAAGTAAATCAGGCTGTAAATGAACAGCGGCAGCGCGCCATCACCGGTCAATGGCGCAATCCCGACTTCAAAGGAGACGGTCGCAGTACGCGGGGTCGCGAACAGCGGGCCCACGGCCAGATAGCAAACGGTGGCTAACAGCAGACCTGCCGCCTTGCCAATCGGTGAGCTCAGCGCATCAATGCCGCCGCCAACACGTGCCAGGGCAATAACGGTCATCACCGGTAAGCCAACAGCCGTGATCAGAAAGCCAAAGGCGGCAACCCAGACGTGTTCGCCAGACTGAATCCCCACCATCGGTGGAAAGATAATGTTTCCTGCGCCAACGAACAGGGCAAACGTCATGAAGCCCAGCGCCAGGATATCCTTGGAGGTTAAACGATGTGTCATAAACTTCTGTACTGCCTGTAGCTGATGTTGCGGTGGAAGTTGAGTTCGTGTTGTCCTCTGGATGCGCGTAAACAAGGGCTTAACTGATGGAATCAGTGCGTTATGCGGGCCTAATCGTTAAAGCGCAGGTGATTTAAACTACTTTTCTTCTGTTCGCAGAGGGATAAATCGACAACGGCGCAAATTAAAACGTTTATAGCGAAGAAAGGCAATACGGGATCGGAAAACCAGAAGGATATAGCAACAAAGTAACACAAAGCAGTGAATCAGCGGGAGATAGGCGTAAAACACCTCAGATGATTTGCTTAAAGTTTCCGCATCGCGGGAGATCTCCTTGCAAAAATCGGCTTATGGATGCACAAAAGGCGCGATTTACGCGCCTGTTTGCACAAGTTTACAGCATCACCACACTTGTTTAGCGATATCGACCACCAGACGAATCTTCTGCCACTGCTGCGCTTCAGTCAGGCTGTTGCCCTCTTCGGTCGACGCAAAGCCACACTGTGGGCTCAGGCAGATCTGGTCAAGGCTGACGAACTGCGATGCTTCTTGCAGACGGGCTTTCACCTGAGCAGGATCTTCCAGCTCACCGTTTTTGGTGGTGATTAAACCCAGTACCACTTGCTGATGACCCGGCTTGATAAAGCGCAGCGGTTCAAAACCGCCTGAGCGCTCGTTGTCATACTCAAGGAAATAGGCATCGATATTGACCTGACCAAACAGAATCTCCGCCACTGGCTCATAGCCGCCTTCGGAGATCCAGGTCGAACGGAAGTTACCGCGACAAACATGCAAACCAATGGTCAGATCGGCAGGTTTATCTTCCAGCGCTTTATTCAGCACTTCGGCATAGATACGTGCCAACTCTTGCGGATCTTCACCACGTTCACGGATCTGCTGCTGCTGATCGGCCGAGCAGAGATAGGCCCACACGGTGTCATCCAGTTGCAGAAAGCGACAGCCTTCGGCGTAAAACGCGCTGATCGCATCTTTATAGGTCTGCGCCAAATCAGCGAAGTACTCTTTTAAATCAGGATAGACGGTGGCATCAATCACCTTACGCCCACCGCGGAAGTGCAGCACGCTTGGGCTGGGAATGGTCATTTTTGCCACCGCATCACCGGCAATGCTCTTCAGAAAACGGAAGTGTTCCAGCATCGGGTGATTGGGATTGAAACCCACTTTGCCAGTGACTTTGACGCCGTGCGCTTTGGTCTGCACGCCATTAAATTGAATGCCCTGCTCGGCTTCAAACAGCTCAACACCCTGTAGATCGCCAAAGAAGTCGAAGTGCCACCATGCGCGACGGAATTCACCGTCTGTCACCACCTGCAAACCGTTGGCACGTTGCTGTTCAACCACATGACGGATCTCAGTGTCTTCCACCTGACGCAGCTGCTCCGCGGTTATCTCACCGTTGGCAAACTGCACCCGCGCCTGCTTGATGGCCGCGGGACGGAGAAAACTGCCGACGGTATCGGCACGGAACGGATGATGATGTGACATGTGCACTCCTGGCTAAACGCATAATTGCGTCAGGGTATAATTTCGCGTGGTTATTTTTAGCCATCTGGACGGCTATATGTCCATGAGAGTGACACGCTATGCCTCAAAGGGCAATGGAAGAAAATTCAGGTGACGTGAATAAAATTCATGATCGGCGACTGCTGCTTCAATTTCCTTCAATGGCTGCGCGTGCCTGCGCCATTTGGCTTTCGGAAAGCGGCAGATAGCCCGCTTCGGTGACGCGCCGTTGCCCTGCTGGTGATAACACCTGATGCAGGAAAGCACTGACCAGCGGCGGCAAGGGTTTGCCCGGCGCTTTATTCACATAAATATAGAGAGGACGAGACCACGGATAGCGGCCGCTGCGAATGGATTCGGCATCGGGCATCACGCTCGCGCCGCTGGCCGTCTTGATCGGCACCATTTTTACGCCGCTCAGATGGAAACCGAAGCTGGCATAGCCAATGCTGTTGGGGGTGCTCGCCACCGCTTGCACCACGGCAGCCGAACCCGGAAATTCCGCGACGTCAGCGCGAAAATCGCCTTTACACAGCGCCTGTTGTTTAAAGAATCCCCAGGTGCCCGAGGCTGAGTTACGGCCAAAGCGCTGAATGCTGCGTGTTGCCCAGTCAGCCTGATTCAATCCGAGATCGCCCCAGCGCTGCGGTACGCTGTGCGCGCCACATAAGCGGGTCACGGAGAAGAGTGCATCGAGTTGCGGTTGGTCGATATCGGGGAGCGGGTTGTCCTGATTCACCACCACCACCAGCGCATCCATGGCAACGGGTACAGCCAGCGGAGGATAACCATAGCGTGTGGTGAACAGTTGGCGCTCATCAATCTGCATTGGGCGGCTCATGGCACCCAACTGGGCGGCACCCGCCGCCAGCGCGGTGGGCGCGGTAGAGGAGCCCGCCGCCTGCACCTGAACGTTAACGCCAGGTGACTGACGGCTAAAATCCTCGCCCCACAGCGTCATCAGATAGCCGAGGGTATCGGAACCCACGCTGCTCAAATTGCCGGTGAGCATGGTTTGTTGGCCCTGCGCCAGCGCAGAGCATAACAGCAAAGTGAACAGCAACAGCGATTTCATCAGGTTATCCGGTGGCGTTTACTGCGCCACATTCTCGTAGATTCCCTTTGTCACAATCAACCGTGGCGGAAGAAGAAAACTAAAACAGGTTTCCTGATGCGGGATACTGGTGATCTCCAGTCGCGCATTGTGATGGCTCAACGCATGTTTCACGATCGCCAGCCCCAGGCCGCTGCCGCCCGTTGCGCGTGAACGGGCTTTATCCACTCGATAGAAGCGCTCGGTCAGACGTGGCAGATGCTCTTCACTGATCCCCGGCCCGTTATCACAGACCTTAAACTGCGCGCCCTCTTTGGTACGCAGCCAGCTGATATCGAGACGCGTGCCATCTGGCGTGTGATTCACCGCGTTGTAGACCAAATTGGAAATGGCACTCCGCAGCTGCTCATCATTACCAAACACTTTGAGGTGCGGATCAGTGTGGAAATGGATACTGTGACGGCCCTGGCTCAGGGTTTCAGCCTCACGCTGCAACAACAGCAGCATACCTGGCACATCCACGGTCTCTTTCAAATCGATGGCCGGTGCTGCTTCGATACGCGACAGCGTCAGTAATTGTTTCACCAGGCTATCCATACGACGTGTCTGCTCCTGCATGGTGTGCAGTGCCTTGCCACGCGTGCGCTCGTTCATTGTCGCATCGTCCATCATCTCCAGATACCCCTGCAACACCGTTAACGGGGTGCGCAGTTCGTGGCTGACGTTAGCGAAGAAATTACGCCGCGCGCCTTCCAACTGGTGCATCTGGGTCACATCACGCGCCACCATCAGCCACTGCCCTTCACTGTAGGGCATCACGCGGAACTCCATATGATGCTGGTTGTTGAGCACCAGCGTCAGTGGCTTATTAAAATCGCGCTGACGGATATAGCGAGAAAACTCAGGATAGCGCAGCAAATTGAGGATGTTCTGACCGTTATCCTCCGGCCAGCGCAAACCCAAATGCTGTTGAGCCAGTCCGTTGCACCAGAAAATCGTGCCCTCTTCGGTGGTCAACACCACAGCATCGGGGAGCGATTCCGCACCGCTGCGAAAACGCTTTATCAGATTACCGAGTTCACGACGGCGACGTCGGTTACGCAGTTGCATCTGGTACAGACCGTAAAACAGCGGCTCCCAACTACCGCGCCCGGAAGGCGGCGTCATGGAGCGATCAACCCACAACCAGTGCGACAGACGCATCAGGTTTCTGAAGTGCCAAAACAGCACGCTGGATACGGCAATCAGCAGCAGCCAGGGCAGATAACCGAACAACAGACCGAGCACCAGCGCAGGCAAGCAAACCAGCGCCAGCTCGGTCATTAATCTCTTCCAGGAGAGTCGTTCCAGCACGGTAAAAGACTCCGTTTAGTAGCGGGCAGAGAAACGATACCCTGTTCCGCGTACGGTTTGAACCATGCGATCGTGACCTGAAATTTCCAGTGCTTTACGTAAACGACGGATATGCACATCAACCGTACGATCTTCGACGTACACGTTGGTGCCCCAAACGTGGTTTAACAGCTGCTCACGGCTGTAAACACGCTCCGGATGCGTCATAAAGAAGTGCAGTAATTTATATTCCGTCGGGCCCATTTCCAGCGGGGTGCTCTCCGACATCACCCGATGCGAAGAGGGATCCAGGCTCAAGCCCTGCATCTCAATCACCTCTTCCACTGCCATCGGCGAGATACGACGCATCACCGCTTTGATACGCGCCATCAACTCTTTCGGTGAGAAAGGTTTGGTGATGTAGTCATCCGCACCCACTTCCAGACCGCGTACGCGATCCTCTTCTTCACCGCGCGCCGTCAGCATCATCACCGGGATGTCGCGCGTCATCGCTTCACGTTTCAAATGTTTAATAAACTGAATACCGCTGCCACCCGGCAACATCCAGTCCAGCAGAATCAAATCCGGCCACGGCTCGATCAGCTTACCAATCGCGCTGTCATAGTCCTCGGCCTCAATAGGCTGGTAATCATTCTGTTCCAGCACGAAACATAACATTTCACGGATGGGAGCTTCGTCTTCCACAACCAAAATGCGCTTAGCCATTATAACTCCTGCTGTTGTGACGGCTTGTCACTGGGATTTGCGGCGTCATTATGCGTCAGTTTTGTGACACTTTTATGAAAAACCCCACCTATGATAAATAGTTAAAAAACAGAAATGTGACAACGATTAGCGCTTTTTTTTCTTTGCGATCTGAAGAGGTTATACTTCTTGCTCGCTTAACCAAGCACGGAGTTTTCATGCGCATCATACACACGGCGGATTGGCATCTCGGTCAGTTCTTTTACAGCAAAAGCCGCGCGGCCGAACATCAGGCATTTCTTGACTGGCTACTGGAGCAGATTCAGCAGCATCAGGTCGATGCACTGATCGTCGCCGGAGACCTGTTTGATACCGGTTCGCCACCCAGTTATGCGCGTGAAATGTTTAACCGCTTTGTGGTGGCATTGCAGCCCACAGGGTGCGAGTTGGTAGTGTTGGCAGGAAACCATGATTCCGTTGCCACCCTCAATGAGTCGCGTGAACTTCTTGCCTGCCTGAATACCCGCGTGATCACCAGCGCCACGCCACAAGGCGAGCAGCAGGTGCTGACGCTAAAGCAGCGTGATGGCACACCGGGCGCGCTGCTGTGCGCCATCCCTTACCTGCGTCCACGGGATATTCTGCGCAGTCAGGCCGGGCAATCAGGCCGTGAAAAGCAAATCTCCCTGCTGGAGGCAATTGAGCAGCACTACCAGCAGTGTTACGCGGCGGCCCTCACACAGCGTGGCGATCAGCCACTGCCTATCATCGCCACCGGCCATCTCACCACCGTGGGCGTCACCAAAAGCGATTCAGTACGTGATATCTATATCGGCACGCTGGATGCCTTCCCGGCGCAGGCTTTTCCCCCTGCCGATTACATCGCGCTTGGCCATATCCATCGGGCGCAACGTATCGCCGATAGCGAGCATATCCGCTACAGCGGTTCGCCAATCCCACTCAGTTTTGATGAACTGGGCCGCGATAAAAGTGTGTTCCTGCTCGATTTCAGCCGCCAGTTAGACGCCGTCACACCGCTCACCATTCCGCTGTTCCAGCCGATGCAGATGCTCAAAGGATCGATGGCGGAAATTGAGTTACAGCTGACGCAATTCAGCGAGGGAGACGGCGAAAAACCGGTCTGGCTGGATATTGAAATCACCACGCAAGAGTATCTTAGTGACCTGCAGCGTCGCGTCGAACAGCTCACCGAAGCGCTGCCCGTGGAAGTGCTGCTGGTGCGACGTAGCCGTGAGCAGCGCCAGCGCAGCCTGGCACGCATGGACAATGAAACCCTGAGTGAGCTGAAAGTGGAAGAGGTGTTTGCTCGCCGTCTGGCGCAGGAGGATCAGCTGGATGCCGAACAAGCCGATCAACTGACGCAACTGTTTCGCACCACCCTCGCCGCGCTGGAGAACCCGTCCGCATGAAAATTCTGACGTTACGCTTTAAGAATCTCAATGCGCTGCGCGGTGAGTGGTTTATTGATTTCCGCCGCGAGCCCTTTGCCAGTAACGGTTTATTTGCCATTACCGGTGCCACCGGCGCGGGCAAAACCACGCTGCTGGATGCGATTTGTCTGGCGCTGTATCACCAGACGCCGCGCCTCGGTGTGCTGTCGCAGACGCAAAATGAACTGATCACCCGTGATACCGCGGAGTGCCTGGCTGAAGTGGAGTTTGAGATCAAAGGTGAAGCCTGGCGCGCGTTCTGGAGCCAAAACCGCGCACGCGGCCTGGCCGATGGCAAATTGCAGGTGCCGCGTGTTGAACTGGCGCGCGTGGCTGATAACCAAATTGTTGCCGATAAAGTTGGTGACAAACTCAAAGCGATTGAAACCCTCTCCGGGCTGGATTTCGCGCGCTTTACCCGCTCGATGATGCTGTCGCAGGGCCAGTTTGCCGCCTTCCTGAATGCCAAACCGGGAGAACGCGCCGAGTTGCTGGAAGAACTCACCGGCACCGAAATCTACGGGCAAATCTCGATGCAGATTTACGAGCGCTGGCGCACCGCACGCAGCGAGTTAGATACGCTACGCGCCCGCGCGGGCGGTATGCTGTTGCTGGATGAAGCTCGGCGCGATGAACTCAGCCAACAGTTACACACGTTAGCCACCGAGGAGAAAACCCTCAGCGAACAGCTGGAGCAAGCGCAACAGCATCAGCAGTGGTTAACGCAATCCCAACAGCTGACGCAAGAGCAGCAGCAGGCCGAGCAGGCAGGACAGAGCGCTGAACACGCATGGCAGCAGGCCGAAGGGGATCGCCAACGCTTGTCACGCGCCGAGCCGGCAGAAAAACTGCGCGATAAGCTTCAGCAGCGCGAGCAGCTACAGCGTGATCAACAGGCGTTGATGCAGCAGGCTCAGCAGTTACATGTCCAACAGCAAAAGGCTCAGGCGGCGCTGCAGCAGGGTGAAACTCAGTATCAGGCAGCGCAGCAGGCGCGTGAGCAGACCGTTTCCGGCCAGCAGCAACTGGAAACCTTGCTGACCGAACAGGTTATCCCGCTTGATCAACAGCTTGCCAGCGGTGCGCGGCAAATTGCCGATCAACAACGCCTGCACACCCAGCAACAGCAGGTGGTACAACAGAGCCAGGCCGCGGTGAGCCAGCATCAACAAGCGAGTGAACGCTTACAACAGCAATTCGCGCAGCAGCAGGATTTCCGTCAACGCGAAGCGGCGGTGGCCAACTGGGGAACGGAACTGACGAGCTGGCAGGCGGATATCGCACGTCTTGAAGAGCGCGAGCAGTCGCTGACACAGCTTACTGCCCAGCAGCAACAGCAGCACACACAGCTTTCACAGCAGCAACAGACGATTACCGAACATGCGCAGGCGCTGCACCCCTTGCAGCAGGCTGAAGCACAAGCCAGCCAGCAACGCCAACAAGCGGAGCAGGCACTCACTTCGCTAGAAGCCGAGGCCCAGACTATCCAACTGCGTGAAGCCCTGGCACTACATCAACAGCAGCGCCCTGCCCGCCAGCAACTCAGCCTGCTGGCGGCGCGTTGGCAATCCCTGCAACCGCAGCACCAGCTGCGGCAACAGAAACTGGCGCAGCTGCAACAGCAGCATCAGCAGCAGGAATCGGCTTTACAGGCGCTGCGTGACGACTACAAGCGTGAAAATCAAACGCTGCTCGATATCCGCAAGATTTGCGAACTTGAGCGCACTATCGCGCAGTTAGCCGACGAGCGCGCCAAATTGCAACCCGACCAGCCCTGCCCGTTGTGTGGCTCCTGTCAGCATCCGGCCATCGCGCAATATCAGCAACTGCAGCCCGGTGAAAACCAGCAGCGACTGGCAGCACAGGAAGCATTGGTCGCCAAACTCAGAGAGGACGGCACCGCCAAAGGCGAGCAGCAGAAACTGTCACTACAACAGCAGCAGGTTTTGCAGCAGGAGATCTATGAGTTCGACCAGCAGATTGCCACCGCCAACCAGCAGTGGCAGCGTTTGAGCAGTGAGCTGGCACTTACCTTCACGCTGGATCAGCAGGATGATTTCACCGCCTGGCAGCAGCAGCAAGACACACAGGAGAACTCACAGCAGCAGCAACTCCAGCTACGGGAACAGGCGGCGCTGGCACTGCAACAGGCAAAAGAGGCTCATCTGCTTCAGCAGCAGCAGCTGCAACATCAGCAAAATGCCCAGCAGCTGGCACAGCAACGGCTGCAAAGCGCGCAGCAAACGCTTGAAGAGCTCAATCAGCGTGAGGGGCAAGAACGCAGTGCCTCACAGCAATTGGCACTGCAGTTGGAACATCAACTGGCAGCCCATCAGCTGGCGCTACCCGAACGCGCTGCGCGTACTCCGTGGCTGGAAGCGCTACAACAGCGCTGGCAAGCCTGGCAGCAGAGCGAAAGATTACTCAGCGAGTTGCAACCGCAATTAGCCAAAGCGGAGAGCGAGCAAGGTAGCCTGCAACAAAATTCGTTACGCGAACAACAACAGCTGGATGCATTGCAGCAGACTCTTCATACCCTGCAACAACAGCAAAACGAGCAGCAGCAGCAGCGCCATCAGCTGTTTGGCGATCGTTTGGTTGCAGATGCCCGGCAGCAGCAACATGCCGCGCTACAGCAAAGCGAACAGCATCTGGCGCAGCACCTACAACAGTGGCAGCAGGCGCAAAGCCTGTTGCACAGCCTCAACGGACAGTGCGAACAGATAGACAGCCAACAGCAGAGCATGCTGACGCGGGTGCAGACGGCGGAAAACGCGTTCCTCACCGCGTTGCAGCAGAGTGATTTTAGTGACGAAGCAGCCTTGCGGGCTGCGCTGCTGGATGAACAGGCGTTCCTGCAGTTACGCCAACGCCTGCAAACGCTGGAGCAACAGCGCCAACAGCAGCAGACATTGCGCCAACAGTTGGCACAGCGTGTTGCCGCCCATCAGCAGCAACGTCCTGCCACCTTGAGTGATGAAGTTGCCGCCGGGCTGGTTGAACAGTTGGCATCTCTGCGCCAGACACTGCGCGAGAATGCCCGCCAGCAGGGTGAGGCGCAGCAGCAGCTTCACAGCGATGCCCAACAGCGTCAGCAGCAGCAATCCTTGCTGACACAAATTGCAGATGATGAGGTGTCACTGGCGCAGATTGGGCGACTGAATGATTTAATCGGTTCAGCCAAAGGTGACAAATTCCGCCGCTTCGCCCAGGGATTAACGCTGGATCATCTGGTGTGGCTGGCGAACCGCCAGTTGGACCGTTTACACGGCCGCTACCTGCTGCAACGCCGCGTCAGTGAAGAGCTGGAGCTGGAAGTGGTCGATACCTGGCAAGCCGATGCCACCCGCGACACGCGAACACTGTCAGGCGGCGAAAGCTTCCTGGTGAGTCTGGCACTGGCGTTGGCCTTGTCCGACCTGGTCAGCCATAAAACGCGCATCGAATCCCTGTTCCTCGATGAGGGCTTCGGCACCCTCGATGCCGAAACCCTCGATACTGCACTGGATGCCTTGGACGCGCTCAACGCCAGCGGTAAGACCATCGGGGTGATCAGCCACGTTGAGGCAATGAAAGAGCGTATTCCGGTGCAAATCAAGGTGCGTAAGATGAACGGGCTGGGCTACAGCAAGCTGGAATTGCCGGGGGAATAATCCAGGGAGCGCGATAAATCGCGCCGTTAAAAAATCTGCGGTGCCGTAGTGGCGTCATGGCTTCAGACAATGTGCCCTTTTTGACAACCCGCACTGAAGCTAATGAGCTGGCTGGGGCCGCACCGGGGCAGGCATTCCGCAGCGCTGAACGGCGTGAGTATGCCAGGAGAGCCCGCAGGACGCGGGCGAAAGGTGGCGCTGGAACAGGGATGTTCCATCGGCACCGGTCCGTTAAGGCAGACGAATGAAGTGAAGGTACCGCGCAGCGGCGCGAGGACCGCCGGCCCCGGTGCGGCCCCAGACGGCGTTAACACCAGTCGCTTAACTGACAAGCATTACGCAATGTATTACGCAAGTTAAGAGTCAGAGCAATGCCATAGCGCATTCCCCTGCCCGCCAGATAAACTGGCTGCAACTTCCCTTAACAGCAGCCAAATGAATGAACTTCTTAATCCGCATCGCAGGTTTGCTCGCGTTAGTGACGCTGCTCAGCGCCTGCCAACACGCAACTTCTCCTGCCCCCGCAGCCCCTGTCGATAACCTCTGCCAGCCGCAAACTCAACCCGGCAGTGCATCCTGCAAATGGGCTGATGAGATGCAGCATCGTCTTAATCGGCAGTTTCAGGACGCCGCACGTTACGCGGGGCAACAATGTCTGGTGCAGTTGGAGTGGCAAAACAGCGGACGTTATGCGGTGACGCAAACACAAGGTGACGAAACCCTGTGCCTGCGCGCCTGGCAGTTGATTGGTCAGTCGAAAGGTTTACCGCCCCCGCCGGATCGGACGCAACCGGCGTGGTTCGGTTTTGCACCCCATAAGTCTAGCTCGCCAGCCCATCCTGCCGCCACTGGCGCGGGCTGATGCCGAACCAACGGCGGAAGGCGCGGGAAAAGGCGCTGACTTCGGAATAGCCCAGCAAAAGCGCCATTTCAGAAATCGGTAGCTGCTTCTGCTGCAAATAGTGCGTCGCCATCTCGCAGCGCACTTTGTCCACCAGCGCGGTGAAACTGATGCCCTCTTCACGCAGTCGCCGTTGCAGTGACCAGCTCGACAAGCCCATTTTCTCCGCGATCTCTTCCAATACGGGTTCGCCCTGCATCAGCGACAAATTCACCTGTGAGCGCGCCTGTTCCACCACGCTCTGAACGGATGCATTGCTATTCAGACGACGAATCGCATCCTGCATCACCATCAACAGCATCGGGTCCTGTTCCGGCATGGCCCGCAGCAGGTCACGTTTGGGGATCAGCAGCGAATTAAAGGGTTGATCGAACCACACCGGTGCATCAAACACTTTGCAGTGCTCATGCCACTGCTCAGGGCGCGGGTGCTCGAAATGCACTTCGCGCGGTGCCCAGTTTTTCCCAGCTACGTGGCGAATCAGATTGAGGAACATGCCCAGCGTCAGTTCGGCATCCTGGCGGCGTGAAAGGATCGCACCATGCCGCACCTGATAATCCAGTCTCCAGCAGTCGCCTTTATCCACCAGTCGTGTCAGGGTGTCGTGCTGATGCCAGGGAAAAGCGTTCACCACGTTATGTAACGCCTGTTCAAGCGTAGGTGAGCACAGCCCGATGTAGCCAATCAGACCTAATGACTGCGGTTTGAACTGCCTGCCGTAGTGCAAACCGAAGTTATCAAAACCTGAGTGACGCGCCGCCTCTTCCATCACGCGGCAGTAGTTGACCAATCCCAGGCTGAGCGTGGGACTCGCCAGCAGTTCGGAATCAATCCCGCTGATGCCAAAGATACGATCGACATCACCGCCCTTGTCAGTGATAAAAGTGCTCAAACCCGTCGCAGCGGCCGCCAGCACGCCGCGATTGTTGGCCTGAGCCGAGAGCGTGCTCAATGCTTCAGAAGGGGTTATCAGTGATTGCATGGGAACCTCACAAGGAACGCGCGAGTGGAACATAGGGAGGGATCCAGCAATTTTCGTACCAGGCGTGGAAAATGATAATAATTCGATACGACGTTGTAGCGGCGCGATCTATCTCGCAATACATTGCGCCGCTACGATGCATAACTGATCATTCGTGGTGCAACTACACCCCAACTGGCAGCTGATTGGTTTCCAGATAGCGGCGACACAGACGCACAGAGTGATCGGCCCAGCGCGGCCCAAGGCTCTGCGCCATCTCCGTCTCCGCGTGTGTGCCCATCCACGCGGTCATTTGAATGCGGCGCTGAATCAGCAGCGTTGGCACCAGCGCCATCTCCTCATCGCTAATGTGCGCGACGCGCTCGTAACCCTGGATCCAGTTATCAACCCATTCAGCGGCACGTGGATGATGCTCGACAAAGCTGATCGCCGCCGCCAGATCGTGCAGGTACCAACCCATGCCGCAGTCATCAAAATCGATCACTCGGGTTTCACCCTTGTGCAACAACAGGTTGGTGAGACGAAGATCGGCGTGGATCAGGCCATAGCGATCGGTGCCTTTGCCGAAGGTTTGCAGCTCTTGCCCGACACGTGCCACCGCTTCCTCCACGATGCCGTGATCGGCTGGATTGAGGTTAGGCGCATCCTGCCAGCGCCCCCAATGGCTGTGATCGCTCACCATGGTGTGATGATCCCAGATGATGCGCTGAAAACCAGCGGGTTTCTGCCAGTTGCGGCTGTGCTGATGCAAGCGTGCGGTGATGTGACCCAGTTGCTGAAACGCTTTGGGATCGACATCGGTGGTCGGCATGTCACCTTCGATCCAGTGGAACAACACCGCATGACGCACGCCCCCTCCCGCCATGCTCAGCGACAACACGGTTTCGCCATCTTTGGCGGGAATGGCCTGCGGTACCATGATGCCAATATCACGCAGCGCATCCAGCCACAGTAACTCACTCTGAATATCGGCTTTGCTGTGATAGTTAGGACGATGCAGGCGCAGCGCATAACGTTGACCACCCGCCGTCAGCAGGAAGGTGGCGTTTTCGGAACGGCACAGGAGTTTCAACTCGCCTTGCAATGGCGCGGGATAACAGGCCAGCGCCTGCTGCGCCAGCACGGTGATTTCTACGTCGGTAAGGGTATCGGCTTGTTCGGCGCTCATTCATCAATCTCCAGCATCAATCTCAAGGGTAGCAAGTGTTATCAGCATGGGATGACCTCGTCCTGACTGCTTGACCGCAGACAACCCAAAGTTGACCGCAGCGTGCATCTGGCACTTTTTTTGCCTGTAAGTTGACAGTGGATGACAAAACTCACTGCGCTCGCGTCAAGTTTTCCCGCCACCGGCAGCGGCATTATCCATTCACTGTAGTGCATAGAACAAAACAGCGCGGTGCAGCCGCCGCATAACAATCACGACGGGGAGACGATTATGACGAGTAAGCTCAAACCCACGCTGGGCACTCTGCATTTGTGGGGTATCGCGGTTGGTCTGGTAATTTCCGGGGAGTATTTTGGCTGGAGTTATGGCTGGGGCGTGGCGGGTACGCTGGGGTTTCTCATCACCACCGCGCTGATCGCCACCATGTACACCTGTTTCATTTTCAGCTTTACCGAGCTGACCACCGCCATCCCGCATGCCGGTGGTCCGTTTGCTTATAGCCGCCGCGCCTTTGGTGAAACCGGCGGCTTGATTGCTGGCCTGGCCACGTTAATTGAATTCGTGTTTGCCCCACCGGCCATCGCCATGGCCATCGGTGCGTATCTCAATGTGCAGTATCCCGACCTCAACCCGAAAACGGCAGCGGTCGGCGCTTACCTGGTGTTTATGACGCTGAATATCCTCGGAGTGAAGCTGGCCGCGATGTTTGAGTTGGTGGTCACGGTGCTGGCGGTGCTCGAACTGCTGGTGTTTATGGGCGTGGTCTCGCCGGGCTTTAGTATCGCGAACTTTGCCGCCAATGGCTGGGCAGGCAGCGATCATTTCGGTATGCCTGCACTCTCGGGCATCTTCGCCGCGATCCCGTTTGCCATCTGGTTCTTCCTCGCCATTGAAGGGGCTGCCATGGCCGCTGAAGAGGCGAAAGATCCGAAACGCACCATTCCAAAAGCCTACATCACCGGGATTTTGACGCTGGTGGTCTTGGCGATTGGTGTGATGCTGCTGGCCGGTGGCGCTGGTGACTGGCGTAAGCTGTCGGATATCAACGATCCGCTGCCGCAGGCGATGAAGATGATCGTGGGCGAGCACTCAAACTGGATGCACATGCTGGTATGGATTGGTTTGTTTGGTCTGGTCGCCAGCTTCCACGGCATTATTCTTGGTTATTCACGCCAGTTCTTTGCTCTGGCTCGTGCCGGCTATCTGCCGCCAGGCCTGGCGAAGTTGTCACGTTTCCAGACACCGCACCGCGCGATTATTGCGGGTGGCGTGATTGGCATCGCGGCGATCTACAGTGATGGGCTGATTAACCTACAGGGAATGACACTGACAGCCGCGATGATCACCATGGCGGTGTTCGGGGCCATCGTGATGTACCTGATGAGCATGCTGAGCCTGTTTAAGCTGCGTCGCACGGCACCGGATATGGAACGTAGCTTCCGCGCGCCGGGTTATCCCATTATCCCGGGTATCGCGCTGGTGCTGTCACTGGTGTGTTTGATTGCCATGCTGTGGTTCAACCCGGTAATCGGCGGGCTGTTCGTGGCGATTATGGTGGTGGGATATCTTTACTTCCTGGCCACGAAGACCCAGCGTGAGAACGCACCACAGGATGCAATGTTGATGGGGGAGTAACATTTTCCCTCACCCTAACCCTCTCCCACAAGCGGGAGAGGGGATTGATCCAGCCCTCATTCATCTCTGTCATTTATCCTTAGCAGCGTCTCCCTCTCCCGTGGGAGAGGGCTGGGGTGAGGGCATCAGGCCGCACGCTAACCCTTCAGCGGCCATAACCACGCCGCACCGCGCACGCCGCTGGAATCACCGTGAACCGCTTTCAACACTGGCGTTTCACATTCGCGACCAAACACCCACTGCTTCATCAGGGCAGGCACCGTCTGGTAGAGGCGGTCGTTGTTGCTCATGCCGCCGCCCAGCACGATCACATCGGGATCGAGCAAATTCACCACCTGCGCCAGCGATTTCGCCAAACGCATCTCGTAACGGCTCATCGCCAGTTCTGCCACGGGATCCTGCTGCTCAATCAACTTAATGATCTCCGCTCCTTTCAAGGTTTTGCCACTCAAACGCTGATAATCGATGGCGAAACCGGTGCCCGAGACAAAGGTCTCAATGCAGCCTTGTAAGCCGCAATAACATGGCACTTCGGCACGATGGCGTAACTCGTCTTCGTCCATCCATGGTAGTGGGTTATGGCCCCACTCGCCCGCGTTACCGTTGCCACCAATCCGCGACTCACCGCCAATCGCCACGCCCGCGCCGGACCCGGTTCCAATAATCACGGCAAACACCAGCGGCTGCCCTGCTCCAGCACCATCCACCGCTTCAGAAACCGCTAAACAATTCGCGTCGTTGGCAATGCGCACGTCACGATTCAGCGCCTGCGCCAAATCCTTATCCAGCGGCTGACCATTCAGCCAGGTTGAGTTGGCATTTTTCACTCGCTGGGTATAGGGCGAGATCGTCCCCGGAATGCCGATGCCTACCGTGCCCTTTTCGCCGGTTTTCTCTTCTGCCAGCAGGACTAAATCGACAATCGCCTTTACGGTGGCTGCGTAGTCATCGCGCGGGGTATTGACGCGGTGGCGAAACAGCTCTTGCCCCTGATCGGAGAGCGCAATCACTTCAATCTTGGTACCGCCTAAATCAATCCCAATACGCACGATTTATTCCTCATTATTCGTTCAGGTGACAGATACAGTAGAAGGCTGAATCGGGAAAGGCAATGAAACCAATCCGATGTTTCGCTATCATGCGCGCTGACTTTGAGACTTGTGCGCCCGATCGCACCCACGGTAAGGAATCCCGATGTTGTGGTTTAAAAATATGATGGTTTATCGTCTGAATCGTGACATCCCGCTGTCCGCAGACGATCTGGAAAAACAGCTCGACGCCTTCACCTTTTCGCCGTGCGGCAGTCAGGATATGGCGAAAACCGGTTGGGTGTCGCCGATGGGCAACCGCGGTGAAGCGCTGACGCATGAAATCAACGGTCAGATTGTGATTTGCGCACGCACCGAGCAGAAGATATTGCCCTCGCCGGTGGTAAAACAGGCGCTGGAAGCCAAGATCGACAAGCTGGAAGCAGAACAGAGCCGCAAGCTGAAAAAAACCGAGAAAGACTCGCTGAAAGATGAAGTGCTGCATAGCCTGCTGCCACGTGCATTCAGCCGTTTTAGCCAGACTTTCATGTGGATCGACACCGTTAACAACCTGATCATCGTTGATTGCGCCAGCGCCAAAAAAGCAGAAGACACCTTAGCGCTGCTGCGCAAAAGCATCGGTTCACTGCCGGTAGTGCCGCTGACGCTGGAGAATCCGATTGAGCTGACGCTGACCGAATGGGTGCGCTCTGGCGAACTGCCAGCCGGTTTCGCCTTGATGGATGAAGCGGAGTTGAAAGCGATTCTGGAAGAGGGCGGCGTGATCCGCTGTAAAAAGCAGGATCTGATCTCCGATGAGATCGCCACCCACATTGAAGCCGGTAAAGTGGTCACCAAACTGGCGCTGGACTGGCAGGAACGTATTCAACTGGTGATTGCGGACGATGCGTCCATTAAGCGTCTGAAATTCAGCGACACGCTGCGTGAACAGAATGATGATATCGACCGCGATGACTTTGCGCAGCGCTTTGATGCCGATTTCATTCTGATGACCAGCGAACTGGCCGCGTTGATCAGTAATCTGGTAGAAGCGTTAGGCGGCGAAGCGAAGCGCTAACGCTGGTCTGGAGAGTCATCTGCATTCCTGTTCAGGATTGCAGATTATCGTTGTACTTGCGCTTAACATTTACCCTAAATAATTCACGCTGCAGGAAGGCGGCAAGAGTGGGAATCCCCAGGAGCTTACTGGAGTAAGTGACTGGGGTGAGCACTCGTAGCCAACGCACCTGCAGCGCGAAGTATGACGGGTAAATTAAAGGTAGCGGCACAAATAGGATGTCGGCTCTGCCACCTGCAGATGGAATTCGCTGTGGCCCGGCACGTTGAATACGGAACCCGCTTCGTACCATTTCCACTCAGACTCACCTGGCAGCAGCACTTTCAGCGCGCCACTCACCACCGTCATCTCTTCCGGCTGTCCTGTACCGAAGGTGTACTCACCTTCTGCCATCACGCCAACGCTGGCACGGCCAATGGTTACGCTGTCGAAACCAATGGATTTTACTTTTCCGTCGAAATACTCACTTACGTTGAGCATGTTACTTCCTCACAGCACAATAGGGTGACAGGCAGATTACAAGGGAACTCGCTGATCTGTCACGCGAAAAAGCAGCGCAGATCGCGAGTTGTGATCGGCCTCAGTCACAGGATCAATTCAGCCGCCAGTTTCGCCACCAGCACATTCGATAACAGGACCGGAATACCCAACATTTTCTGCAGGAAATCACGGTGCTTTTGGTGGTAGCCAATGCAGTCGAGCACCACCACATCCGCGCCCTGCTCTTGCAGCGATAAGCCCGCTTCAATCAGGTCATTCTGCTGCGCCAGATAGGGGCTGGCGACGGCAAAGCACGGCGCACTGTTGAGGTTACGCCACTTACTGGCTTGTTCTGCAATCTGCTCTTTCACCGGTACCACAATACCGATCTTATGATCCTGCACAATGGCACTGACCAACGGCGGAATAATACGGTCCGGCTCCAGTAACAGCGCCTTTTGCGTTTTCAGCGTGCCAAATTCACCGGTACACAATAGCAGGATGGTCTCGTAGCCCTGCTCTTCCAGCGCATTAATTTTACGCTGCAGTCCCTGCTCAACTTTTGGTCCCGACAGGCGCACTTGCTCGCCGCTGGTCATCCGTGAGACCAGCACCTTCTCACCCGCATCCGGGGCATAGAACTGCTCCACTTCGGCCAGTGTCAGGCCATCCAGTAAGCCAGCGTGAGCGACCTGCTCAGCGGGCAGATGATCCTGTAGCAGCGGCAGAATGTCGCTACGCGGGGACTGACCAATCGTTAAGGTAACCAGGGACTGTTTCATACTTAGGCCTTCCGCGAGCGCAGGTGACTGAGACTACCATACAAAGATAGCAGCAACGCGTACTCTTGCTGATCATAGAACTGACAGGTTTCACGCCCGAACTCTTTCGCGACTTCCACGGCAAACTTCACCGTGGCAGCAATATCGACTTCGTGGCTGGCACCCGTACCACAACCCGGCACCACTGACTCGGCGCAGATCGCCACGCCCACCACAGGCACATCGGTCGCGGTCGAGGGCTGCAGGATGCTGTTCAGGTGATAAACACCGTTGCCGTATGGCGTGATGTCCTGGGTGGTGATCGGGAAGGTCACCGCAGGCTGGCCGCTGGTCATCTCCATAATGCGCAGCAGATCTTCTGACACGCGCAGGATGTACCCCTCTTTCACCGTTGGTGAAATCGCATAGCCTTTATGATTCAGGATGCGGTTACCTTTGGTGGTATCGATAGAGAGAATCGCGTCGACGCCGTCGATCACTTCGTTATCATTCATGGTGATGTCATCGCAAGGCGAATCCATGAAGTCCACTGGCTCATGCGGGCGCGTTGGGGCATCCGGGCAGATGTGGGTCGTGATGATCACGTCACCCGCCAACACATCCCCTTTGGTTTGCATCTGCGCCAACTTCAGCGCACTGCTTACAGCAGCCACTGCACCATCGGCATCCGAGACCATACCAATACGCGTTGGACGCGCACCGATGCCGCCCAGACGACCGACAATACCCAAAGTGGGTGCCGTGCCGCCTTTGCTCTTGCCCTGCGCACCGGGAATATCGATGCGCACGAAATCGGTACGCCCTTTTGGACCGGTCACGCGTTTGAAGCTGGCGGTCACGCCGGGATAGCCGGCAAAGAGATCCACCACCTGCTGGCCATCCACATAGGCGCTGTCGAGTAACTCAAAAACCTGCAGTGTCTGCTGTAAACTCATATTGAATTCCCTGGGTTATTTCTTGGTGCTACTGGCAAAAAGTGAATGGAAGAAGCTATACAGCGCGTCGCCCGCAATAAACCCTGCGGCCATCACCTCCATCGGTGAACGTCCACGCTCGCCCCACACACGAATAATCAGGATACGCAGCGCGATCCCCACCATCACCGCCCAACCCGCAGCGGCGTTATTGATTAACAAACCGGTGGCCAGCAAGACGCCCAACTGGCGTTTCGGTCCACCGATAAACTGGATGATGGCACCCGGAATCGCCCACATCAGCAAGCTTCCCGCAATGCCCGGTTCTGCACCGGCTTGAATGGTTTTCGCATAAACACGCGCCACTGGCGGCAACAGGTTTTCGGCGAAGAACAGGTTGTGCGCGTACCACACCACCGGAATACAGATCACGAAGGCAATCATGGCGGCGATCAGCTGGATGCGACGGCCCCACAGCTCTTGCTGCATGTCTGCACCGTTGCCGCGCAGGATAAACCCGGCTTTCAGGTCGTAACCCATATCCGCAAAGGCCGGTCCGGTGGCGGCAGTGAAACCACACAGTAAGCACAGTGCCAGGGGCGGGAAACCAAGCAAAATACCGAGAATCAGGGTAATCAGTGCAACGGCAAAGGCCGGGAACCAGCCAGAGTGCATCGCGGCGATGCCGACAATCAGCTCATGCACAAAGGCTGCAAATGCCGCGTAAACGATAAACAGCACCAGCATCGGCAGGCCCATCTGGCTCCACAACCCGCCCGCCAGCGCCAGCAGCGTTGAGATGACGATGTAACCCACGGTACCCAATCCGAGTGAACGCTTCACTTCGCTATCGCTACGGCTGACATTGAGCTGCTCGCTACGACGGCTGACAATCACCTGCACCACCTGGATCAGCGCCACCAAACCTGCGCCGACCATCATACCGTGTGGGATATACAAGGCGTTGATATCGATACCCGCAACCGGTTGCGCATAAGCACGTAACAGGAAACCAATACCGAGCATGCTCAGTGCCCAGATGTTGCCGATAAAGGCGGTGCCAAAAGCGGACATCGGGATTTTCAGCATAGAGCCGGCGATACCGCCCACAATACCGACTACCAGCAACCACGCCTGACGGCCGCCCTTGTCGCCCGCTTTAATCGCTTCCGCCGCGGCGACGCCCGGAGGCCATGCATTACTGGCTGGGAACACGCGGGTATCAAACAGGCGATAAAGCAGATAAGCATCCAGCAACATGGCCGCACTGACGCCAACAAACAGCGGCAGCACCAGCTGTGGCTCGCCCAACGCCCACGGCACTGCAATTGGCATTAACAGGCTGTTGGCGGCACCAAAGGTGGCTGAGGAGATAGCGGTTTGCGCCAGGTTCTGCACTTCGATCGAACGATAGCGGCGGAACCATTGCAGAGGAATGCGCGCCAGGAGCATGGCAAACAGCGCGCCGATAATAGAGGTATTGGGTGTCACCCCAATGGTGGTAATAAGTTGAACCCCGATGATGGCACCCGCTACGGATAGCAGAACCAGCATTAAGCCCACGCCGAAACTTTTTATTGGATTATGTTGACGCATATTATCCCCGTATTTTCACCCTGTAGAAAACGCGAATACGTTTAATGCCCGTCACGCGGGACACTAACGTTTTTTATAAATCGTTCCCTGATTTTTGAAATAGGCAGGTCCGAAGACCTGCTATTTCCCTGGTGTGGCGCGAATAAACGCCTTTAAATCGAAAATAGTTAAGCGCCGTATTTTTCGGCCATCAAAGCAGCCGTTGTGCGCAATTCGCTGAGCAGCGCTTCCGGATAACCCGGGGCCGCCTCTTGCGAAAGAAACGAGAGACACAGTGCGGCACTTTCACCGCGATGTTTATTAGTGACCGCAACCGCTAACGAACTGATACCCGGCAGCGTCTCATTGCGCGCCAGTGCCCAGCCTTGCCGACGGATCACCGCTAATTCTTCACAGAGTGCATCAAGGTTGAGCGGTGAGTTCACCGAAGCGGCTTGCCAGTTATTGGCAAAACGCGCGCGCACCTCTTCATCACTTAATTGCGCCAGCAGCACACGCCCGGTCGAGGTACCGGAAAGGGAAACGCGCGAGCCTGGCGGTGTCACTAACTGCGTGAAAAAACGACCGTGATACATGCGCATCACCAGTACATCATCACCATCAAGTACCGAGATATATCCCATGCAGCCACTGCTGGCCGCGAGGCGCGCCATGGCGGCTGAAGCACTATCCACTAATGGTGTCGATAAATAATGCCCGGCAACCGACAGCAGCACACGACCAATCTGGAAACAGCGACTCTCTGGATCACGCTCAAGCAATCCTTCACTTTCCATGGTCGCCAGCAGGCGAGAAACCGTACTTTTCGGCAAAGCCAACGCCTCAACCACCTCGGTAAAGGTCAGGCCCGGATGGCCCTGCGTTACGCCAAAACGCTGGAACAGCTTAAGAACGGCAGCAGCATTTTCGAGTGTGGTCATGGTAGTAGTTTCGCTATGTGGAACTCAGTTCCTATATCAATACCCCGAAAGTAAATCGTGACGTTTGCAGGGTCAAGCGCAAATTTTGAACCGGCTAAAATAACGTCGATTTAACGCAGCATAAAATACGGTACACAAAGAAAATGAGGCGATGTTATCAGGCCGGATTTCACTATTTCAGCGTGGGATATAACTTTATGTCGGCTGAACAGGCTTTCTGTGGGAGTTGGAAATTAATCTTTAATTACGGGAAGTCATTAATTGGCGTCCTTGCCTGCGGTCATTAATCTTTGTCAGCATCTTCATAACGCGCTTTGGCATCCTGAGCTTCGGCTTGCGTTTTATGTTCACTGATTAATGAATCGGGTTTCGGATGGTCGGCACGCAGCTCATACCATGTCACCGTGTTGCCTGCTGCGCCTTTTTCGACAACAACAATGCGCGCTTCTCGCGGATAGGGTGGTTTAGTTGGCATAGATTTCCCTCTACTGTCAGATTTCCACACGGACAGCGGCGATCCCCCTGTCTCTATTCAGTATAGACAATGGAGGATCACAGGAAAAAAGAAGGAGTTATCTGAAGGCGTTAGCTGGCGCGCGCGAGTGACAAAGATTGCAGAATCTGATCAACAACCTGATCGGGCGCCTGCATTGCGTTCACTTCATGGTGCGCGGTCTGGCGATAGAGATGTGCACGTTCACGCAGGATATCACTCATCTCTTCCGCTATCGGGCGGCCGGTGAGTGTCGGGCGCTGTCCCGCTTCGGGTTGACGTTCAAGACGCTCAGCGAGCACGGTGGAGGGCGCATTCAGCCAAATCACCTGACCATGCTCGCGCATATAGCGACGATTCGCCTCAGCCAGCACCATTCCGCCACCGGTAGCGATAACGGTACCCGGCGCTGTGACGGCATGCAGCGAGTCACTTTCACGTGCACGAAAGCTATCCCACCCTTCAGAGGCGACAATTTCCGCTACGGTACGTTGCGTGGTGAGTTGCAGATGGTGATCGGTATCGCTAAAGGCATAGCCCAGCGCTTGCGACAACGCCTGGCCGATAGTGGTTTTACCGCAACCGCGTGCGCCGATCAGATAGATGGGTAATGACATCCGGGCTCATCCTCCGCCGTATTTCTGCCGCGCGGGCAAAGTCATCAGGTCAATATTGCGTCGCATGATACCTGGATTTTATTTTGTCAGCCACCCGCGAAGCACGAATTACGCGTGTTTACCGCCATCAATTTACTACCACATTGAAATTGTTAAGGAAAATGATGCGCGATCCGTGCATCTCCGGATTTGTAAGTCCAGGCAACATTTCCTTACCAGGCCGTTGATTTACTTTCTGTCACGTTGCCCACATATAAGGGGGTACGAATCATTGGAGGTTCACACCATGCAAAATGAAGAACAGCAGTTAATCGAAAATCTGTTCAGTCGACTGAAACAGGCTGAAACCCAGAGCGGACCGCGCGATGCCGGTGCCGAGCAGTTGATCAAACAACATTTACAGAGCCAGCCTGGCGCGCCCTATTACATGTCTCAAGCCATTCTGATTCAGGAAGCCGCATTGAAAAAACTCAATGCGCAGGTGACGGATCTGGAAAATCGTTTGGCTCAGGCACAGCAACAGCAGGCGCCGCAGCAGAGTAGCGGCGGTTTCTTGTCGAGCTTGTTTGGTGGCGGTTCACGTTCGGCTGCGCCACAACAGCAGCAACCGGCGTGGAACAGTGCCCCACAGCAACCTCAGCAGCCATACGCTCAGCCACAGCAACAGTATGCCGCTCCGCCCGCGCGTGGGACAGGTTTCCTCGGTGGTGCCTTGCAAACTGCCGTTGGCGTGGCGGGTGGTGTGGTGATGGCGGATATGCTCACCAGCATGTTCCACCACTCTCAGCCGGAAGAGATTGTGAACATTATCAACGAGCCGGCACTGCCACAGGTGGACAATAGCCTCGATACTTTCAACGGTAACGACAGCAACAATGCCTTCCTGAATGACAACGCCAGCTGGGATAACAACAGCTTTGCGGATAATAACGACTTCAGCGATTTTGGCGGTGGCGATTACGACGACGATGACAGCTTTGTCTGATCAACGCTGACGTAGCCACTTATCCAGTTCATTCGCAAACAGTTGGCGGTCGCGTTGGTTTAACGCCGACGGGCCGCCGCTCTGCACGCCACTGGCACGCATCGTTTCCATAAAATCACGCATGGTCAAGCGCTGACGAATGGTATCCGGTGAATAGCGTTCACCGCGCGGATTCAACGCCGCTGCGCCCTTCTCCAGCACTTCGGCCGCCAGTGGAATATCTCCGGTGATCACCAACTCACCCGGCTGCACGCGTTTCACAATTTCATTGTCCGCCACATCAAAACCCGCTGCGACCTGCAGCGTCTTTAGCCAGGGAGATGGCGGCACGCGCAAAGGTTGGTTCGCCACAAAAGTGATGGTGATTTTGGCGCGTTCTGCGGCACGGTACAGCACTTCTTTGATGACATTAGGGCAAGCATCGGCATCGACCCAAATTGACATGTCTTATCCTTTTTCTCAGGGAATTGCAGGCGATCTTGCCCTTCTACCGCAGAATGGCAAATGTTATTTACCTGGGTTGTTATTCCGCACGGCTGACGTAAGCTAACCGGCACGAGAAAATGAACCACTTAAAGGATAGAGCGATGCTGGAGAAGAAAATCGGGTTTATCGGCTGCGGCAATATGGCGAAAGCCATCATCAGCGGACTGGTTAACAGCGGGCTGATTGCCCCAGCCAATATCTGGGTGTTTGACCGTAAACCGGCCACCAACCAGTCAATGGCACAGCAATATGGCGTGACCGCCGCAGAGAGCGCGGAAAGCCTGGCGCGTGAGGCCGATATTTTGTTCGGCGCGGTCAAGCCTAATGTGATTCTCAAAGTCCTTAACGATCTCGCCAGCCTGTTAAAGAAAGATGTGCTGGTGGTGTCGATTGCCGCGGGCGTTACTCTGGATTCGCTGGCTGCCGTTTTGGGCCACGATCGTAAGATCATTCGTGTGATGCCAAATACGCCGTCTTTGGTCAATGAAGGCATGACTTCGATTACGCCAAATGTGCTGGTGACAGCGCAGGAAGTGGACGAAGTGGTGGGCATTTTTGAAAGCTTCGGCAAAGCCGCCGTAGTGAATGAATATCTGATTCACGCCGTAGTGGGCGTCAGCGGTTCTGCACCGGCTTACGTGTTTATGTTTATTGAAGCGATGGCTGACGCAGCGGTACTGGGCGGCATGCCGCGCGCGCAAGCCTATCAGTTCGCGGCACAGGCGGTGAAAGGTTCTGCGCAGATGGTACTGGAAACCGGCAAACACCCAGGCGAACTGAAAGACATGGTCTGCTCACCGGGCGGCACCACCATCGAAGCGGTAAAAGTGCTGGAGGAACAAGGCTTCCGCGCGGCAGTGATCAACGCTATGCAGCAGTGCATGGCGAAGTCAGAGGCGTTGAGTAAGCAATAATTCAATGAGGTGCGCATGAATGCGCACCTTACAAATGCAGTTTAGCCTTGACTGGCCTCATACATTTCAATGCCTTGCGCCAGTGTCATTGGCTGTTGCATCGCTTCCACCAGTGACGCCGTCAGCGTATACATGCCCGCAGAGCATACCGCCGCAATGATTCCCTCGCGGCAGTAAAAGGCGATAAAGCGTTTCTCCTGCAACGATCCCAGCAAATGGTACTCATCCCACTCTTGCGCATGCCCGAGATACTCGTAGCGCGTGCCGAAGTGTGCGGTCCAGAAGAAGGGCACGCGATCGAAAGCGATCTCTTTATCCAAGATATTTAGGGCGGCGGTACGCCCCTGCTGTTGCGCCACGCGATAGTGTTCAATGCGCTGCGGCCCTTGCGGCGTGGGGTAAGTAGCAATATCCCCTGCCACCCAAACATTCTCTGCAACGCGCAACTGATCATCGGCCAGCAAGCTGCCGTCGTCCTGAAGGCTGAGATCATGGATAAAGTCAGTCGCAGGATGTACACCGGTGGCGAATAACACCACATCCGCAGACACCGCTTTGCCGCCTTTCAACTGCACCGCACTCACACGCCCTTCACCACTCAGCGCTTCCGGCTCACCTTCAATAAATTTCACACCGTTACTCCGGTGGAGATCGTAAAAATAACGCCCAATCTCTTCACCAAACGTCTTCGCGAAGGGCAACGAATGGCGGGCGATAACGGTGACATCGACATCCCGATTACGCAGCGCACCCGCCATCTCCATACCAATAAAACTATTGCCAATAATCACGGTGTGCTGTCGGTCATCCACTTCTTTTAACAATTCATCAGCCTGAGGAAGTGAACGCAACACATGTACACCCCGCAACGCGTTGCCCGGAATATTCAACGGCTGAGGTGTCCCTCCACTGGCAATCAGCAGTTGATCAAAGTGAATTTTTTGCCCCTCTTCCAACAGCAGCGTATTTTTCTCCGTATTCAGTTCTGCCACATGGCCCTGAATACGCTCCACTGTGCCCAACACGTCGGGTTTTAGCAGTTTGGGCACATCCTTGATCGCCATCTTTCCCGAAGGCACAAACTTGCTCAGGGCCGTACGGTCATAAGGAGCGGCGGACTCTCGTTCCACTAACACAATACGCCCTTTGAAACCTTCATCCCGCAACGTCCAGATGGCCGCACTCCCTGCTGCCCCCGCGCCCAGAATCACACAGACCGGTGATTCACCCTGCGGTGTCGGTGCACTGGCTGGTGACATCGGCTGTGGGTTCACCAGCACTTTTCCCGCTTCGATACGTACCGGATAACGCTTAAGATTAGCCAGCGCCAGTGGCTCACACATTTTGCCATCATCCAGTTGGAACGCTGCTTTGTGCCACGGGCACACTAATCTGTCCCCGCATATCGCTGCCTGCTCCAGCGGTGCGCCCGCATGTGGGCATTTTGCTTGCAACGCCTGCACCCTTTCCCCGTCGCGAATCAGGATGACATCGATATCGTTCACGGTGAATTTGGTCGGTTTACGCTGCGCAAGTGATTTGAGTTGCACGACAGATTGATAGCTCACCTTCAGCCTCCTGCGTTGTAATTGGATTGATGACTTTAAATCCCTACAAACAGTAAGCCTGGCAAACCGTGAGAATTTCGCTGGAAAAACAAAGCGTAACGGCGGACAAGCTGTTGTTTATCACACCGTTAGCCGAAAAAATAAGTGCTGCCTGGAGTAGAAAGGGTATTAATTCCATCGTCATTGCAAAAAAAGGGTTCATGCAAAACATGAACCCTATAAAGGTGTGCAAGACAGATTACGATTTTTTCAGGCAGGAACTCATATAAGTTTTACGCGCATCACCGCTGAGCTTTTTATCACCCGCTTCGGTGTTACAGGTTTTCATCTTCATTTGCTGCGGCGTCATACTGCCCATCTTGCTGTCTTTTTTCAGACAGTCGCTCATAAAGGATTTACGCGCATCCCCTTTTAAATCCTGTGAGGATGCATGCTGATTACATACCGTCATTTTATTTTGCTGCGCAGTTTTCTCTGCAGCACCTGCACTGCCCGCCAACAGCAGGCCTGCTGCCATCATTGCCAAAAGACACGATTTCATTGCCGGATTCTCCATAGAATTGTTGCCCATTAATCATGGCAGGAAATAAGCAAAGCAGAAAAAAATATATTCGCCGTCAAAGGTCGCTTCTTTAACACGCTGGTGGTTTGCACCCTCGTGCCGCACGCTTTATTGAGAGGAAATAAATAAAAGATTTATACGCGGGGATGGTTCAGCAATTTTTCAACGTAATTGCGCAGCAGAGTGGTATCGGGCGTTTCTGCCGCGGGGGCAACAGGTGGCATAGCGCTGGCAATACCGGCTGCAATCTCCTGAAACTGTTCTGGCTCCAGCTTGCGCAACATCGCTGTCAGCACAATTTCTAATGCCTCAACCTGGACCACTAATTCTTTAGACTCTTCTTCTTTTTCAGCCAGCTTCAGCAGAAGTTCCGCGATCAGGTTTTTCATGCGACGGGCTCAATAAGAGATGGAAAACAGACGTTAGCATTGAGGCGTTTAAAACAACAGGGATTTTTCAGTGTTTGAGGAAAATAAACAATAAGCGCAGCGCAATAAAAGAAACGTAATTTCAATATGTAACGGCGAAACGTTTCTCTCAACAAATAACGTGTTTTAGAAACGTTTCGCACGCCTTAATGCATTAACGGCTGGCGCTAATGATTAAGGCCCCATAAAGCCACGGCCTGGTCCACCAGGACCGCCGCCGCCGCCCCAGCCACCACCGTGACCGCCACCGCCACCCGGTGGTGGGAAGATACAACCGCTCAGCGCGGTCACCAATGCCACAACGGCAGCGAGTTTAACAATACGGACCATAATTACCTCAGGATGGTGAAATCGGGCTGAGTGTATGAGGCCGTAGTGCCAGCGACAATACAGAATTCTCCGCAACCTCGCGCTATTCATCCCTGCTCACCACGCTTAACAATTTACTGGCACTACGCCGGCAAAAAACCCACACAGGCCATCTGATAATGAGCAAAAATTCATCCATCGATCTCGGCGTGGTACTTTACAGTGGCCGTGAAATCGCGCAATGTGAGCGAATTACAATTAATGAGATCTTGCCATGACCCTACCCACACTCGCCTTAAGTGATATTCTCGCCCGCCGCGACTGGGAAAACCCGGTGGTGACCAGCCTGAACAGACTGGATGCGCACCCGCCGTTTGCCAGCTGGCGCGACGAAATCAGCGCACGCGACGATGCCCCTTCACCCTCGCGCCAGTTGCTTAATGGCCAGTGGACCTTCAGCTACTTCAGCCAGCCTGAAGCGGTGCCGCAAAGTTGGCTGCTGCAAGACTTAGCGGGATCACATTCGTTACCGGTGCCCGCCAACTGGCAACTGCATGGCTATGACGCGCCGATTTATACCAATGTGCAGTATCCCATTCCGGTGAATCCGCCTTTTGTTCCGCAAGAGAATCCCACTGGATGTTATTCGCTCACATTTAAAGTCGACGATAACTGGATCGCTCAGGGCCAGACTCGCATTATCTTTGATGGCGTCAACTCCGCGTTCTTTCTGTGGTGCAACGGTCAGTGGATTGGCTATTCACAAGATAGCCGGCTGCCAGCCGAATTTGATTTGAGCCAGGCACTGCAAACCGGCCAGAACCGCCTGGCGGTGATGGTGCTGCGCTGGAGTGATGGCAGCTATTTAGAAGATCAGGATATGTGGCGCATGAGCGGCATATTCCGCGATGTGACATTACTGCACAAACCCGAAACACAGCTGGCTGACGTGCAGATCGAAACCGCGCTGAGCCCAGAATATATTCGCGGCGATCTGCGTGTCAGCGTGAAGATCAACGCGGGCACACGTCCGCTGTCACAATGCCGCCTGCGCGTGACATTGTGGCAAGGTGAAGACTGTATCGGCAGCCAGCAGCAGGCACCGGGCAGCGCCATCATTGACGAACGTGGGCACTATCCGGAACGCACGCAGCTGGTGTTGCCGGTACATAACCCCCAATTGTGGAGCGCCGAGACGCCACACCTGTACCGTGCCGTTGTGTCTTTGCTGGATGACCATGACAACCTGATTGAAGCCGAAGCCTATGATGTCGGGTTCCGTCGCGTCAGCATTGAGAACGGGCAACTGTGCGTCAATGGCAAAGCGCTGCTGATCCGAGGCGTGAACCGCCATGAGCACCACCCGGAGAACGGTCAGGTGGTGGATGAAGCCAGCATGCGCCGCGATATTGAGCTGATGAAGCGCCATAACTTCAATGCGGTGCGCTGTGCGCACTACCCGAATCATCCTCTTTGGTATCGACTGTGCGACCAATACGGCTTGTATGTGGTGGACGAAGCCAATATCGAAACCCATGGTATGCAGCCGATGAACCGCCTGTCGGCAGACCCGCGTTGGTTTGCGGCCTACAGCGAACGCGTAACGCGCATGGTGCAGCGCGATCGCAATCACGCCTGCATTATCATCTGGTCACTCGGCAATGAATCCGGTCACGGCAGCACGCACGATGCGCTCTATCAGTGGGTGAAAAGCAGCGATTCGACACGCCCCGTTCAGTACGAAGGCGGCGGGGCCGATACGGCCGCCACGGATATTGTCTGCCCGATGTATGCACGCGTCGATCAGGATCAGCCCTTCCCCGCCGTACCAAAATGGTCACTGAAAAAATGGATTGGCCTGCCAGGAGAAACTCGCCCGCTGATCCTGTGTGAGTACGCACATGCCATGGGCAATAGCTTCGGCGGCTTCGCCAAATACTGGCAGGCCTTCCGCCAGTTCCCGCGCCTACAGGGTGGCTTCGTCTGGGATTGGGTGGATCAAAGCCTGACGCGCCATGATGATCAAGGTCAGCCGTGGCAGGCTTACGGTGGCGATTTTGGCGATACGCCTAACGATCGCCAATTCTGCATGAACGGGTTAGTGTTTGCCGATCGCTCGCCACATCCGGCGCTGTTTGAAGCGCAGCGGGCGCAGCAGTTCTTCCAGTTTCAGCGTGATGCCCACTCCCCTTTCCGCTTCAGTGTTAGTAGCGAGTATCTGTTCCGTCACACGGACAACGAGGTGCTGCGCTGGTCGATTGAGCAAGATGGCGTGGTTATCGATAGCGGTGAAGTGCCCTTAACGCTGGAATCTCAGGGCACCCAACACATCACTGTGCCCACAGCAGAGGGTTTACAGGGCAACGCCTGGCTTAATCTGGCGGTGCATCAAATTGCCGCTACCCCATGGTCTGAGGCCGATGCACGCGTGGCGTGGGATCAGTGGCCACTGCCCGCCGCACTGGCGACGCGTCGCGTGGAAACCAGCGCCACCGCACCAGAATTGATTGCCAATCACGATCTGGTTGCCGTGATCGTGCCGCAGCAGCGCTGGCACTTCTCGCGCCGCACCGGAGAGTTACTGCAGTGGTGGGTGAATGATGAAGAGACCATGCTGACCCCCTTGCAGGAGTGTTTTATCCGCGCGCCCATTGATAACGATATCGGCACCAGTGAAGCGGCGAATGTCGATCCTAATGCGTGGGTCGAACGCTGGAAGCGCGCGGGTTATGACCAGTTGGAAGCGGAGCTGGTGGATATGCAGATCGATAGCCTGAAACACAGCGTACTGATTGAAACCCGGCACCAGTGGCACGCCAACGGCCAGCTGATTTTCACCAGCCACAAGCGCTATCAGATCAACGGTGAGGGTGAGCTTTCGGTGAGCATCGACGTAGAACAGGCACCTGGTTTGCCAGCGCCAGCACGAGTTGGTTTACGCTGTCAGTTAAGCCACAGGCCTCAGCAAGTCAGTTGGCTGGGATTGGGTCCAGATGAAAACTACCCGGACCGCCAACTGGCTGCGCAGTTCTCGCGCTGGCAGCAGCCGCTCGCGTCAATGAGCACCGCGTATGTCTTCCCGGGAGAAAATGGATTGCGCTGCGGCACGCGCCAGCTTGATACCGGAAGCTGGCAGGCCAGCGGGGATTTCGCCTTCTCGCTTAGCTGCCATAGCCTTGAGCAATTGCGTGAGACCTCGCATCGCCACCTGTTGCAGCCAGAAGCAGGCTGCTGGCTACATCTGGATGGCTTCCATATGGGCGTAGGGGGCGATGACTCGTGGAGCCCCAGCGTTAGCCCGGAGTTTTTGCTTTCCCAGCAGCGCTGGCATTACGCGTTGACGTTGCGTCAGTCGCGGGCTTAGCCGCCTGACCACGCGGGTTCACCGGTTGTTCCAGCGTGGTTTTTGGCCGACGATAGAAGCGACGCAGTAGCAATACATTAAGCAATACCACTACGGCGGTGGCGAAGAACACCCAGCGGTAACCGGTGGCGGCAGACACCGCTGCACCCAGCAGCGGTCCTGCCACGTTACCCAGATACATAAATGACTGGTTGTAACCGAAGATACGGCCGGTCACGTTATCGCGCGAGTGACGTACCAGCAAAGTCTGCACCGCAGGCATCATGGCACCGTCGGCAAAGCCCAGCAGAAAACGCAGCACACCTAACTGGGTGGCACTGGTGACAAACGACATGCACATCAATAGCACCAGTGAAAACAGCATGGTGCCTATCAGAATACGTTGCGTGCCGATGAGATCGCCCAGTTTACCCAAGCGCGGCGCAGAGATCAGCGCCGAGACGCCCGGCAACGCCGCAATCACGCCACTGAGAAACGCGAGGTTTTGCGCATCCGGCGCTAGCTCACGCACGAACAGGGTCAAAATCGGGTTCACTGAGCCGTTGCACATCTGGATCACCATGGTGGTGACGAACAGACAGATCATCAGGCGTGGATTGTCGAGGCTGCGAAACACTTCCCGACCACTCATTTTGTCCTGCTTGCTCACTGGCGTGTAGCCGGTCTCTTTAATCAGGAACAGCGTGACCAGGAAACTCACCATCAACAATACGGCGGTGACGATAAACACCATACGCAGGCCAAGCCAGTCCGCCAGCAGTCCGCCAATCATCGGTCCAAGTATCACCCCGCCAATCTGCCCGGTTGAAACACAGCTGAGCGCCCAGCCGCTGCGTTCGCGCGGAACCTGCGCCGCCACCAGCGCCATCGCGTTGGGAATGTAGCCAGACGTGAGCCCCATCAGCGCACGCAGCAACAGTAGCTGCCAGGCTTGCGTCACGAATGCCTGCAGCAGAATAACGGCTCCCATACCAAACGAGGCGCGCAGCAGCATCAACTTGCGGCCCTTACGGTCGGCCAGACTTCCCCACAGCGGCGCAACGGCAGCAGAAACGATGAAGGTAATACTGAAAGTCAGACCCGACCAGATGCTCAGCGCATTACCGCCATGAATGCCGAGTTCCTCAACATACAGCGGCAGGAAGGGGATAATCTGACTGATGGCCAATCCGGTAAAAAAACAGCCAAACCAGACAGATATCAGGTTGACCTTCCAGGACTCGATGGAGCGTAGCATGGGCGTGTACGTCAGAAAAAATGAAATGAGGGTTCAGTCTAACAACCTCATAACATTGCTGGACGGCAAAACATGGCATGGGGGTAAAAACGCAGTTTTCCGCTGCCGGGCGTGATTCTGCTCACAGCAAATAGTGTAAGGGGCAGGATTTGTAGTGTCTTTATGTGCTGAAACAAACAACTCAGCAAAATAAGCGCATCGCGACACCGGGCAAACATGAAAAAATATGTCTACTCGTTACTGACAAGATTCGACGTCGCATCTATGTTTAAAAAATCACCGGCCTTCGCTGGCGAGGCGCTGCCCGTTCTGGACAGTTCCCATGCTTAACCAAAATATCCCAATGCTGCCTGACCAGGTGGCGGGCATCGTTGTCTCTGCGGAGGTCAGCCATGAGAACGCATCCTAATAGCGCCGGTCGGGCGATTACCGACTACTTCAATACACCCGCCTGGCATGCTCCGCACGAAAGCGATCTGCTGGCGGCGATCATGCGTGAACTGATGGATGACGGCCAGCCCGCGACCAGCAAGGCGATTATCACCCGCGTGATAACCAAACTGGAGTTCGAAGGGGATGAGCAGCGGCTGCAAAGCTATCGCAATCTGCTGGCGCAGTTGCTGGAGTCCGGGCAGAAGAAATAGCCCGTTAGCGATGCAAAATGCGCGATTTTCGTAGGGTGCGCATGCATGCGCACCGCCACGTTAAACCATCATTTCACCGCACGTAACTGGTCGGCTTCACTGACGCTGGCTTTGCCACTCTGACGTTGATACAGGCACAGTTCGCGCCCGATTTGATTCTTCATGTGCTTTTGCGGGTAGCGGCCTTCTAAGAGCAGCGCGTCGTAGCCCACGCTATCGTCATATTGAATCGGCTTGCCGATAATTTTAACCGACTTCAAACCGCTGGCTTTCAGGCAGCCTTGCTGCCTGTTGCTGCTATTTTGTTGCCACGCGGCCTCGCTCGAAGCGTACGCCAGTGGGCTCAATAACAAGGTGATGAGCAGGAATTTTCCTGTCGTTGTCATCTTCTTTCCTCATTCCATCGTGCATTAATCGATAGAAAAAAATTCCCGCCGAAGCGGGAAGAAACAAGACGAGCATTGCATATTTGAGAGTGACGAGGAAATCTCCGTAATGCGCAGCTATCCTCGCCCGGCGCTATGACAGCCCGATGACAATGCGATGTCCGTTTGAATTTATCCGCAGTAAACCCTGGAAATTTTACCGCTCTGATCGGCGGTGAAATTCAACCGACGCAGATTGAAATCCATGGTGACGGCCCCGTTCCATGGAATGGCACGCACAGGTACGTCAAAACGTTTTCCTTCCACACTGCTCAGCGGCTGGCCGAGCATGTTTTGATATTGCGAGGCGCCACATTGATCGGCTTCCGGATCGTGGCTGACGGCAGCGGTGCTGTCAGGTTTAGTGGCAGACTGGCAGGCGGTCAGGGCAAAAAAGGCGGTGGCCAGTAGCGCTTTTCCATAATGGGTCACAAGTTTATCCTCCTGGATGAATAGACAACTGATTCCTGAGAGTAACAAAGGGTGCCCATGATGTGAAAAAAAAGCCAGCAGATTGGTCGTGTAAATGTGTTTTATGGCGCGATCTTCCTCTCAATTTGTAGGATTAATCGCACGCTGTGTCTAAACCTCAGCCTGTCAGGCGCTACAATTACCTAAGACTTTTCTGAGGTAATGATTATGGAACTGGCTATCTTTATCGGCTTTGCCATCCTGATGACCGTGATTGCCGTCCGGGTGCGTTAAAGTGTCGTTGTAACAGGGCGGACCTTAATACGTTCGCCCTAAGACAACGCATCCGCCTGTTCCGCCAGGCGCGCGTTGAATGCCTCGAGCGGCATTGGCCGTCCCAGAAAATAGCCCTGCCCCTCTTCACAGGAGAGCGCCTTCAACTCATTTAATTGCGCCTCTGTTTCTATCCCCTCCGCCGTAATGGTGAGTGCGAAAGCGCGCGCCAGTCCAACAATCCCTGCCACCACCGATTGCGCCTGTTTCGACTCAGGGAACTCTTTCATCCATGAGCGATCGATTTTCAGTCCGTTGAACGGGAAGGTTTTCAGATAGCCTAACGCAGCGTAGCCGGTACCAAAATCATCGACCGTCAAGCGCACGCCCAGCGCACGCAAGCCCTGCATGATCTCCAGCGCACGATCCGGGTTTTCGAAAGTGACGTTTTCGGTAATCTCCAGTTCCAACCGGGTCGCCGGTAGACCACTCACCGCCAGGGCATGCGCCACACGATCAACCAGATCGATATTGCGAAACTCCATGGGCGAAATGTTGACCGAGACGTAGCGATGATCGCCCCAATGGCAGGCATCCTGGCACGCGCGCATCAGCACCCAGTCGCTGATCGCCGCAATTAACCCGTTTTCCTCTGCCAGTGGAATGAAGCGATCGGGGGTGATCCATTTATCGTCAGCAACCTGCCAGCGAATCAGCGCTTCTGCGCCCGCTAACTCACCCGTTTGAAGCTGATAACGCGGCTGGTAATGCAACATGAATGCATCCTGTTGCAGTGCCTGCTCAATGGCCTGCACCAACTCACGCTTTGATTCCAGTTGGTTTGCCATATCGGTGGAGTACCACGCCCAGCGCGCTCGCCCTGCACTCCGCGCCTGCCCTAGCGCGATATCCGCGAGACGTAACAAAGCTTCGGGTTGGGTCGCATCCTGCGGAGCGCAGACAATGCCCATGCTGGCGGTCAGGCTCAGTTGGTGTGAATCATTGATGATCGGTTGATGCACGGCACGTTGCAGTGCGCGACAGCGATATTCCACCGCTGCACGTGTCGACTCACGCAGCACTAAAATAAACTCGTCGCCGCCCAGGCGCGCCGCCAGTTCATTCGGCGCGATCAGGTTTTTCAGCCGCTGCGAGATTTCGTTCAATACCAGATCGCCCACGGTGTGACCCCAAGTGTCATTAATCGGTTTGAACTGATCGAGATCGAAACTGATAACAAACAGCGGATCGTCATCGCTCGCCGTTTCCAGATGAGTGGTAAGGAACTCCTGCAACTGGATGCGGTTGGCCAGACCGGTGAGCATGTCATGTCGGGACAGGAACTGAATTCGCGCCTCAGCGTCCACTTCATGCGTGATGTCTGACACGGTACCGCGAAAACCGGCGCGCAGCCCGTTGCGGCGAATGGTTTTAGCTGAAAGCTCACCAATGCGACGCTCACCGTTGGCGGCCATAAACTGGCAGCGCAAAGGCACATGCTGTATTTCATCGCCCTGACGCAGTAACCACGCCACCAGCGAATGGCTGGGATGGCTCAACAGCTGATCGAGTGGACGTCCGATCCAGCTCTTTACATCATGCCCGGTTCCCGCCGCAAAGCGTGAAGAGAGATAGCTGAGGCGGCCATGATCGTCAACTTCCCAAATCCAGTCCGACGCCGCTTCAGCCAGATCGCGAAAACGTTCCTCACTGTTGGCCAGTTCACGCTGGCTAACGGCGAGCATTTCATAGCGACGGTCGGAAATCACTGCATTGTGCAGCGCATGGCGAATCACGCGGCGTGTCACCAGCGCAACAGCCAGCACGGTAAACAGCAGCAGCGGCATCATCAACCAGATGACACCAAACCCAGGATTTTTCGCTTCCCAACGCAATACCAGCGGCTCGCCTTGAATCACCGGTTCAACCAGACGCGGCTCTTCCAGTGCATCGTCCAGGCTGCTGGCGATGCGTGGGGCAACGACATTGAGGGATTTACCCAGTACTTGCAATTTGCCCGGCGTCAGGATGTTAACGAAGATCATCACGGATGAGGGACCGGGGATGGTGGGGAGGTTGGGAACTTTGCCTGGTGTTATTGGCGCAGCCACCACCAGTGCGGGCTGTTCATTGATAATCACATTGCGGGTGATACCCTCTTCTGGCTGTTTGCGCGCCGCCGCCAGCAGCAAAGGCGTTTGTCCGCCCAGCCAGCTCTCTAGTGAGGTCTCGGACAATTTGCCGTCGACGATGGCGTAGCGCGTTTTCCCGTTGCCATCTATGACAAACACGCCGTCATAGTGATACTCCTTGTAAAGGCTGGGACCAAAATTCTCCTCATCCCACGCCCAGACTTTGTTCACCGTCAGATGCAGGTTTTTCCAACCCTCACCCCAGTTGGCATAGTCACGCACATCGATGATCATCTGCTCTTGCTGCTGCTGCCAAGCCCGGCGCATCAGGTTGACATCCTGCTGCATCGAATCACTGTTTTGTCGATGGGCAATCACCAGCACCATCACAACCGAAAGCAATAGCACGCCAAATAGCAGCGAGGTTAAGGTGCGCAGGCTACGCCGCGTTACCCGAACCGTGTGCGCTTCCATGTTTGCCCTGGTTGGCAAGGTAGCGTGTCGGTGATACTCAGAATTCATGCATTATGCTCGCAAAACAGAAGCAGCAAAAAGAGAGGACCGGTGATGCCCGGTCCCTGTAATGGTTTTTTCGATTATCGGCGCAGAGCGCCACAGATTTAGCCCTAACGGTGGAATATTTGAGCGATGCAATTCTCTGCCGGGCTATCTCGACAGCGATGATCGGCATTGCTACTATGCGCTTTCTTCTGCCCATTGAGCCGACTATGGACACCCAATCCGACAAGGTTACGTTGACGCTGTTCTACGCTGCCAGCTTTGTGGTGTATTACATCGTGACCATGCTGATTACGCTGTTTCCCAACTACGGGGCGCTGCGTAACAACGGTTTGCTGGTGCCGGTGCTCTGCCTGTTTGAATTCGCCGTAATTTATCCGCTGTACCGCTTCTACTGCCAGCGCCGCACGGATATTCCGCTAGGGTATTTGCGTCCCGGTCAGGCGCTGCTTTTTGTCGGCGCCTTGGTGGCGTTGATGGTGGCACAAACACAGTTCTTACAGCCCGAAGGGTGGTTGATTGCGCAAAGCCAGCAGGGCCGCAGCTCTATGCTAATTCTGCTGCTGACAGCCGTATTATTGGCGCCGGTGTTTGAAGAAGTGTTGTTCCGCGGCTTCCTGCTGCAAGGATTTCTGTTGTGGGCACCGAAAAGCCGCTTCGCCTGCATGTTACTCACCTCGCTGCTGTTTGCCGCCATGCATACCCAGTATGTGCACTGGGAAACCATCGTGGCACTGACGCTGTTTTCGCTGCTGTTATGCTATGCGCGTTTGCGCAGCAACAGCTTGGCGCTGCCGATCTTTCTGCATACCCTCAATAACCTGATCGCTATCCTGCCCGCCTGGTTTTACGCCTGATCTCGCTCACTGTTTCTTAACGTTCCCTTCAATTTTTTCAGTGCTTTCAGGTAGTATCGCTGTTTATGCGATATGGATTGATGGTCTGGAAAGTCGATGATTACCATGCTGGATGTGGCCCGCAAGGCCGGTGTCTCCAAAGCGACCGTGTCGCGCGTGTTGGCGGGCAATCGCTACGTTAGCAAAACCACGCAGCAGAAAGTGTTCAAGGCCATTGAGGAGACGGGTTACCGGCCCAATCTACTGGCGCGCAGCCTGGCGACGCAGAAGTCGCAAAATATTGGCTTGATTGTCACGCACTCTCTGTTTAACGGACCCTACTTCAGCGAATTGCTCTACCAGACCGCGACGTTGACCAATAACTATGGCCGCCAGCTGATTCTCGCCGATGGTAAAACCTCTGCTGATGACGAACGGGCGGCGATTGAGTTTCTACTCGATTTACGCTGCGACGCCATTATTATCTATCCGCGCTTCCTGGATACCGCCGCGCTGGAAGCCATTATTGAGCAGCACGATGTTCCTATAATGGTGGTCAATCGCCAGCTACAACGCCATGCCGACCACTGCGTGTGGGCGACACATCAGCAGAATACCTTTGATGCCGTAAGTTATCTGATTGCGCGCGGCCACCATGAGATTGCCTTTATCACGGGTTTGCCGGGTTCACCGACTGCCGCCGCGCGCCTGGCGGGATATCAGCAGGCACTGGCGCTGCATGGGTTAGCGCTGGAACCCGCGCGTGTGATGGCTGGCGCATGGACGCCGAACAGCGGCCAGCAGGCGGCACAGCAGTTGCTGGCAACGGGTGTCTCTTTTAGCGCTCTGATGGCGAGCAATGATGATATGGTGATTGGCGCCGCGCTGGCGCTAAATGCTGCGGGTAAGAGGCTACCGCAGGATGTATCGCTGATGGGATTTGATGATATCCGCATGGCCGAATTTTTCCTGCCACCGCTGACCACCGTGCATGTACCGGTTGCCGAGATGATTCAGCACACCCTGGCCCAGTTAGTGGCGATGCTGGAGGGGGAAGCGATCCATCCCTTGCCCCCGTTCAGCGGCCGGTTGATTGAGCGCGCTTCCGTGGCGGATGGTCCGTATTTATAACGGCGCCACCTTTGCCCGCGTCCTGCGGGCTCTCCTGGCAGACTTGCTCCGTTCAGCGCTACGGACGCCTGCCCCGTGCGGCCTCATCAACGTCAGTGCGTGTTGTCAAAAAGGGCACATCGTCTGAGGCCATGACGCCGCTACGTTTAGTACTCCACTTGCTGGTCTAATGTTGCGCCGTTACTGCGAATCAACTGCTGGTACCAGAAGAAGCTTTTTTTGCGAAAACGCGCCAGATCCTTCAAATCATGTTCATCGCGGTTAACGTAAATAAAGCCATACCGCTTGCTGATGCCCTGATGCGTACTCACCAGATCAATCGCTGACCACGGACAATAGCCAAACAGCTCAACACCATCCGCAATCGCCAGCTGTAGCTGCGCAATGTGCTCGCGCAGATAGGTGATGCGGTAATCGTCATACACCTTATTGCCCGCTTCTAAAGTATCGAAAGCGCCTAAGCCGTTTTCTGTCACAATCAGCGGCAGCGCATAGCGCGCATAAATTTGCCGAGCGGTAATGCGGAACCCCACCGGGTCGATATACCAGCCGAACTGATTCTGTTTGAGATGCGGATTGTTGCAACCGACGTATACCGATTTATCAATGCCTGCCATCTGCTGATCGGCGCGTTGTTTACTGTTGAGTTCGCCCCGATCCACGTCTGGCATGTCGGCGCTCACGGTGGCTGATGCATAGTAGTTGAAGGCGATAAAATCCGGCTTCCCAGCGGCAATTACCGCCATATCATCGGCTTCAATCGTCGGCAACCAGCCACGCTGCTGCAGGAAGGCCCACACCACGTGGTTGTATCGCCCGTGCACCGCCAGATCGAGATACAGCCAATTACGGATCGCTGAGAAGTTGTCGGCCGCCAGCACATCTTCAGGTCGTGAGCTGGCCGCAT
This sequence comes from Pantoea sp. EA-12, assembly GCF_030053355.1. Taxonomy (NCBI): domain Bacteria; kingdom Pseudomonadati; phylum Pseudomonadota; class Gammaproteobacteria; order Enterobacterales; family Erwiniaceae; genus Pantoea; species Pantoea sp. EA-12. The sequence goes on along the minus strand of NZ_JASGBY010000004.1, from coordinate 17,207 downwards.
AGATGCAGGAGATATTTGGTGCTGGGCCAATTTTCGCATGGGGTAATCGCTGATGGCAGGCAATCATCGCTTTGGCTTGCGCCAGCATCATGTGATGGTTTTGCTGATACAGCGTTTTCTGCGGATCTGCTGTGCCTGGCGGCAACGTGCCAATCACCTCGCCCTTTAAAATCATCATGTTCTGTTCGTTAATCGTCAGCCAGTATTTCACCTGTTTGCCATACTGCTCGAAACAGGTGATAGCAAAACGTTCAAACGCCGCCACGGTACGACGATTGGACCAGCCGCCTTGCTGTTGCAGCGCCCACGGCAAATCAAAGTGATAGAGTGTCACCAATGGTTCGATGCCGTGCCGACAGATCTCATCAATCAACTGCTGATAAAAGGCGACGCCCGCGGCGTTAAGCTCACCGTCGCCTTCGGGGTAAAGACGGCTCCAGGCAATCGAGAAGCGGTAAGTTTTTAATCCCATCTCCGCCAGCAGCGCAATGTCCTGTTTAAAACGATGATAGTGATCGCTGGTGACGGTGAAGTCGGTAATATCTTGATGGAACTGGGCTTTATCTATCACCGAGGGCCCTTTACCATCCTCGTTCCATGCACCTTCAACCTGATAAGCTGAGGTGGATGCGCCCCAGAGAAAACCGTCAGGAAACGCGCCCAATGTTGGATGTTGCATGCCTACCTCCTGTTAACGTGCGGCCAGCTCGCGCCGCAGTTGGATAATTTCCTCCGACAGCTCACGACACAGCATGGCGTTCATCAAATGATCCTGCGCGTGCACCATGATGAGGTTCACGGGAATTTTGCCGCAGCCCTCGTCAGCGCCAATCAACTCGGTCTGAATACGGTGGGCGGCCTTGGCAGCGGCGGTGGCATCCGTCAACATCGCATCGGCTCGTGCCCAATCCTGCTTTCGCGCCGCGCGCAGCGCTTCCATGGAACACGAGCGTGCTTCGCCCGCCTGAATGATCAGCTCCATTACCGTGCTCTCATCAATCTCCATTTATTACTCCTTAATCGGTTGTGCGGCGGCGCTTTGCTCCAACTCCTGTTGCAACAACTGGCGCTCGTACATTTTGAAAAACGGGTAGTAGATCAGGGTGGCAATCGCCACCAGCACCGCAATCAGCACGATCACACGCCAGTCCCAGCCGGTAGACCAGGCGGCACCAATCGGTGCGGGTGTCGTCCAGGGTGCCAGTGAGATCACGTGATTGATCAGGTGAGTTTTGGTGGCCGTCCAGGCAATCACCGCATTGACCAGCGGCGCACAGATAAACGGGATAAACAGAATGGGATTCATCACCACCGGCGAACCAAAAATCACCGGTTCGTTGATGTTGAACATGCTGGGCACAATGCTGAGTTTGCCAATCGAACGCAGATGCGCAGATTGACTGCGCAGATAAAGCAGCACCAGACCCATGGTCGATCCCGAACCGCCAATCACGATAAAGAACTGCCAGAACGGCTCGATAAAGACATGAGTGATAGGCTGGCCCGCGTTCAGTTCCTGCTGATTAAGGCCAAGGTTGGTCAGCCAGAATGCCTGCAAAATACCGCCGACAATCACCGCGCCATGGATACCGGCAAACCACAACATATGGCACAGCAACACTGCCACCAGCACCGCAGGCAGCGAATCAGAGGCGGAGATAATGGGGGCGAAAATCGCCATGATCGCCTGAGGCAGCAACATGCCGAACTGGGCCTGCACCCATAAGCTGAGCGGAAACAGCGTGATGAAAATGGCAATAATCGGGATCAGCAAATCAAAGGACTGACGGATTTTCGGTGGCACCTGCTCCGGCAGCTTGAAGCCGATGTTGTGCTTCTGCAGGAAGTGCATCAACTCAGTAGCAAACAGCGCCACCAGGATGGCGGTGAAAATGCCCTCACCGCCCAGCGATCCCACTGGCAACGTTTTGCCGTTTTGCGGTGCCGCGACCACCAGAAACGCCATCAGTGAAAGGCTGGCAGCCATGAAACCGTTCATCTTGTAACTGGTGGCGAGGTTGTAGGCGATGGCGCTGGCGATGTAGAGCGCCATAATGCCCATGGTCATGTTGTACGGCATCATGATCTGCTCTTCATGGGCTTGCACCATACCGAGCCACCACTGCGCGAACGCCCACGAGCTGTCAGCAGAAAAAGGCGGATGGGCAAACAACAGCATAAATGAGCCGACGATCAGGAAAGGCATGGAAGCGATAAAGCCATCACGGATGGCGATCACATGACGCTGGCTGGAGAGCCGTCCTGCGAGTGGGCTAATACGGTTTTCAATCACACCAAATACTGATTCGCTTATGCTGCTCATACGCGAGCTCCTTGCATCAGGCAAACAGAGAATAAGCCTGCGCGCTGAGTCGCAGGCGATGACTATTATTTTTCGTGCAGTTTAGCGATCAGGCGTGAATCAGTTTTAGTGAATCATTTAATATTTTCTCGCCATTCATCATGCCGTAATCCATGCTATTTATAACGGATATTGGCTTATTTAATTGCTGAGACAGCGGTTGGAAGTCAGCGAGCTTGTATTTGATTTGTGGCCCTAACAAGCAGCAATCATAGTGAGCAATTTGTTCATTAAACTCTTCAATACCAACGGCTTTTATCTCCACTTCTACGCCTTGCGCTTTGGCGGCCTTCTCCATCTTCTGCACCACCATGCTGGTAGACATCCCAGCGGCACAGCACAGTAAAATCTTTGGCATTGTTCAATCCTCCATGTGGGTTTTAATTAACGAATACACACAGCAAAGATTTTCTGCAACCGGTTTCAGATTTGGTTACAGGAACTGTGAGAAATATCAAAACTCAGAAGGGAAAAATAAATGGGAATTTAATAGTGTAGCGGCGCAATGAATGGCGAATACCGGAGAGGCTATACGCCATTATTCGCGTGCGCGATAAATTGCGCCGCCACAGGAAGGAGTGGGAACGAGCTGCGTTACGCCTTCTCTGCCTCGAAATGGGCTTTGAACTGCTCGTAGATAGAAATCATGTTGGAAGCATCTCCATGCAGCGGGCTTAATTTTCCGGCACGTACCAGCTCAATCACCAGTTGCAGCGCGGCTTGTTTCGGGCTGCTGTCCGGATGGGCAATTTCGTTCGACATCGGTTACTCACTCATCATTTTTGTCAGGGCCGCACAGTTTAGCCCAGATCGTACTGCTGATGCGCGTCCGGTTGGTTATAATCTCAGCGCTCAAAACAGAAAGCCGCTCAAGGAGATAATTGACTCCCGTTGCGTTTGGCTATACTGGATCAAAAAAAGGAACAAACAGCCACCGATTCCGTACCATCAGGAACGTGTTAAAGGAGTCCGATCATGCTGATTGGTTTTGTGTTGTTAGTGAGCGCGTGTGGACACGATGCCTGTGACGCTTTGCCGGTGTCAGAACGCATCTACCCAACCAAAGTGGCCTGTGAACAGATGGCCGACCGTATCCATAAAGTCCGGCCTAATGTGGTCCTGCTGTGCGGTGAAGTGCACCGTTGATTCGGTGCCATTTTATTTATGCTGTACAAAAAATAAGCCAAACGGCATTGCAACATTGGCGTATCGCGTCCAAAATATAAGCTGCTTTACACTATTATCGTTATGAATCCCATGAAGACTACTCGCCCCCGTCGTCCAAACGGACGTTGGGTTTATTACATTTTGTATGATGGCATTCTCTGGCCCTGCCCGGTGCGCTGGGAGTGGGAAAGCGGCTTCGGCGGCTGGTTGCCATTCTACTACTCGCCCACCTTTGAGTTCGTGGCGGGAGACCCACGCAAGGCGTATCGCATTGCACGCAGCAGCGTGCGTAACGTTCGTCAGCCGGACAACGAATACGCGTAATGGATTAGCCCAGCTGCCACGGCAGCCATGACGCCGTCAGCAGATAGTGCACGCCTTCCAGTACCAAAATCACCATCACTAATACCCCGAGCTTATGGCGGCATACCCAATCTTTTAGCCCCATATCATTGCAGCCCAGCGAATCAGCATCAGCGCGCCGCAGATGCACAGCAGCACCACAATCATCTTCCAGTGTTTTGTCGCAGCCAGTTTTTTTGCCACGCATCCTCCAGACGGCAGAAAGCAACGATGCGCCCTGAGGCACATCGCTATTCTAGCTCTGGTAACTTGTAAGGGCGATTAATTATTCAGAGTATAATCCAGACTGATTTCTGCATTCAGCACTTGAGAGACAGGGCAACCCGCTTTGGCTTTTTGAATAATCTCATCAAATTTCGCGCTTTCAATGCCTGGTAGCGCGATGGTACTGGTGAGCGCGATTTTGGTTATGGCAAAACCTTCGCCCTTTTTGTCCAGCGAGACATCCGCCGTGGTATCGATACTTTTCGGAGGATGGCCAGCCTGACCGAGCATCAGTGACAACGCCATGGAGAAGCACGCAGCGTGTGCAGCACCGATCAGCTCTTCCGGATTAGTCCCCTTTTCACCTTCAAAGCGGGTATTGAAACCGTAAGGCTGATTGCTCAGCACGCCGCTTTCCGTACTCACTGTACCTTTCCCTTTAATATCGCCTTCCCAATGGGCCGATCCTTTCTTATGAATGGTCATGTCATTCCTCCTGTTAGTCAGACAGGTATTCAGTATAGACAAGACCACTCCTTTTGCTTTTTCAGCTCACCGCGCGGGGGCGTGCTGGACTCAGTCCCGCTTCGCTCAACAATGCATTCGCCTGCACCAGCGAATCGCGCGTGATCTCAGCAATGGTCTTCGCGCCAGTCAGTGTCATCGCCACTTTCATCTCTTTCTCGATCAGATTCAGCAGGTTCTCAACGCCGCGCTGGCCGTGCGTGGCTAACGCATAAATAAAGGCGCGTCCCAGCAGCACGGTGTCAGCACCGAGAGCGATCATGCGCACCACATCTAAACCGTTGCGGATGCCGCTGTCCGCCAGAATGGCGATGTCGCCCTTCACTGCATCGGCAATCGCCGGTAATGCGCGTGCTGATGAAAGCACACCGTCCAACTGACGTCCGCCGTGGTTAGAAACCACAATGCCGTCCGCACCAAAGCGCACCGCATCACGGGCATCTTCCGGGTCCAGAATCCCTTTAATAACCATCGGGCCATCCCAGAACTCGCGGATCCATTCCAGATCTTTCCATGAGATGGAAGGATCAAAGTTATTCGCCAGCCACCCGATGTAATCTTCCAGTCCGGTGGGCTTGCCGAGATAAGCGGAAATATTCCCCAGATCGTGCGGACGCCCGTGCAAACCCACATCCCACGCCCACTGTGGATGCGTAACGGCTTGCCAGTATCGACGCATCGCGGCATTTGGACCGCTCATGCCCGAGTGTGCATCGCGATAGCGTGCGCCTGGCGTAGGCATATCCACCGTGAACACCAGCGTAGAGCACCCGGCCGCTTTGGCGCGTTCCAGCGCATTCCGCATAAAGCCACGGTCCCGCAGCACGTAGAGCTGGAACCACATGGGACGGTTGATAGCCGGTGCCACCTCTTCAATCGGGCACAGTGAGACGGTGGAGAGTGTGAACGGAATCCCTTTCAATGCCGCTGCACGCGCCGCCTGCACTTCCCCCCGGCGTGCGTACATGCCGCACAACCCTACGGGCGCCAGCGCCACCGGCATCGACAGCGTTTCATTGAACAGCTTGGTTTCCAGACTGAGATCGGACATGTTTTTCAGCACGCGCTGACGCAGCGCCACGTCCGACAGATCCGAAACATTGCGCTTTAGCGTGTGCTCGGCGTACGCACCACCATCCAGATAGTGAAACAAAAATGGCGGCAGGATGCGTTGCGCCGCGGCGCGGTAGTCACTGGCAGCAGATATGATCATCAGTTTTTTTCCTTACGATTATCCGGGGACTCGCCCGGCAGACGGGTAATACGCGCCTGCCGCGCTTCATCTTCATGGAGCGATTTCAAGGTGGTGTGCACAAAGCCAAGGTGATCCATCGCCGCCTGGCGGGCCGCCTCAGCATCACCGGCCATCACCGCATCGAACATCGCCTGATGCTGTTCATTGAGGCGATTAAAAATCACCGGCTGGGTATACATACGCTGGCGGCTATCCAGCACTGAAGACTGCAATAGATCAAAAAAGCCGCGCATGGTTTGCAGCAGCACGACATTGTGTGAGGCTTCCGCGATAGCGAGATGGAAGCGCAGATCCGCTTGCGCGGCGAGGTCGGGATCGTCGCAGTCGTGCATTTTTAGCAGCGCGTCAAAAGCCAGGCGCAGCTTCTCTTTGTCGGCTTCAGTGGCACGCAGTGCGGCGTGCCAGGCGGTACTGGCTTCGATGGCGTGGCGTGCTTCCAGAATGTCCCAGCGGTAATCAGGATCGTCAGCCAACAGTTGGCGAATCGGCTCGACAATACGCTGTTCCGACCAGGGCTCCTGCGGTTCACACAGCCAGGTGCCACCTCCGCGTTTACTGATCAACACGCCGCTGCTGATTAACTGCTGGATCGCCTCTCGCAACGACGAGCGCGACACCCCGAACTCCGCTGCCAGCTGGCGCTCGGCCGGCAAGCGCATGCCGGGCTCCAGTTGGTGTTCGTCAATCCAGGCGCGCAATCGCGCCCGCAGCGTATCCGCTAAGCGCGGCGTGTTGTCTGTCATGGAATCATCCAGGTTAAAACATAGGCCTGAAGCGTGGTGATAACGCCCACCATGCAGGTGAAGATCAGGCTGTGTTTGACGGTAAAGCGGAACAGATCCGACTCCTTGCCGACCAACCCTACGGCGGCACAGGCAATCGCAATCGACTGTGGCGAAATCATTTTTCCGGTCACACCGCCGGTGGTGTTCGCTGCCACCAGCAGCACATCGGATACACCAATCTGTTGCGCGGTGGTGGCCTGCAACGCAGCAAACAACGCATTTGAAGAGGTATCAGATCCGGTGAGGAACACGCCCAGCCAGCCAAGGAACGGCGAGAAGAAGGTAAAGGCATTACCGGTGTGCGCCAGCGCTAATGCCAGTGTGGCAGACAAACCGGAATAGTTAGAGATAAAGGCGAACGCCAGCACCATACCAATCGAGTAAATCGGCAGCGCTAACTCCTTCAGCGTTTCGGCGAAGGTCTGGATCGCAGCAGCGGGTTTCATACGCAGCCATATCACCGACAATATCGCCGCCACCAAAATAGCGGTACCGGTGGCTGACAGCACGTCGAATTTAAAAATTGCCGGGTAAGGCGTGGCGGCACTCACCACTGGCGGCATACGCGCCACTAGCTCATGCAGTAACGGCACAGGTACGCTGAACACCCACTCATACATCGCGCCGCCTTTCGCAAACAGCGCTTTGAACGGCGGAATGCTCCACAGTGTCACCGTGGCGGTGAGGAACAGGAATGGCATCCACGCCCGCACAATCTGGCCCAACGTGTAACGTTGAGGAGTTTGTGTGGGGTCAACAGCCGTTTTCTCATCAAAGCGGAAGATACGCACCGGCTTCCAGCGACGCAAGAACAGCGTCAGACAGATCAGTGAAGCCAGCGACGAAATGATATCCGGCAGTTCTGGACCGAGAAAGTTTGAACTCAGGAACTGCGCAATAGCAAAGGAACCACCGGCCACGATTACCGCAGGCCAGGTCTCTTTAATCCCACGCCAGCCATCCATAATGGCCATGATCCAGAACAGGACGATGATGGTGAGGAACGGCAGCTGGCGACCGGCCATCTGGCCGATCTGGAAGCTGTCGAGTCCAGTGACCTGACCCGCGACAATGATCGGAATCCCCATTGCGCCAAATGCCACCGGCGCGGTGTTGACGATCAGGCACAGACCCGCCGCATACAGCGGATTGAAGCCCAATCCCACCAACAGCGCAGCGGTGATCGCCACCGGCGCACCAAAGCCCGCCGCCCCTTCCAGGAAGGCACCGAATGAGAAGCCAACAATCAGCATTTGCAGGCGCTGATCCGGCGTGATCGACAGAATGGAGGCGCGGATGATGTCGAACTGGCCGGTCTTCACCGAGATTTTATAGACAAACACCGCTGCCACGATGATCCACGCAATCGGCCACAGACCATACAGAAAACCGTAAACCACGGAGGCCAGCGCCTGGCCCAACGGCATGCCATACAGGAACAGCGCCACCAGCAGCGCAATGGCAACCGTGGCGGTTCCCGCCTGATAGCCTTTCAGCTTGAGCTTAATCAGGGCGAAAAAGAAGAATACGATGGGGATCACCGCCACCAGGCTGGAAAGCCACAGATTGTTGAGCGGATCGTAGTTTTGTTGCCACACCAGCATGCCATTTTCTCCAGAGGTTACCAGATGAGTACGGCGCAACGGCAATGCAGGTTTGCGCCGCAGGTCTTGCCCTTCTGCTCACTGAAATTGGTAGGACCAAAATGCAGTGTGGGGCTTTCTGGTGCCAGATGGTTAATGTATTGTTAACCTAAAGCAACGGAGATGGCGTGATTATTCGTGTTATGTGACGATGCGGCAACATTTCAATTCATTTGGTAGGACCAATCAACATCCTGTCTGACCAAAGGCCCGACGATAACTGTGGGGATGAAAACGCAAATTGAGCGCGATCAGTCCGAGCGTTACCGCACCTTGCATCATCCACACGCTGTTGAAACTGCCGGTCAATGCCTGCAACTGCCCGGCGATAAACGGCATGCAACCCGCGATAATAAAGCCAGCTCCCTGCATAAACGCCACCAAACGCGCACCGGCCTGGGGATGTGGTAAATGATCCAGCGCCAGTACCATGGCAAGCGGAAATGCAGCGCCGAGGCCGAAACCGGCAATCGCCGCCCACAACCAGGGTGCCAACAGCGGTGCAAACAGGAATCCGCACATACCCACCAACTGGCAAACCAGACTGATAATCAGTTGAGGTCGACGATCCGCCTTACGCGCCAGCAGCGGCATCAGCAACGCGCCCGCCACCTGACACAGGATCATCGCCCCCAACAGTGAACCACCCGCCTGCGCTGACCAGCCCAGATGATGATAGGCATCCGGCAGCCAGGCGACGCAGGTCGCGTAGCCACCATTCACCAAGCCAAAGCTCAGCGCCAGCGACCAGGCGCGCGGTTGACGCCACAATGTAGGTAGTGTGATTTTTTCCACACTTTGCGCCGCAGGAACGCGCACGGTTAGCCACAGCGCCATCGCCAGTATGGGCGGTAGCGCCCAGCCAGACAGCGCGCTTTCCCAACTGAAATGCGCGCTCAGCCAGGGTGAGAGCGCCGCCCCCAATCCACCGCCGCCCATCAGCGCGCCGGCCCATAATCCGGTGATTGCTGCACTGTGTTTGGCAAAGCGCTGGCGGATCAACCCCGGCATCACCATCTGCACAACGCCCACCCCAAGGCCGGCGAACAGCGCACTGATCACTAACTCTGTGCCCGTTTGAATGCTGCTGCGTGCCATCAGTGCGACAAACAGTAAAGCCAGACCGGCAATCAATAACCGCTGGAGAGGAAAGCGCTGCATCAGAGACGCACCGGCTAACGCCACCGCGCCCATCATCATCATCGGTATGGCGGGTAACAAAGACGCAGCCAGTGAAGAGAGCTCCATGACCTGACGCAACTGACCGAGCAATGGGCTAAGAGAAGTGAGAAACGGACGCATATTCAGCCCAGCCAGCACTAAAGCGCCGAGTGTTAGTCCGTAATAATGTCGATTCATACACAATCCTGCTGAAAATAGGTTGTCAGGGTCGCAGCAATCGATACTATTTGGAAATGAAATAACACCATAGTGAACAGTGGAAAAATGAATCGTCAGCCGATGTTTACCCCGCAGCAACTGCTGAGCTTTGTCGCCGTGTGTGAAACGGCCAGCTTCACCCGCGCCGCTGAGCGGGTGCACCTGTCACAATCCACCGTCAGCCAGCAGGTACGTCGGTTAGAAGAGATGGTCGGCAAAGCCTTGCTGGAGCGCACTTCGCATCAGGTAGTACTCACGGAAGAGGGCGAAAAACTGCTCGGCTATGCCCGTCGAATTATTGCCCTGAATGGCGAAGCGCATGATGTGCTGAGCGATAAATGGCGCGATGGCGTCATGCGCCTGGGCGTACCCGAGGATTTTGCCGCACCCACCGCAGGGTTGTTAGCGCAGTTTAGCCGTGAACATCCGCAACTGCGCCTCGATGTGATGAGCGGGATGTATGTTGATCTCCATCGCGCCTGGCAGCGTGAAGAGCTGGATATCATGTTGATCAAGCAGCCCGGTGGTGAACGCCCTCTCGCCTCGCGCCTGGAGCCACTGCTGTGGCTGGACAGTGCCGAACATCCCTGCTTTGAGCAAACGCCGGTGCCTTTAGTGGTGTTTCCGCAACTGGGGCTGTATCGCGAGGAGATGTGCCAGACGCTGGATACGCTCGGCCGCAGTTGGCGCATCAGCTACAGCAGTGCCAGCTTAGTCGCACTCGCCAGCGCCAGCGCCGCTGGACTGGGCTTGACGTTGTTGCCCGCCAGCTGTCGCCTGCCGGGGCATCGTGTGCTTGATGAGTCCGATGGTTTGCCACCGGTTAATCATTTCGAGCTGGCGCTGTTTTGTCGCTTACCGCAGGACGCTCTACAGCAGTCGCTGGCGGCCGCACTGGTTGAGTTTTGCCATTTAACCTGGCAGTGATTTTTCCACTGATCAGCAGTGGGAAATATCGCAGCGCAGCGGCCCAGGTTTTGCCAGATTAGCTTTTTCTTTATTGACTGGAGCCTCTGATGCCTCTCACTTCTGCCAGCCGTCGCGATTTTATCAGCCAGGGTGTGCGCCTCACAGCCGCCGGTAGCCTGTTGGCTGCCGGGATGAGCGCGGCCGCACAAACAGGTTCAACCGCCGCACCTCAGGTGAAGACGCCACCACCGCGTGTAGCCCATTACCAAATCCTTAACGTCCGACTCGAAGAGGGCTTTGAGCGCGACGGTAACGACATTATCGCCACGCACACCGCGCTGTATGACATCACCATAAAAGACGGTAAATTCGCCGCCATCGATGCCGCCAGCACAGCGCGCAACAGCGCCATCCCGCAGTGGGATGCCAACGGCGCACTATTACTGCCACGCACCCGCGATATGCATATTCATCTGGACAAGACCTTTTACAGTGGGCCTTGGGAAGCACCGCGCCCGCGTCAGGGCAAAGCCATCATGGATATGATTGCCCGTGAGCAGATCTTGATACCGCAGCTGCTGCCCACTTCCCAAGCGCGCGCCGAAGCCCTGATTGGGCTGCTGCACAGTAAAGGCACCACGGAAGCGCGCAGCCATTGCAATATCGATCCGGTCAGCGGCCTGCAAAGCCTTGAGCACTTAAAACTGGCACTGGCTAATCACCCTGAGTTCCCCTGCGAGATCGTAGCGTTCCCGCAGCACGGCTTGCTGCACTCAAAGGTCGATGGTCTGATGCGCGAAGCCATGCAGATGGGCGTGCAGTATGTTGGCGGGCTGGACCCTACCAACGTCGATGGCGCCATGCAGGCCTCGCTGGACGCGATGTTCCAGATCGCGCTGGATTTTAATCGCGGTGTCGATATCCACCTGCACGAAACCGCCCCATCGGGCGTGGCTGCGATTCAATATATACCATCGCCAAAAACCCTCAGCTGAAAGGCAAAGTGACACTCAGCCACGGTTTTGCGCTGGGCACGCTGGAAGGCAAAGCGTTGGATAAGATGATTGCAGGTATGGCCGAGCAGCAGATGAGCGTGGCCTCCACCATACCGATTGGCAAACTGACCATGCCACTGCCGCAACTGCAGGCGGCGGGCATCACGGTGATGACCGGCACCGACAGCGTTATCGATCACTGGTCACCGTTTGGCACCGGCAGCATGCTGGAGAAAGCCAACCTGTACGCTCAACTCTATCGCGGTTCCGATGAGTTTGGCCTGAGCCGCGCGTTGCACATCGCTACCGGCGGCATTTTGCCACTCTCAAACCAAGGCGAACGCCAGTGGCCAAAAGTGCAGGACGAGGCCAGCATGATGCTGGTTGAGGCGAGCTGCTCTGCCGAAGCCGTGGCCCGTATCTCACCGGTGCGCGCCACTTTCCATAATGGAACGCCGGTATTCAGCGCCTAAAATGGGATGGCGGCTGCTATCACGATCAGCCTCGTCCCACACCATCTTACAAGCGGGTCTGCCTCCGGCGCTTCGGTTATGTTTATCGTAGCCCGCCTAAAGTGCTGGCAGGCCTGCTCTGACTAAGGAATGTTTAACTATGCATTGCTACGCTACGCAGCGCCCATTCCAGGAATCTTTGAAGATTATGTTTCCACTTACATATTTCCACTGGATTGACTCATAGCGAAGCTCAACATTCTCAAGGTGTGTACCTGTTGCAGCGCCAGGGTGCAGGCTGGGTGTCATACCTGTAATTTTCACATTCTCCAGCAGAATGTTGAAATACTCGACCTCAACCCCGGCGGCGCTGGTCTCGTACATTTTAATTTCTGCCGTCTGCATCGTGTTTCCCAGGCTGATTGCCCGGTAAAGAAACGGCGTAACACGGTCAAACTCCTTTTGAATCAGAATAGGCGTGTGTATACGTGTTCCAGTCAACCTTCCTGTATGGCCGTCAGTAGGAACCGTCATGTGGTGAGACAACGATTTAATTTCAATTGAGCCAGCTCTGCCCAACACCTCACATCCACCGAGGATTGGTGATCCATTTTCATCCGTAAGCCATAAGTACGCTGGATTAGCCACATCTATCCTCCTTTAGCTGATTATCTTACTTTCCTTCTATGCTCATCCAGTTTGCTGATGAGCTTAGATATGGCATAGGTTGAACACAGCCATATCCCCAAATACAAAAACTTATAAGGCCATTCGACTGGCAGCATGAAACAAACGAAGACACCCGCGACAAAGACGGCGGACTCAATCACATCCCAGACGGCAATCACGCTAAACAAGAGCATGTCTGACAAACGACCCAGCAACTTAATGAGTGGCATTCAGTTCCTCTTCAGCGCGAGCAATGATTTTATCAAAAGCGGGTTGCCCCTGCGTTACCCCAACATGAATGGCCTCAACGAACGGGGCAACAGCAGGCTCAAACAGGAAGTAAGTCAGGTCGTAATCGTGCGGGCGCAGTTGCTCATAAATTTCTGGCGCTTCAATGGCCAGTGTTTCCGATGTTCTTATAGAGCGTTCACTCATGCCCCCCACCAGCAGGAACATCGAGACGAGATTAATGACTTTCGATGACGACCTGGCGCTGATGAAAGATGTGCGGGCCAGTACAGCCCCGGCAATTTTTGAGGCGATATGAGTGGCAAGCATGCGGCCGACAATAGAAGAAACCACTGTACGATAAGCCTTGTTCTGCTGGTTTCTGGACAGGTGTTTATCAAACTCACGAAGGATGATGTTAACCGCATTAACGATATGATCGTAGTTCATGATGTCATTGCGGATAGCCTCCGCCATGCGGATACGCTGGGTCTGATGTGCAAAGCGCGAGTCTGTATTAAAATACCCTAGCACCAGGTATCCCAAGTCTAAGGGAACCGTCAACGCGCCGTTAATCATGCTTGTAACGGTGTCGGGTGAAACTACCACCTCAGCTAGTCTGATAGCTATGTCATCTAAATCAGATACGCCCATAACAACCCTCCTTGGTTTTGACTATGATTTCCGTCAGTTCAGCCGCATTACTTTAATGAAATATTGAGAACTAACATTGACCTAAATCAATGTTTTTGATTCAAGAGGATGTTACCGGTTATCTGGAAGGTGAGAGATACGACAGTACATGGCTTCACAACATTTGAATCGGGACAGGGGGGCTCTGGGCATGCGCAGTATAAAAACAAAAAAAGCCTCCCGAAGGAGGCTTTATGAACGAAAGACATGGGCGACACGCGCCCCATGCGAGTTGCTGGATTTACGATAACATCTGAATGGCCAGCGCATATAAGCGCTGGTTTTCATCGTCGCTAACAGGCTCTTCTTCCGCGTAACAGGCAATCATGGAACTGACTTTATCAGATGATAAGGTCTCTCCATGCAGATGCAGCGTTAACACGGCGCGGCCGACGATTTTCAGAATGTCTTCGTTCTGTCCCTGGACGTAATGACTCAAAGTCAGACCTCTGAATGTATTATTGTTTGCCAAATGGCGCGCTAAATATAAAGCAAAGCGGTGGGTTATTTTAATCGGAATTTTACCCATCTTAAGTGACACATAAGCGTAACATGGGCGAAAAAGACGCCAATTCGACGTTATATAGTCTTTTTATTAACGCTAATTGCACCTTTTTTATCAGGAAAGACTTTTTACCCTCATCGGTCTTTTTTGATGTCACCCTGAAATTGATTAAAACATTACATCTATTTCAGATTAAAAAACCAACGATCGATTGCGCTGCTAATTGGTTTCAACAGGTTACCAATAACGCAATTTGCATTGCCGATGCCGCCCCTTTCTGCCAGACTGACCGCCGCAATCCTGACCGCTATTCGAGACATTCCCGTGACCGCTTTTTCTACCCTGACGCAACTCCCAGCCAGCCAACTCGACAACCTGCGCGAGATGGGTTTCGACGCCATGACGCCGATTCAGGCCGCTTCCCTGCCCGCCATTCTTGAAGGGCGCGACGTTCGTGCGCAGGCGAAAACCGGCAGCGGCAAAACGGCCGCCTTTGGTATCGGGTTACTGCAACGCATTGATATCAGCCGCTTCCAGACTCAGGCGCTGGTGCTGTGCCCCACGCGTGAACTGGCCGATCAGGTCAGTAATGTGCTGCGTCAGCTAGCACGGTTTACCCGCAACATCAAAATTCTGACCCTGTGCGGTGGGCAACCGATGAGTGCGCAAAGGGATTCGCTGGTGCACGCCCCTCATATCGTGGTCGGCACACCAGGCCGTATTCTGGATCACCTCAAGCGTGACAATCTCGATCTCAATGTATTGCAAACGCTGGTGCTGGATGAGGCCGATCGCATGCTGGAGATGGGTTTTCGTGATGATATGGAAGCAATCATCGGTTTCACGCCAGTCACCCGCCAGACGCTGCTGTTCTCTGCCACCTGGCCGGACACCATTGCCAGCCTCAGCCAGCGTTTCCAGCGTGATGCCCTGGCAGTGGCCACGGAAGATAAAGCGGAACTGCCCGCCATCGAGCAGCAGTTCATTGAAGCCAGCGCCCATGAGCGTGGCAACCTGTTAAGCGCCCTGCTCAGCCAGCATCAACCGGCATCCTGCGTGGTGTTCTGCAACACTAAGCGTGAATGCGATGACATCGCCGCTGCGCTAAACGATCGTCAAATCAGCGCCCTGGCACTGCATGGCGATCTGGAGCAGCGCGATCGTGAGCGCGTCCTGATCCGCTTCGCGAATGGCAGTATTCGTGTGCTGATCGCCACCGATGTGGCGGCTCGCGGGCTGGATATTAAATCGCTGGCCTTAGTGGTGAATTTCCAGCTGGCGTGGGACCCCGAAGTGCATATTCACCGTATTGGTCGTACCGGCCGTGCAGGTGAGAAAGGCATGGCGGTGAGCTTTGTTGCCCCGGATGAAATGGCGCGTGCCAACGCGCTGGAAGAGTATCTGAGCCAAAAACTGAATTGGGTCTCCTCCGCAACGCTGAAAGGCAAAGCCGCACAGGCACTGCCCGCTACCATGATGACTCTGTGTATTGATGGTGGCCGCAAAGCCAAAATTCGTCCCGGCGATATTTTGGGCGCGCTGACCGGCGAAGCAGGTTTCAGTGGCGATCAGATCGGTAAGATCGACCTGACTCAGACGCATGCTTATGTAGCGATCGATGCCTCGCAGGCGAAGAAAGCGCTGATCAAGTTGAAAGAAGGCAAGATCAAAGGCAAAAGCGTGCGTGCCATTTTGCTGAAGTAAATGCTATTGCGCGAGGGCATTCGTCCTCGCGCAAAATTTCTGCCCTTCCCCCTTCATTTTTTTCCCCCGCTGCCGATAAGTTAATCATTGCCCCTTTACCCCGCCCAGATTCTGCTTGAGGCCATGATGGATAATTTTCAGAAAGAGATCGATGAACGCGCCAACCTTGCGCTTTCCAATAAATTCGAACTGCTGCTGTTCCGCCTGGGTTCCGATCAGCTGAAAGGCAAATCTGAGCTGTACGGTATTAACGTGTTTAAACTGCGCGAAATCGTACCGATGCCGACCATCACCCGTGCCGCAGGCATGCAATCTCCACTGCTGGGCATGGCCAGCATTCGCGGTCAGTTTATCCCGGTGATCGATCTGCCTGCGGTAACCGGCTGTAAACCGGAAACCGGTCTTAACTTGCTGCTGGTCACTGAATACGCCCGCAGCACCCAAGCCTTTGCGGTGGAATCGGTGGAGAACATCGTGCGTCTTGACTGGAACCAGGTGCACACCGCGGAAGCCGGTATCGGCAGCCGCAACATCACCAGTATTGCCTGCCTCGACACCGACGGTGAGAGCAATAATCTGGCGCTGGTGCTGGACGTTGAACAAATTCTTTATGACATCATTCCTTCTGTACGTGGTGTCGAGCCAAGCGAAGAAACAGCTAAAGATTTCAATTTGAAGCCAGGTCAGGTGGCGATCGTAGCAGAGGACTCCAAAGTGGCGCGTCAGCTACTGGAACAGGGCCTGAAAAGCATGGGCATACCGGCCATCATGCACAACACGGGGCTGGAAGCCTGGATAAAAATCAACGATATGCAGAAAGAAGCGGCGGCGGCTGGCGAGTCGATTCACGACAAGATCGCCTTGGTGTTGACCGATCTGGAAATGCCAGAGATGGATGGCTTTACCCTGACGCGCAATATTAAACGCGATGATACCCTGCGCCAGATTCCGGTGGTGATCCACTCGTCACTTTCCGGTAGCGCCAACGAAGATCACGTGCGCAAGGTCGGTGCGGATGGCTATGTCGCGAAGTTTGAGATCAACGAACTGTCGAGCGTGATCCATCGCGTGCTGGAGAAGAAGCGTTAATTCATCACCTGCACGACTCCCCAAGGCGCGATCATTCGCGCCTTTTTTATGCCCGCTGATAACGCAGACGGCTTAAAGGTCGCCCCTGTGCCTAATGCTCGTCAGTTAAGAACTCTGGCTGGTTATTGATAAGTGGCCTTTCTTTTCAGTGCGGGCTCTGCCGCCACTACTGCCCCCTCTGGGCCGTCCTCGCGCCGCTAAAGCGGTACCTTCGACTTCCACGTCGTGCCGGACGGACCGTTCGCGGATGACCATCCATGGTCTGCCGCGACCTGCCCC
>NZ_JASGBY010000040.1:0-709 GCF_030053355.1 Pantoea sp. EA-12 | reverse complement strand
TTCATGACTGGGGTGAAGTCGTAACAAGGTAACCGTAGGGGAACCTGCGGTTGGATCACCTCCTTACCTGAAGATACTTTCCCGCGAAGTGCTCACACAGATTGTCTGATAGAAAAGTAACGAGCAGAAAAAACCTCTACAGGCTTGTAGCTCAGGTGGTTAGAGCGCACCCCTGATAAGGGTGAGGTCGGTGGTTCAAGTCCACTCAGGCCTACCAAATTTCTCCTCATGCTGCGTTAAAGCGCCGCTCGTATAGTCAGCTATACGTCGCGACCCTTTGCCTTGCCTGAGAAGAAATTAACATTCTTCGTGAGAAGGATGTGACTCCTGGTGAGTGGTAGTAGATGGTCTCTGCAGTAACTGTATGGGGCTATAGCTCAGCTGGGAGAGCGCCTGCCTTGCACGCAGGAGGTCAGCGGTTCGATCCCGCTTAGCTCCACCATTACAGTGACTCAAAACAATACTTCAGAGCGTACCGGCAACGGTGTGCTGCGAAGTATTATGCTCTTTAACAATCCGGAACAAGCTGAAAATTGAAACGACACGTCGTTTTCATTCTCCGTAATAAGAATGAAATTTACGATGTGTTCGAGTCTCTCAAATGCTTGCAGCTTGCATGCGTTGAAAAACGCCTGTGGGTTGTGAGGTTAAGCGACTAAGCGTACACGGTGGATGCCCTGGCAGTCAGAGGCGATGAAGGACGTGCTAA